>NZ_JBXSOL010000022.1:0-105742 GCF_057784555.1 Rhizobium sp. CNPSo 3670
ATATAGCATCGGGACATGCCAAAATCTCCAAAGTGAAGCCATTGAAATCATTGGCATGTCGCACTTGGAAATAGAATGTACCCCGCCACAGGCGAATCTGGCATAAGCTGAATTATGGAACAGCGGCACAAGTGGCGACCTCCAAAGCTGGAGGTGAGCGTTCTGTGGCACAAAGCGGTGAGCCGCCGTACTCAGCCCTCGCGTTCTATTTCGACAAGGGCATCCTCAATTGCGTTGAGCAGCATATCGGCATTTTCGCGAGAGAAAGGGAGCGGCGGCCGAATTTTGAGAACATTACCATTCAGTCCTGAAGCACTTATCAACACACGCCGTTCGCGTAGCTCGCTCACAACTTTCAACGCGACGGCGCTATCTGGCTCGCGGCTGTCCTGATTGCGTACAAACTCCAATCCGAGAAACAGACCGCTGCCCCGGACATCTCCAATCGAACCGAACGTCTCTTTCAGGCTCTTCATTCCTGCGCGCAGGTAGTCCCCTGTCTTGCGCGCATTTTGCATGAGATTTTCGCTCTCGATAACGTCAAGTACAGCCGAGGCAGCAGCCAAGGAAACGTTGTTGGCCCCAAATGTGTTGAAGTAACGTATATCCCGGCCGAAACACTCCTGGATGTCCGACTTCATAATGACCGCTGCGATTGGCATTCCGTTACCCATCGGCTTGCCTGTCACTGCAATGTCCGGGATGACTTCGTGACGCGCGAAACCCCACATGTTTGTGCCCATTCGCCCAAAGCCGGGCTGCACCTCGTCAGCGATATAAAGCACGCCGGCTTTTTTCAGCACATCGACGACGGGTTTGAGGAAACCGGGCGGATCGGCAAAAACGCCGTCCGAGGAAAAGATGCTGTCGGCGATAAAGGCGGCTGGCGTGATACCCCGGCGGCGCATGTGGCCGATCGCTTTGGCGACGTCGTCCGCCAATGCCGCGCCGACGTCGCGACCATTGGCGCGATAAGTGTCGGGCGCCGGCACTGTCAGCACATGCTGGCCAAGGGGTACGCTGTCGCCAAGCAACGGCGAGATTTCCGCCGCCGAGGCCGTCACGCCATGATAGGCGTTCTCCGTAGTAATGAAGCCGGAGCCACCTGTGTAATGGCGTGCCAACCGGAGGGCCAGATCGACCGCCTCGCTTCCGGTGCAGGTGTACATGACGCGGTCGAGTTCGGCCGGAAATGTCGCCAAAAGCCTTTCTGAGTAGGAGAGGATTTGCTCGTTCAGATAACGTGTATGCGTATTGAGTTGCGACGCCTGGTAACTTATTGCCTCCACAACGTGCGGGTGGCAATGACCGACCGACGGCACGTTATTATAGGCGTCGAGATAGGCTTCTCCGTCCGGTCCATACAGCCATACGCCCTTGGCCTTCGTGACATGGACCGGGTTTTCATAAAAGAGCCGATACGACGGTCCGAGTAACATCTGTCGGCGCTCGATCATCTTGCGCTCTCGCTCCGGCAGGCTGCCGAGCCGTGCCGAGTCGAAACCATTGACCATTGGTGCGCTCGGTTTGGGGGAAACGGTTTTTTTCATGCTTGTGATCACCGATTGGCTTCGCGCAGTCTTTCGATAGCGACGGTTCTTGGAACTGCGTCAAGGCGCGCCAATTGCGCCCAAACGCCCGCACTTTGGGTGGTCAAGCGCTGAGCGTGCTCGGGGAACAGCCGTGCGCGCCATCTCGGAATACAAAGCCGCATTACCAATCGCATGACCGCTGCCTTGTAGATGAGGGGGATTTCGGCGTCGGACAGGGAGCATTCGCTACGATATCCCCCGATAAGGTCGCACATCGCCCCTATCGGATCAGATTCATCCCCGATCTGATAGGCAGCAGCGACCCCCACGTCGAAAAGCGTCGGGGCGTGCACCATGTCGCCAAAATCGATGATGCCAGTGATCGTATCCGGCATTGTCGTATCGACAAGGATGTTTTCCATGTTGAAGTCGTTGTGGATGACCTGAGCATCCAACGCATTCATGATCGGCACAATCGCCGTCTCGAACTCGTCGATCGCATTTTCGAGGCGTGTTCGCTGATGTAGATCGGCAAATGTCGGCAGGACTTCGCGCATCCCTACCGCATGTTTCAAATCCCAGCTGATGCGATGTGATGCGGCCTCATGTGAAAAGCTCTTCAAGGCCTTTTGCAAACGTCCTAGCATTGTGCCAACCCGCCGGCGCTGCAGGGGAGACTGTGGCGCGGTCCGTTGAGCAACGCCCGGCGCGAAGGTGACCATGCGTACGCCGCGTTCGCTGCCGTCGTCCGTCACAAAGCGAAAATCCGCAGCTCCGTCACGCGTGCGAATGACACGCTGGGTGGGAATTCCCGGATCCACTTCCTCCACATGTAAGAGCGCTAAGCTGTGCATAGAGGTGACGAGAGGATCCTCTGCAGGATTGAGGATTTTTAAAAGATAGGCCGTACCATCCTCGAGCATCAGGTGAAAATTACTGTCCTTCTCGCCCCACAGCCATGTTGCGCGACCAGCAAGGCCATAATGGTCGCACGCAATTTGTTGCGCTTTGTCACATGACACCGGGACAGAAGCAGTTTCCAGTTCGGCGCCGAGCACACCAGTCTTGGATTTTTTTTGTAACATTCTCCACCCCTTCAGGTAGGTCTTTTGAAATTTTCGGGCCTCCTGAGGTCAAAAATCGAATTATGTCGCTTCGGTCACTAGCTTTGTATGGAAGTAGCTTTCCATTGCCTCGGCCCCGCCTTCTGAACCATAACCGGAATCTTTGATGCCGCCGAATGGCAGCTCGGGAAGCGCTAGTCCGTGGTGGTTGATAGAAAGCATGCCGCTTTCGATGTCGCGCGCAAGCTCGGCGCTCGTCTTGGCCGAAGTCGTGTAGGCATATGCAGCCAGCCCGTATGGCAAGCGGTTGGCTTCCGCAACGGCAGAACCGTAATCCGAAAATGCGCTGACGATCGCCATCGGACCGAAAGGTTCTTCGTTCATCACGCGCGCGTCTTGTGGAACATCCGTCAGAACCGTCGGCTGGAAGAAATTGCCGAGATTGCCGATCCTTTTGCCGCCGGTTGCAATCCGCGCGCCGCGCATGACGGCGTCGGCCGTCAGTGCTTCCATTGCTTCGACCCTTCGCGCGTTGGCAAGTGGCCCCATGGTTACGCTGTCGCGCATTCCATCGCCGACATTGACTGCCTCGGCCGCCTTGACGAAGCCGTCGAGGAATTTTTCAAAGACCCGTTCCTGGATGAGGAAGCGCGTTGGGGCCACGCAGACCTGGCCGCCATTTCGGAACTTCGCGCCGGCCAAGATCCTGACCGCAAGATCGATATCCGCATCATCGAAAACCAGAGCCGGCGCATGGCCGCCGAGTTCCATCGTGACGCGCTTCATGTGGGCGCCGGCGAGCGAAGCCAACTGCTTTCCGACCGGCGTCGATCCGGTAAAGGAGATCTTGCGGATGACGGGATGCGGGATGAGGTGATTTGAAATATCGACCGGAATTCCGAAAACCAGATTGAGGACGCCCGCCGGCAGGCCGGCGTCGGCGAAGGCGCGAACAAGTTCGGCGCAGCTTGCCGGCGTCTCCTCCGGCCCCTTCAAAATAATGGAGCAGCCGGCCGCAAGGGCCGCCGAGACTTTCCGCACGGCCTGGTTCAGCGGGAAGTTCCAGGGGCTGAAGGCCGCCACCGGGCCGACAGGCTCCCTGATCACCATTTGCCTGACATTGGTCGCCCTCGGAGGGATCAGGCGGCCGTAGCTACGCCGAGCCTCTTCGGCAAACCAATCGATAATGTCGGCGGCGCCCGCCGTTTCAGCCTTGGACTCTGCCAGCGGCTTGCCCTGCTCCAAGGTCATCAGTCGCGAGATTTCCGCCGAACGGCCGCGCAGGATCTCGGCCGCTCGCCGCATCAGCTTTGCCCTCTCGAACGCACTGACTTGCCGCCATTGCTCGAACCCTGCGGCGGCGGCGGACAGCGCTTGGTCGAGGTCATTCCTGCCGGCATTTGAAACGCGGCCGATGACCTCACCGGTGGCGGGATTAACGATGGAAAGGCGGGCGTTCGAACCGTCCCTCCAGAAGCCATCAATGTAAAGCTGGGTATCCGGATAAGCTGCCATTTCGCGCTCCATTGCCGTCAGTAGCCGAGCGCGCAACCATCTTTTCGATGATCGGAACCGCCCAGCAGAACATTGTGTTGATCGTCAATCCAGATTGCCTGGGCGCCGCCGATCGCCCAATTCGGCGCGACAACCTTGAAACCGCGCGCTTCGAGATTGTCACCAATGGAGGTTCGAAGACGCGCTTCGGCCTCGACCGTCGCCGTGCCGGGGAGCGGAAAGAGCCGAGGCAGATCGATCGCGCTCTGGATATCCAGACCGAAGTCGAACAGCTTGGAGAGGAAGTGGGCGTGGCCCATTGCCTGATAGTGCCCGCCCATCACGCCGAATGACAAAACGGTTTTGCCGTGGCGTGTCACCAATCCGGGGATGATCGTGTGCATAGGCCTCTTGCGCGGTCCTATCGCGTTTGGATGGCCCTGTTTCAAGCTGAAGCTCTGCCCGCGATTGTGGAACAACACGCCGGAGTTTGGCGCCATCAGACCGCTTCCATAGGAATGGAAGATGGAGTTGATGAAGCTCGCAACATTTCGGTCCTTGTCGACAACCGAAATATAGACTGTGTCGGCATGCGCGACACCGTCGAGAGCCGCCGTGGCGTCGGCAACTTCGTTCATATTGATCTTGGCCGCAAGACTATCTGCGAGTTCATCGGACAACAGGAAATCGACCGGAACATCCGATACCGAGGTGTCGGCTATCCACCGATCGCGGGCTGCGTAGGCCAGTCGAGTGGCTTCGATTTCGATGTGCAGATTATCAGCGTCAAGCGGATCGCCCGTGCGTTCAAAACGCTCAAGGATCCTCAATATCATCAGAGCGATGATACCCTGCCCGTTCGGCGGGCATTCATGCACCGTCCAGCCTCGGTAGGTCGCGCTGATCGGCTTCACATATTCGCCGGCGGCAGATGCAAAATCCTCAAGCGTATGGAGCCCGCCAAGCGAATTCAGCCGCGCCACCATGTCTTCCGCCACGGGGCCGCGATAGAAGCCGTCACGCCCCAGGGCTGCTATCGTCTCCAGCGTTTGCGCCAATTCCGACTGTCGTTGAACCGATCCCACAGGCGGCACTTGGTCATCGGCCAGGAAAATGCGGCGCATCGAAGAATCGCGCAGCAACAATTCGCGTTGATTGGAGATGTCGGCGGCAACTCGCGGAGTGATCCCGTAGCCGTCGCGCGCCAACGCTATCGCGGGAGCGAGAATTTCGGAGAGCGGCATCCTTCCGTGATCTGCGACCAGACGCGCCCATGCATCCACCGCGCCGGGAACCGTCACCGCATGCGGCGACGATCGCTCGATCGAGGTGATGCCATTGTCCCGATACCACTCGAAATGCGCGGCGGCCGGCGTGCGGCCGGAGCCGTTATAGGCAATGACATCATCATTGCCATTGGATGCGAGGAGCGCAAAACAATCACCGCCGATGCCGGTGGATCCGGCCTCGACCACGCATTGCACGGCACAGGCACCCACCGCAGCGTCGATCGCCTTGCCGCCGGCCTTGAGGATATCGATCGCGGTCAAAGTCGCCATAGGATGCGATGTTGCTGCCATCCCATTGCGGCCGACAGCTATCGATCTTCCCGGCATTTCGAAATTTCGCATATCTTCGATTCCCTTGCTCAGTAGAGGCCGGTCGCCCGGGCCCATGTGTAAGTGTCATCCAACGCACGGGCAGAGCGGTCGAACAATTCGTTGATCTGTGCTTCGGTAATGATGAGCGGAGGGCAAAGCGAGTAGTTGTCGCCAAGTGCGCGCGTGATGACGCCGTGGACCTGGGCCTGCTTGCCTGCGTGAATGGCAATGCCGTCCGTCGGCTTGAACGGCTCTTTGGTTTCCTTGTTACGAACCAGTTCGAGAGTCCCGATGAGGCCGCGGCCGCGGGCGTTCCCAACGAGCGGATGGTCGCCAAGCTCCTTCAACCGCCTCTGGAATACCGGGGCGACATCCCTGACATGACCGACAATGTCGCGCTCCTCATAGATTTTCAAGGTTTCCAAAGCGACAGCGGTTGCAACGGGATGGCCGCTATAGGTGAAACCATGTCCGAATGTTCCGATTTTCTCGCTCTCGGCAACGACTGCGGAATGGACCTTTTCATTGATCATCAGTGCGGATATCGGCTGATAGGCGGCCGAAAGCTGCTTTGCCATGACGATCATATCGGGCTGAAGCCCGAAGCTTTCGGAGCCGAACATAGTGCCGAGCCTGCCGAAGCCGCAGATGACCTCATCTGCGATCAGCAGCACGTCGTATTTCTTGAGGATTGCCTGGATCTTCTCGTAATAGGTCGGCGGCGGGACGATGCAGCCGCCTGATGCCATCAACGGCTCGGCGAAAAATGCACCGATGGTTTCAGGCCCCTCGGCGAGAATCATCTGTTCGAGCGAATCTGCACAGCGCGTCGCAAACTCCTCTGCCGTTTCGCCCGGGCGGCCGTAACGATAAAATTCCGGACAATCCGTATGCAGGACCCGATCGATAGGCAGATCGAAATCGCGATGGTTGTTAGGAAGTCCCGTCAGGCTGGCCGAAGCGATCGTCACACCGTGGTAGGCTCGCATCCGCGAGATGATTTTCTTCTTTTCCGGCTTGCCGATGGAATTGTGATAATACCAGACAAGCTTCATGGCCGTGTCGTTGGCCTCGGAACCCGAATTGGCAAAGAACACCTTCGACATCGGCACCGGTGAAAGCTGGATGAGCCGGTCGGCAAGCTCGACCGCGGTCTCGTGCGTCTTGCCGCCGAAGCTGTGATAGAAGGGCAATTCCTTCATCTGGCGGGTTGCCGCGTCTACCAGCCGCTGTTCGCTGAAACCCAGCGAGGCACAAAACAGCCCACCAAGCCCCTCTATGTATTTATTGCCGTCGCTGTCGATGATGTGGATCCCCTCCCCCTTGGCAATCACCAGCGGGCCGTCCTTCAAATGCTGCGAAGCGTTGGTGTAGGGATGAAGAACGAAGGCGGCGTCGCGGGACTCGAGGGAGTTGAGAAGGATGGTCACAGTGGTCTCCAAAATGATCGTGTGTTTCGATGGCGACGCTGGGCCGGTCAGCCGGCGCGACCTCTCGGTGCGCCGGCTGCCAATCGCTGCCGAAATGCGAGCGCTGCCGCTTGATCAATCAAGCGTCGTCTTCATCCACTTCTGGGCGAGTTTGTTGATCGTGCCGTCCGCTTCGGCAGCTTCGATCGCCGCATCGAACATCGACTTCAGGACGGTGTCGTCCTTGCGAAGGCCTGCCGCGATGCCTTGGCCGAAGACCCCGCCTTTGAAGGTGGGGCCGGCGATCTTGTAGTCTTTGAAGTCTTCCTTGCCGAGCGTTGCATTCAGTGACGTCTTCTGGGCAACGACGGCGTCGATACGACCGGCCTGAAGGTCGAGGTCATGCTGTTCGACGGTCTTGTATTCCCTGGGATCGACGACACCCTTGAAATAGGCATCGAGAAAGGCTGCGTTGGCCGTCGACACCTGGGCGCCTACGGCCTTGCCCTTCAGGGCGTCTCGAAGCGGCTGCAATTCCTGCTCGACCTTCGCTTTGTCGCCAGCGAGGTCGACCGTCGTTCCGGTTCCCGGCAGATTTGCGAGAGGGCCGGTCTTATCGACCATGAAGGCGGCCGCCGTCGAAGCATAGGGCTTGCTGAACGATATGACGGCAAGACGCTTCTCGGTAACGATCATCGACGCCATGATGGCGTCGAACTTCTTAGCAGTGAGCGATGGAATCAGCCCGTCCCAATCCTGGGCGACGATGGTGCACTTGATCTTCATGCGAGCGCAGAGGTCGTTGGCAAGATCGATCTCGAATCCTGCGAGCTTGCCGTCGGGGCCGGTAAAATTCCAGGGCTCGTATGCGCCCTCGGTTGCAATGGTGATCTCCGTCGGTTTTGTCTCCGCGGCGGCGACGCCAACCGACAGCACGCCAAGCAGAGCGGATGTCAGCAAAAGTTTTGATAATTGCATATTGGCATTCCCCTTTTGTTGCACCCTGCCCTTTTCCCAAGGCAAGGCTGTTGCAGACTCCGCGCGTCCGGCGATTTGCTAGGACGCGCGAACCTTGATTGCCTCGGCCGCAAGGCAGAGGAGCTCGAATAAGACTTGAGCGGCAATTTGCGCCGTGTTCGAGGTAGGGTCGTATTGCGGAGCGATCTCCACGACGTCGCCGCCGACGATGTTCAAACCTGAAAGACCGCGCAGAATTCCAAGCGCCTGGGCGGATGTCAGCCCACCGACCTCCGGCGTCCCTGTGCCGGGCGCAAAGGCCGGATCAAGAGAATCGACATCGAAGCTGACGTAGGTCGGGGCTGATCCGGCGATTTCTCTCGCCTTTGCGATCACGCCCCTGGCGCCGAGATCGGCGACTTCCTCCGCATGGATGACGGTCATGCCCGATGCATAGGAGAACTCCCACAGATACTCGGAATTTCCTCGAATTCCGATCTGGATCGTCCGTCTGGGGTCAAGAACACCGTCGAGAACCGCCTGGCGGAATGGCCCGCCATGATGGAATTTGCAGCCCTCAAATGACCCGCCCGTATCGCAATGCGCATCGATGTGGATCATCCCCACCGGCCGTTGCCTGCCGATGGCCCTTAGAATGGGAAGGCTGACCGAATGGTCGCCGCCGACCCCTAGGGGCACGACTCCAGCCCTTATCAAGCGGTGGACAAATTGCTCAATATCCTGGTGGGACGCAGCAAGATCAAAACGGCTTTTGAACGGGACATCGCCCACGTCGGCAACGCGTGCATTTGCAGTCGGGACGGCTCGCAGAACATGATTGTAGGGCCCAACGCGATCGACGTTGCGTACGGCCCTCGGTCCGAACCGCGCACCCGATCGGTTCGTCACCCCGAGATCCATGGGAATTCCGAAAAGCGCGATGTCCATATCCGTGAAATTGGGTGCGGCATCGGGACGATACGGGGCCTTCAATAATGTCGGAAGGCCACAATAGGGCGCCTGACGGCTATCGCCGTCACCAAAGACCAGTTCGGCGACTTTTCGAAACTCCTCATCGAACATTTCACCGCCCGAAGAATTCAAGTAGCGCTTCCGCAATTCGTCCAGGCTGAGAATCTCCGACATCGGACCTCCATATGTTCCGCCCCATCAGGCTGCGATCAAGAAGCAAACTAGGGCCATTGCTTGTTGTCGCCAACATTGTATACATAATCGTATTCTTCTTGATCGGGCAAGAGGAAAAACGTTATGGTGAAATCGCCGGGACCCGGTAAATGCACCAGTAATGGAAGGGGAATTGATTGGCACCGAAAACGGAACAGCGGGGATCGTTGCGCGAAAGCACCTATGCGCAATTGAAGGACTTGATCCTCAGCGGCCAACTTCGCCCCTCGGAGCGCCTTTCTGAAGTTACGCTTGCCAAACGCTTCGGCGTCAGCCGAACGCCGCTGCGCGAAGCGCTGATGAAGCTCGAAGAGGAAGGGCTTGTCGTCGGGCAGCGGAATTTCGGTTACACGGTGACCGATCTCGACGTCACCAAATTCTGCAATCTCCTAGTCGTTCGCGAAGCGCTCGATGTTTGCGCGGCACAGCTCGCCTGCGAGATGGCGACCGAGGAAGACCTCGATCGGCTTCGCGACGTCATCATCCAGATGGTGGACCTCAAGGAAACGACCAACGAGGCGCCATCGGATGCCGCGCGCAACCTCGATCTCGGATTGCACATCCATCGCGTGATCGTCGAATCGACCCGAAACGAGGCCCTCGTGAGGGCGACGGATCAAATTTACCAGCAGCTTCGCCTAGCGCTTTGGCTCGAAGTGCTCTGGGTTGACCTGGAGCACACCGATCTCGACGAGCATCGGGCAATCGCGGACGCCATCTGTGCACGCGACAAGGAGGCTGCCGCGATCGCAGCTCGGGCGCATGTGCAAAGCTCGCTCAAGAACATGTCGAAGCTTCAGCGCATTTGGGCGCACCGGCGCGCTGCCGAGTGAAGCAACCCTGATCTGTCATCAAGAGGTCCACGCATGGCATTTATCGGTAGTTACCTGACTCTCATCGGTTTCGGACCGACCGGTTGGGGATGGCTGCTTCTGACCGCGGCGGCCATGACAATCGGTGTGTCCGTCTGCGGCTTTCTGGCTGGAACGGTGATCGGCTCGGTCGTCACCTTCATGCAGCTGTCCCGCCACATGGGACTCCGCTGGCTTGCCGACTGCTACACCACGATCCTTCGCGGCGTGCCTGACCTTCTGGTCATCTATCTCTTCTATTTCGGCGGCAGCGCATTCCTAGGGACTGTCGGCGGCCTTTTCGGGTATCAAGGTTTTATCGGAATGCCGGCATTTTTGACCGGGACGCTGGCGCTTGGCGTCGTTTCGGCGGCCTATCAGGCCGAAGTATTTCGCGGAGCCTACAGATCGGTTGCACGCGGCGAAATCGAAGCCGCCACCGCCGTCGGCATGCGGCCGTGGCCCAAATTCAGGCGTATCGTCGCGCCGCTCGTCCTTCGTTACGCCATTCCCGGCCTTGGAAACACCTGGCAACTCGTGCTGAAGGAATCGGCATTGATCTCCGTCACGGGCCTCGTCGAACTGCTGCGCCAGTCGCAGATCGCCGCAGGCTCCACTCGCCGGCCATTCGAGTTCTACCTGTCGGCGGTCATTCTCTACCTCGTCGTAACCTGGTTCTCCTCGATTGTGTTCAAACGAATGGAAGCTCGAACGACCCAAGGCGTGAGGAGAGCGCTATGACGGATATCGGCTTCATGTGGGATACGTTTCTCACGCTTCTGACCGGTGTGCCGCTAACCCTCGAGCTTGCGGTCACTTCCATTCTGGCAGGCAGCATCCTGGCGCTTGCGATCTCGCTGCTGGCGGTGACCGGCGGTGCAATTGGACAAAACATAGCCGGTGCCTACGTCTTCGTCTTCAGAGGTTCGCCTCTGCTCGTCCAAATGTTCCTGATCTATTATGGTCTCGGCCAGTTTCGGCACGGATTGCAAGACCTCGGGCTCTGGTGGTTCTTTCGCGAGCCCTATTGGTGTGCGGTGCTGGCGCTTACTCTGAACACGGCCGCCTACTGCAGCGAAATTTTCCGCGGTGGCCTCAGGGCCGTCTCCAGCCAGGAGATCGAGGCGGCACGCGCTTGCGGCATGTCGAGCGTTCTCCTGTTCAGACGAATCATCATGCCAATCGCCATCAGGCATGCGCTGCCCGCCTATGGCAACGAGATCATCCTGATGATCAAGGCAACAGCACTCGCGTCTGTCATTACGATCATGGAAGTCACCGGCCTTGCTGGAAAACTAATCGCCGACAGCTTCCGCGCTTTCGAGATCTTCATTGTCGCAGGCGCGATCTATCTCGCGATCAACTTCATCGTCACCCGAATGCTCATGGTGATCGACTTTTGGCTTTCGCCGCACATGCGCATACGGCTGCAATCTTAGACGGGAGTGACTATGTCTGACAGGGGAACAGTTCTGGCAAGCGACAACAAAAACGGGAGCGCTGCCGTTTCGGTCAAGGACCTTCGCAAATGCTTCGGCCCATTGGAAGTCCTGAAGGGGGTTTCGCTGGAAGCGCATGAGGGAGATGTGATTTCCATTCTCGGTTCATCCGGCTCCGGAAAGTCGACGATGCTCAGATGTCTTAATATGCTTGAAGTCCCCGACAGCGGAGAAATCAGCATCGGCGGCGAAATATATTCTCTGAAGAAAGTCGGACATCGAACGGAGCCTGCTGATCGCAGGCAAGTCGATCGCATGCGCGAACACATCGGCATGGTATTTCAAAGCTTCAATCTCTGGTCGCATATGACCATCCTGGAGAATGTGATAGAAGCGCCGGTGCACGTACAGAAGCGAAACCGCGCGGAATGCGTTGCCGAAGCCGAAGCTCTACTCGAAAGGGTTGGTATCGCCGACAAGCGAAACTTCTATCCAGCGCACCTCTCCGGCGGGCAGCAACAACGCGCGGCAATCGCTCGCGCACTGGCACAGCGCCCAAAGGTAATGCTATTTGACGAGCCGACTTCCGCACTCGATCCCGAACTCGTCGGCGAAGTGCTCAAGGTTATGCGCTCCCTTGCCGAGGAAGGTAGGACGATGCTTGTCGTGACGCACGAAATGGCTTTCGCGCGCGACGTGTCCAGCAAAGTGGTGTTTCTTCACAAAGGTGTTGTGGAAGAAACGGGCACGCCTGGTGAACTCTTCAGCCGTCCGCGATCCGAGCGGTTTCGGCAGTTTCTTGCCAATGAGCGAAAGTGACGTAGGAGACTGCAACTCGTTTGACAATGCGACCTGGGTTCCATGTCGATCCAGCGATCATGCTTGTTGCTGTTCCGATGGTTGTGGGAACCGTTGCGATCACCATTCTCCACGTCAAGCATGCTTTGAAAGAAGGGTCGTGAAATCGCGAGCCGAGAACACCTTGCATCCTTCTTGATCCACCCCTTAAAGAGTTGCCTGCGGAGAGAGCAAGGCGCTGTTGGTTCTCGTACCCGGCTACATCAGGACAAGCACCTGATCGTGATCACGCCGCCATGGTGCGGACGTTGTGTCTAGGCTCAACGGCCCGAGCGGGTTGACGGTCGAGAGTGAACTGATTGACCAATTCGCGCAGTCTGCTCGCCTCTGCCGACAAGGAAGCGGCCGCTGCGGTGGATTGCTCAACCATCGCGGCATTCTGCTGAGTGGACTGGTCCATCTGATTGACGGCCGTATTGATTTCGGCAAGTCCGGTGGACTGTTCACGCGCAGACGTAGCAATTGCGTCCATCAACTGATTGATTTGAGACACTTGCTCGCTGATTTCGTTCAACGACTGGCCAGTCTCGAGAACCAGTCTTACGCCGGTGCCGACTTCGGCGGAGGACTTTTGGATAAGGCCCTTGATTTCCTTCGCCGCCGTCGCTGCGCGCTGGGCAAGCTCGCGAACCTCCTGGGCAACAACCGCAAAACCTTTGCCGGCTTCGCCTGCCCGTGCTGCCTCGACGCCAGCATTCAGCGCCAGGAGGTTGGTTTGGAAAGCAATGTCGTCAATGACGCCGATGATGCTTGATATCCGCTCCGAGCTTTCCTCTATCCGCCGCATCGCCTGTTCGGCGTGAGACACAACGGCAGCAGAACGTTCTGCACTGACATTAGCCACCTGGGCGACAGTGCGAGCCTCCTCGGTTCTCTTCGAGGCAGTCGTCACATTGGCGGTAATCTCATCGAGGGCTGCCGCAGTTTCCTCCAGGGAAGCTGCCTGCTGTTCGGTCCGCTTGGAGAGATCTTGCGCACCGGACGCGATTTCGCATGTTCCGTTGTCGATGCTGTGCACCGTCTGCAGTACAGCACCAATGGTTGTGCCGAGTTGTCGAAGCGAAGCATTGAAATCCCCACGCAGCGCCTCGTATTCCGGAGCGAACGGCTCCGCCAACTGGAAAGAAACGTCACCGCCCGCAAGGCGTCTCAATCCATCGCCAAGCGTCGTTGTCGCAAAGCGCAACTGCTGCGCTTCCCGTTCGGCGCGCTCCTGTGCGGCAGCGCGCGTCGCCTCCGACTGGCTTCGCGATGCCATTGCTTCCTGCTCCAGTCGAAGAACATTGATGGCGTTCTGTCGAAACACCTCCACTGCTCCCGCCATTGCCCCGATCTCGTCGCCACGCCCAGCGTAGGGAATTTCGCTTTGCAGATCTCCGTCGGAGAGGATCGTCATGGCAGAGGCAATTCGGCGGATCGGATTGGCGATGCCGAAGACGGCAAAGAGCGCTCCGGCAGAGGTGACCAGAATAGAAAGGGTGGCAATCAATGCCGTGGTCGTGAACGCGTTGCCCGCGGTTGCATTGCTTGTGGTCACATATGTTTCGGTCTGTCCGAGAATGAAGGCCACCAAGTCCGCAATCTCCTGGCTCACCAGATCAGATTGTGCCTCCATGTTCTGCCGAAAGAGACTGCCCGCCTCGGCGGTCTTGCCGTTGTCCTGCAGTTGGACCATTTGCGCGGCGAGCTCACTATATTTCTTGAGCCCTGACTTGACGTCATTGATCAGCTCGCGACCTTTCTCCGTTCGGACGCCCGCCACATACTCTTGGATTGCCCGCTCGACTGCGGCTTTCGTCTCGTCGATCAGCTTCGCCTCGGCGGCCCGCTTCTCCGGCGACGCCTCCAACAGGTAGCGCGCATAGGCGAGCTTCAGATCAGAGAAGTTGCCTTTGATATCTCTGGCAGTGATCATCCGCTTCATCCAGAAGCCGCCAATCTGCTGAGCGCTGTCATTCAGTGTCGAGATTGTGCTGAGGGAATTATACGATAGGGCAATCAGGAAGGCACAGATAACAGACAAAACGGCAATAAGGGTCTGTTTGACGGTGGGGCGTTTCATACAATTCTCCAGTACTCTAGGGCGGGCTATACAGCTCAGATAACCCGAAGAATTCGCGCGAGTCGCTAATTTAGGATTAACTTTAAATAGTTCGGCCGTCGCTCTCTGAATAATTTATGTCGCTTACAAACGAGGCGTAGCAAAGTGCTCTTCGCTGCTATCAAGGGTATGTTAGTGGCGACTCAGGTGTGATCGAAAGGCTCGGCCGGCAACGGCCTCGTGCCTGACTGTGCCGTCGATCCGCTTCCGTCTCCACGCGTTTTTGCGGCTTCAGTATCAAGAGGCCACCGGTGATACCTCATTCGCGCGCCGCCACGGCGCGGTCGCGGCCAGCCACTGTCGCGCGCGGGCCTCGGGATCCGCGTTGCGGGTGATATCGGTGACCACGGCAGCACTGTCGGCGCCTTTTTCCAATACCAGCGGCGCGCGTTCGGCGGTGATCCCGCCGATGGCGACGAGCGGTATCGCGCCGACGCGCTGGCGCCAGTCGGAAAGACGTTCAACGCCTTGCGGCGCCCATTTCATCTGTTTGAGGATCGTGGGCCAGACCGGCCCGAGCGCGACATAATCCGGCTCGGCGGCCAGCGCCGTCTCCAGCTCCGATATGTCGTGGGTGGATAGGCCGAGCCTCAGGCCGGCGCGGCGAATGGCATTCCTGTCGGCGGCCATCAGGTCTTCCTGCCCGAGATGAACGAAATCGCATCCTTCATCGATGGCAAGTTTCCAGTAGTCGTTGACGACCAATTGGCAAGCCGCTGCCGCGCAGGCAGCCTTCGATCGCCGGATCTGCTCGCGAAGCACGGAGGCCGGGCAATCCTTGATGCGCAGCTGGACGAGTTTGACGCCGAGTGGCACGAGACGCTCGACCCATTCGGCGCTGTCGACGATGAGATAGAAGGGGTCTAAGTTCATGAGAAGACTGCCTTGCCGATGACGGGAGTGGATGGGACGGCGATATCGCGTGGCTCCAGCGGTACGGCGGCATACGCCAGGCGGCCGGCATCGATGGCAAGCGCGAAGGCCTCCGCGATGGTGGCGGGATCGCCTGCGCCGGCAACGGCGGTGTTGAGGAGAACGGCATCATAACCGTACTCCATGACGGTGGCGGCGTGAGACGGGCGGCCGATGCCGGCATCGATGATCAGCGGCACATCCGGAAAGTGCGCCCGGAACGATCGTAGTGCCATCGGGTTCAGCGGCCCCTGCGCGGAACCGATCGGCGCGCACCAGGGCATCAGGACGCGGCAGCCGGCTTCCAGCAGCCTTTCGGCGACGACAAGGTCATCGGTCGTATAGGGGAAGACCTGAAAGCCCTCGCCGGTCAGGATGCGGGCCGCCTCGACAAGGCCGAAGACGTCAGGCTGCAGCGTATCGTGATGTCCGATAACTTCGAGCTTGATCCAGTCGGTGCGGAAGACGTCTCGCGCCATCTTCGCCGTCAGCACGGCCTCCTGCACGCTGTGACATCCGGCCGTATTCGGCAGCACGCGCACGCCAAGCTCGCGGATCAGGTCGAAGAAGGCGCCGCCCGCTTTGCCGCCGATGGCTTCGCGGCGAAGCGAAACGGTGACGATCTCGGTCTTCGAGCGCTTGACCGCCTCGGCAAGAACAGCTGGAGACGGATAACGGGCGGTGCCGAGCAGCAGTCGGGAGCGGACTTCAACATCATAAAGTTTCAGCATCTCAGCCTCCTTGCATGGGGGAGAGAATTTCGATGCGGTCGCGTTCGCCGAGCCTGAAATCGCCGCGGTCCTCACGGTGCACCAGCTCGCCGTTCACTGCGGTCGCCAGCCATTCGCCTTCGTAGTCGAGAGCGAGAAGAAGATCCGCGAGCGTCGCGGCTGCGACCTCTTGTTCCTCGCCGTTGATGATGAAGGTCATGATGCCTTCCTTTCCGAGTGGTTGTCTTTTCCAAGAAGAAGCCGCGCCACCTCCCCTGCCATGGCCGGCGCCAGCAAAAAGCCATGACGGTAGAGGCCATTGACATGGAAGGTGCGCCCCTCCTGCGTCACCCGCGGCAGATTGTCGGGATAAGCCGGGCGCACGCCTGCCCCGGTTTCCGTAACCCGTGCCTCGCCGAAGGCAGGATTGAGGGTATAGGCGGCATTCAGCAACTCCATCAGCGAACGCGCGGTAATCGGGCCGATGTCGTTGCTTTCGATCATTGTCGCCCCGATCATGAAGCGATTTCGCTGGCGCGGCACGATATAGATCGGGTGGCGCGGATGCAGCAGGCGAACGGGACGGGAGAGAGAGATCTCGTTCGTTTCGACGCAAAGCATCTCTCCGCGAACGCCGCGCAATCCGGGCAGACGGCCGATCTGGGCAGCCCCGGTGCAGTCGATCACGCGATCGTAGGGGGCAAGGTCGGCATCGCCCCTGACGCCGAATGTGAGGCGCATGCGGGCTTCCTCAAGTCCGGCGGCGAGCCCCGAGAGCGCCTGGCGCGGATCGAGATGCGCTTCCTGCCGGAAGAACAATGCCCTGCGGAAGCGGCCGGCGAGATCCGGTTCAAGCGTCGCGATCGCCGGCTCGTCCAGCCATTCCCATCCGCTTGTCCGGCGGCAAAAGCGGTCGAGTTCGCCGGCATCTCGCCCGGCCGCCACCACAAGCGTCCCCCGGCGATTGACATGGCCGGGCAGCGCTGCCTCCCACCAATCGGCGGCAAGACGGCCGAGCGCCAGGACCGGCTCGTCTGCGCTTTCCCTTTCGCACCATGGAGCCAGCATGCCGCCGGCAAAGCCGGAAGCACCGGCGCCGACCTGGTCGGCTTGCTCAGCGACGCTGACCCGGAAACCGTGCCGATGGAGCTGCCAGGCAACGGTGAGGCCGGCAACGCCGGCCCCCTTGACGAGAACATGCATCGTCATTCTCCGGCAAGCGTTTTCGCAGCGTCGGCGACCGGCATGTAGAGGTCGCCGCCATCGCGATACCTGGCGGCCATGGCTTCCAGTCCTTCTTTCTGCGCCTCGGCGCGAATATCGTGGGAAATGCGCATGGAACAGAATTTCGGGCCGCACATCGAACAGAAATGCGCCACCTTGTGGGCCTCCTTCGGCAGGGTCTCGTCATGGAAGGAACGCGCCGTATCCGGGTCGAGGGAGAGGTTGAACTGGTCTTCCCAGCGGAATTCGAACCGCGCCCGCGACAGCGCATCGTCACGGATGCGGGCAGCCGGATGGCCCTTGGCGAGGTCGGCGGCATGCGCGGCAATCTTGTAGGTGATGACACCGGTCTTGACGTCGGTGCGGTCGGGCAGGCCCAGATGCTCCTTCGGCGTGACGTAGCAGAGCATGGCCGTGCCGAACCAGCCGATCATCGCGGCTCCGATGCCGGAGGTGATGTGATCATAGCCCGGCGCAATGTCGGTGGTCAGCGGTCCGAGCGTATAGAAGGGAGCCTCGCCGCAGACCCTGAGCTGCTTGTCCATATTCTCCTTGATCTTGTGCATCGGCACGTGGCCAGGACCTTCGATCATCACCTGGCAATCCCTGGCCCAGGCAATCTTGGTCAGTTCGCCGAGGGTTTCGAGCTCGGCAAATTGCGCAGCGTCATTGGCATCGGCGATCGAGCCGGGGCGAAGGCCGTCTCCAAGCGAGAAGGAGACGTCATAGGCACGGCAGATGTCGCAGATTTCCTCGAAATGCTCGTAGAGGAAGCTCTCCTTGTGGTGATGCAGACACCACTTGGCCATGATCGAGCCGCCGCGTGAGACGATCCCGGTGACACGATTGACGGTGAGCGGGATATAGGCAAGCCGCACGCCCGCATGGATGGTGAAATAATCGACGCCCTGCTCGGCCTGTTCGATCAGCGTATCGCGATAGACTTCCCAGGTGAGATCCTCTGCAATGCCGTTCACCTTTTCAAGCGCCTGGTAGAGAGGCACCGTTCCGATCGGAACCGGCGAATTGCGAATGATCCATTCGCGGATGTTGTGAATGTTGCGGCCGGTGGAGAGGTCCATCACCGTGTCGGCGCCCCAGCGGATCGCCCAGACCATCTTTTCCACTTCTTCCGCCATCGACGAGGTGACGGCCGAGTTGCCGATATTGGCGTTGATCTTCACCAGGAAATTCCGGCCGATGATCATCGGTTCGGTTTCCGGGTGGTTGATGTTGGCCGGAATGATCGCGCGGCCCGCCGCGACCTCCCGCCGCACGAATTCGGCCGTCACGAAATCGGGAATATCAGCGCCAAAGCTCTCGCCGTCGCGCCCGAGCGCCTCCTTCGCGGCCTGCCGGCCGAGGTTTTCGCGGATGGCGATGAACTCCATTTCCGGCGTGATGATGCCGGCACGCGCATAGGCGAGCTGGGTTACGGCGCGGCCCGCTTTTGCCTTCAGCGGCGTGTTGCGAATAGGGAATTCCGGCGTCAGCCGCTCGCCGGTGACAAAACCATTATCTTCAGGCTTCACCACCCGGCCTACATAGGCTTCGACATCGCCGCGCGCTCTGATCCAGTTCTCGCGCAGACGCGGCAGCCCGGCGTCGATCGAGACCGTATGTGCCGGGTCGGTATAGGGACCGGAGGAATCATAGACCGTTACCGGCGGTTCACCGGAGGTCGGGTGAAGGCTGATTTCGCGCATCGGCACGCGCAGATCAGGATATAGCGTTCCGGGCTTGGCGATCTTGGTCGAGGCCGGAAGCGGGCCGGTGGTGACGACCGGAGTAAGCTTGGGTGCGACGATATTCATGGGTGAGGCTCCAAGGTTTGACGTTTGGAGACCCAGTTCCAGTGTTGGAATGATGGAAAGACGCCTCATGCGACAAAGCGAAATCCGCCCGACAGCCGCAGCGTCTGCACCGTCCCTACGCCAGTATGAACTGGATCAGGTTCAACGGGTCACTGCGCCACAACAGGCAAAGCCGTATTGTTCAGCAGAATCTCAGCCCCTTGCCGGGACACCCCTGGTGAATGCCCTGCATCAAAGACCGCTGCGGCCCTGATGTCAAGCCGACCCTCACGCGTTCCCATCCGTACCTTTTGAGTCGGCGGCCAGTCCGATAGAGCAGCATTGATTGTGGATGGGCCAGCTCCGCCGGCCCATTTCACTCGCCAGGACGCTGCCGTCCATGCTCTGAATATTCGTGGCATGGTCTCATGTTTTGCTGACGGCGATAACGTTTATTTGTTAGACCGCGCCTGCTGGATCACTCTATCGCAACACCTTGCATTCATGGCCTTTCGTTTCGTCCACACTGCCGATCTCCATCTCGACTCTCCCTTGCGCTCTCTCGCACTTCGCAACGCAGAGCTGGCCGAGCTTGTCAGTGACGCCAGCCGGCAGACGCTGGTCGCGATCGTCGATCTTTGCCTTGAGGAGCAGGTCGACGCGCTTGTCATCGCCGGCGATCTCTATGACGGGGAGCAGACGTCGATGAAGACGGCGCGCTTCCTGGCGAGTCAGCTGGAGCGGCTGCACCGGGCGGGCATTTTCGTCTTCAAGATCCGCGGCAATCACGATGCCATGTCGAAGATCGCTCGGGAACTGGTGATGCCTGATACGGTGAAGATCTTCGGCGGCCATGCCGAGACCGTCGAGACCACCAAGGGCAGCTTGTCGGTCGCAATCCACGGTCTGAGCTTCGCCAAGCCGCAAGCCCCGGACCCGCTGCTGCCGAAATTCAAGCCGCCGGTAGCGGATGCCGTCAATATCGGCATCATGCATACGAGCCTGGCCGGATCGGCCGGACATGATGTCTATGCGCCCTGCAACGTGCTCGACCTGCATGGCTCGGGTTTCGACTACTGGGCGCTCGGGCATCTCCACCAGCGCAGCCATTATCCCGGCACGGCGACGGTCATCATGCCCGGCATGCCGCAGGGCCGCGACATCAATGAAGCGGGCGTCAAGACCGTGTCGCTGGTGACCGTGGCCGACGACCGGACCGTGACGGTCGAGGAGCGGCGTACCAGCATCGCGCAGTTCGAGCGCGTCAATGTCGACCTCACGGGTGTCGATGATTGGCGTGAGGCAGCCATGATGGTCGAGACGGCCCTGATGGCGCAGCGCGACCGCACGGCTTCGCTGCATCTTGTCGCACGCCTCAGGCTTTCCGGCCTCACGCCGCTCTCCTGGCAGCTGCGGCGCGATGTCGACCTCATGCAGGCCGAAGCCGAGCGGCGCACCGACGCGATCGGCCGCACCTGGATCGAGAAGCTGGAACTCGCCTTCGAAGCGCCCTCGATCCCCGCAGACGCGTCCGCCGCCGATCCCGTCGTCGAACTCGGGGCGCTGATGCGGGACGAGGTCATCACCCGCAGCGGATTTCGCGACGAGGTCAGGGAGATGGTCCGGGACCTGCTTGCCGACCTGCCGCCCGAGAGCCGGGCATTTGCCGGCCAGAACGAGGCGGGTTTTGAACGCTTCATCGACAGCCTTCTCGCCGATGGCGCCGAGGATATCGCCGCCCGGATGAAGGCGGTGGATCGGGGAGACAGCTGATGCGTCTGCGCCGCCTCGACCTCACCCGCTATGGCAAGTTCACCGATCACTCCATCGATTTCGGCGCGGCCCCTCAAGGTTCGCCGGACTTGCACATCGTTTATGGCCTGAACGAAGCGGGCAAGTCGACCACCTTCGCCGCCTATCTTGATCTGCTCTACGGCATTGGTGAGCGCAGCACCTATAATTTCCTGCATCCCTACAATACGATGAAGGTCGGTGCGCGGCTGGAATTTGGTGGTTCGGAATACGAGCTCGCCCGGCTCAAGCTGCGGACCGGCAGCCTCGTCGATGATCGGGGACAAGCTGTGAACGAGGCGCTCCTGGCCGGCGCGCTTGGCGGCGTCGGTCGCGAGGCCTATCGCACCATGTTCTCGCTCGACGATCAGTCGCTCAAGGAAGGCGGCAACGCCATCATACAAAGCAAGGGCGAACTCGGCGAATTGCTGTTCTCGGCCAGCTCAGGCCTGGCAGGCCTGAGCCGTTCGCTGGTGACCGCAGCCGACGAAGCCAACGCGATCTACAAGAAGCGGTCGTCGAGCACCAGGCTCGCGGAACTCAAGCGTTCGCTCGAAGCGCTCAAGGCCGAGCGCAATGCCATCGACACGCTTGCCTCCACCTATTCGGCCCTGAAATCGACTTATGAGCAGGCCGACGCTGCCTATGGCAAAACCACGCGGGAACTGGCCGAGGCCAAGACCCGGCATCAGGAGCTGACGCGCCTTCTCGGCGCCCTACCCGCGGCCCTCGAGCTCCGGCGGCTGGATGCAGATGTAGCCGCCATGAGCGATCTGCCGCGGCCGCCGTCCGAATGGTTCGCGCTCCTGCCGCAGCTTTCGCGCGACGAGACGCGGCTGCAGGCGCTTGTCGAGACCGCCGACCGCACGCTGCGCCAGCTTGCGGATGAGATCGAGGCGATCGCGATCGACGACAAGGCGCTGGCAGTCACCGCGCATATGGACCTGCTGGATCAGGGTCGGGCGCGCTATCTTGCGGCAGAGAGCGATCTGCCGAAGCGCCGGCTGGCGCTGGCCGAACAGGAGGGTGAGTTGGTCCGACTGCTGGCCGATCTCGAAAAGCCGGGCCATGCGAAACCCGAGGCGCTGCTGCTTCCCGCTTCGCTGATCGGCATCATCCGCGATCTTATCGAACGGCGTTCCGGCGTCGAGGCGAAACTGGCAGCCGCTGATCGGGAACTGTTGCGAGCGCGGGAGAATCTCGAAAGGCTGAACAGGGAAGGCGGCTCGCGGCATGGATCTGGGCTCCTTGATCCTGCGCGTTTCGGCCGCATCGAGATCGCCCTGAGCCGGCTGGCGGGATCTGATCTCCCCTTGCGGCTTACCATGGAAGAACGGACACTTGTCCAGGCGAAGCGAACGCAGGAGAACCAGTTTGAACAGCTCGGACCCTGGAGCGGCAACGCCGTCGCTCTGCAGCGGACGGCCGCGGCAGAGCCTCGACAGATCGAAGCCTGGCGTGGCCAAGCGACTGCTATCGACAAGCGGATTGGCGATCACGAGGGAAGGCTGCGCGATCTCGGCACCGAACAGGCGCTGACCAAAGCCCGAATCGCGGCCTTCGTCGCCGGCGGTTCGATCGACGATACCGAGGCCGCGCGGCTGCGCGATGAACGCGATGCCGCCTGGCAGGCGCATCTCACCAGTCTGAATGCCGCCACGGCTCGGATTTTCGAGGAGCGGATGCGGCAGGACGACGCGGTATCCGCCGGCCGGCTGTCGCGGGCGCAGGAACTGGCCGAGCTGCGCCAACTCCGCCAGGCGGAAGCGGCAACGGCAGCAATGATCGAGCGGCAAAGGGAACTGCTTGGCGAAGCGCGCGCCGAACATGATGCGCTTGCCGAGCGCATCGGTGATCTGCTGCCTGAAAACATCGAATATGACGCCGAAGCCGCGGCGCGCGTGGCTGCACTCGACACTTGGAGCACCAAGCGAGCCGCGGCGCTGGCCGCCTGGGACGATCTGCAGCACGCAGAAGACACGATGCACGCGCTTCGCATCGAACTGGATAGGCATGCCGCAACGCTTGCGGAGAGCCTTGCAGAAGCCGGTCTTGATGACGCAGACCAGCGACCGGTCGCCGAGCTGATGCAGGCTGCAAATGATATACTCGCCGCCAGCAGAGCCGAGCGGGCGGCGCGGCAGGCGCACGAAAAGGCGGTCGGTGACCTCAGCCACGATCTCAGGGAACGACAGCGCGACCAGCAGGAGGCGGAAGCCGCCATGGCGGCCTGGGAGCGGGAATGGGCGGAGGCGCTGTCGCGATCCTGGTTTGCCGACAAAGCCGGTTCGATGGCGGCCGTCCGAGCAATGCTGAATGCGCTCGCTGCACTGCCCTCCATCCTGAAGGAAAGAGATGACCTCGCAACTCGTGTTGCCGCGATGGAGCGCGACCAGCAGCAATTTCGCGAGCATATCGCCGGTCTTCTCAGAGACTGCGGTCTCAGCCAGCCGGCCGTGGATACGCTCGCGTCCGCAAACGCGCTTGTGGAACGTCATGAGGCGGCACGGCATGCGGCTCAGCTTCGGGCAGACCGGCAGGCGGATCTCGAAAGACAATTGGAAAAACGGCGTGCGCTGGAGGAGGAACTGGCCGTTCACAATGCCCGCAAGGACGAATTGACCGGCTATTTCGCCGCAGACTCGCTTGCTTCGGTGGAAGTATTGCTGAACCAGTCCCGAGAGCGGGACCGGCTGGAAGAGCGGGTCGCCACCTTACGCCGCCAGATCACCGAGGCATTGCGCGCTGCGAGTTTTTCCGAAGCCGAACGGCGCCTTGACGGTGTCGACGCCGCTGCGGTCGAGCGCGACGCCATGGAGCTTGGCGCCCGGATCGAGGATCTCACCGAGCGTGCGAAGCTTCTCTATTCCGACGTGTCGCTGGCGCGGCAGAAGCTCGAGGCCGTCGGCGGAGACGACGCCGTGGCCCGGATCGAGGCCAAGCGCCGAACCATTTTCCTTGAAATCGAGGAACTGGCCGTGCGGCATCTGGCGCTGCGCGCCGGCATGCTCGCGGCCGAACAGGCACTGCATATCTATCGCGAAAAACATCGCAGCTCGATGATGAACCGCGCATCGGAGGCCTTTCGCCTGATCACCGGCGGCAATTATTCCGGCCTGACGACCCAGCCCGATCGGGATAAGGAGATATTGATCGGCGTGTCGCGCGACGGTGGTTCGAAGCTTGCGGACGCGATGTCGACCGGCACTCAGTTCCAGCTCTACCTCGCGCTGCGGCTGGCAGGTTACGAGGAATTCGCAGCGTTTCGCCGGCCGGTACCCTTCGTCGCTGACGACATCATGGAGAGCTTCGACAATCCCCGCTCCGAAGAGGTTTTCCGCCTGCTCGGCGAAATGGCAAAGGTCGGACAGGTTATCTACCTTACCCACCATTGGCATCTCTGCGAAATCGCGCGAGACGTCGTTCCGAACGTGACCATACATCAACTGCCGTGACACGGCGCAAAGAAACGGGCGCCACTTCTGCGTTTCGGCAGGGAGATCAATCTTGCCACGGATCCAGCACGATAATGCCCATGCCTTCGAAATCCCGGACATTGCGGGTAACGACGGTCAGGCCGTGAACCAGGGCGGTCGCGGCAACCAAGGCATCGGCTTCATTGCGCCGGTCTGGAACATGCAGATGCGCGCAGCGGGTCGCGACCGCATCGTCGATCGATAGGATACGGTCGGCGAATGCTGGTCGAACCAGATTTTCCAGCCACGCACGCAGACGAGCGCCTTGCGCTGCATCGCGGTGCTGTACGCCGAGTATTCCACGTTCCAATTCCAGGATCGTCATGGCGGAGATGCATAGGCCTGTTGCATCTTGCGCTCCAGCCCATGCGGCCACATTGGCATCGGCCTTGCCGTCTCCGACCTTGCGAAGTTCGGAAACAACATTGGTGTCCAGCAGATATTTCAAGATAGATTGATTCCTCGGGGGGCGATCTCAACACGAGGCAGGTCGAAATCGATATTCGAGAGGCCCGGCATGGAGAGAGCATCGACGAGACTGCGAGGCTTGCCGGTTAGCCGCTCGAATTCGTCATAGGGCATCAACACGTGGGATGGCTTCCCGCGATCCGTGATGATGACCGGACCATTTTGGGCCGCCTTCTTTGCCCTGCTCACGTCGTGATTTAGTTCGCGGCTGGAAAGACGTGTCACGCTCATAATCCACCTCATTCGGAGAATGAAAGGCAAGATCAGCCGACCGTGTCGCGGGAGGAGACGTCAGGTCACGATCACGAATCGATGCGGGGTTACACGAGCGATGTCGGGATATTGGCTTTCCACATCATCTCTGATCTAGTCTCGCTTCTCAGCCGGGCAGCCCAGCCACGAGCTGATGGTATTCGAAACAAGCGAGAGCCGTATTCTCATGACCACTCACCGCTTCATTCCGGCGACTTTTCACAATGTCATCGGCTCTCTTCCGCCCGCCTTGCGTGTCGCTGACGGCGATACCGTGGTCACGGAGACGGTCGACGCCATCGGCTATGACAAGGACGGCATCCGGCGGACGTCCGGTCCCAACCCGATGAACGGCCCGATCTTCGTGGAAGGCGCGGAGCCCGGAGATGCGCTGAAGGTCGAGATCATCAGCATGATCCCGACAAGGAACACTGGTTTTACCCGCAGCATCGTCGCGGCCAATGTCATCGATCCCGAGACGGTTCGCGACCTGCCGCCGCGCGATATGGCGATCTGGGCGATCGACCGCGAAGCATTGACGGTCCGATTGTCCGAGCCGGTCTCCGGCCTCGATAATTTCGTTCTGCCTCTTGCGCCGATGATCGGCTGTTTCGGCGTTGCGCCCAGCCTCGGCCAGGCAATCTCGACGGCGACCAGCGGTGAATATGGCGGCAACATGGATTATCGCCTGTTCGGTCCGGGCACGACCGTTCGATTGCCCGTATCGGCGCCGGGCGCCCTTTTCTTTTTGGGCGACTGCCATGCCGTGCAGGGAGATGGCGAGATCGTCGGCACCGGCGTCGAGACCACTTTCGAAGTCACCGTGCGGCTGACGGTGGAAAAGAAGGCCGGGCTGGTCTGGCCACGCGGAGAAACCGCTGAAGACATCTTCACCATCGGCAATGCCCGGCCCCTCGATCAGGCGCTTCAGCACGCGACGAGCGAAATGTTGAACTGGCTGGCCTCGGATTACGGGCTCAATAGGACGGCGGCCAGCCATCTGCTGGGTCAGGTGGTGCGTTACGACGTCGGCAACGTCTTCGATCCGGCCTATACGATGGCCTGCCGGGTCGCCAAGAAATGGCTGGTTCGCCAACCGTGACGGACCGGCATATGCGTCAGTCGTGCTGCGAGAGGAAACGGGAAACGGTCGCCAGGCAAAGCTGCTTTTCCTCGACATGCGGCATGTGGCTGGAATTCTCGAAGAGCACCCATTCGCAGCCGGGGACGCGTTCGAGATAAGGCCTCACGACAAGGGGCGTCGCCTCGTCATATTTGCCCGAGATCAGCAGCGTCGGTGCCTCGATGCGGTCGAGCCTGTCTTCGATCGTCCAATCCTTCATCGTTCCGATGACGTGGAATTCGGTCGGGCCGTTCATGTTGCGATAGACGGTGTTGTCTTCGTCCATGATGGCGAAGGTCCGCGCCACTTCGGGCGGCCATGGCGCCACGCGGCAGACATGGCGATCATAGAAGACGCGGGAGGCGGCGATATAGTCCGGATCGGCAAGGCTTCCCGCCCGTTCGTGCTTCAGCAGCGTGTCCTGCACTTCGTTCGGCAATTCCTGCCGCAGCCGATTGGCTTCGGCAACCCAAGTGTGCATGTTGGCCGGCGAGTTGGCGATGACAAGCGCCTTCAGGCCCTGCGGCCGGCGCACCGCATGTTCGGCGCCGAGCATGCCGCCCCAGGACTGGCCCAGGAAAGCGTAACGATGCTGGATGCCGAGATGGGCAAGCAGCGCGTCGAGCTCTTCGAGGAAGAGGCCGACCGTCCAGAAATCCGGCCCTTGGTCCGGAAGGCGGGTGGAATTGCCGTTGCCGAGCTGGTCGTAATGGATGACCGGGCGGCCGTCGAGGGCGCTGATTTCCTTGAAGGAATCGACGTAGTCATGCGTGCAGCCGGGCCCTCCGTGCGCAACGACGAGAGGCAGCTTGTCGCCTTCCAGCGAACCGGTGACGCGGTACCAGGTGCGATAATCGCGAAAGGGCAGATAGGCTTCACTTGTTGCGACTTCGGCCACCGACATCTCCATTCCTCGGAAGTTTGGAAACCATAACGCGGCGGCAGCGGCGAAGGCAGCTATCACAAGTTATAGGATGGCAATGATCGGCCATGCTCGTCGAGCAGGCGGTAATGGGTGGCGCGTACGACGGCCTGCGTACGATTGCGGGCGCCGAGTTTTTTGGCCGCGGCGTTGAGATGCATGACCACGGTCGGGACGGAACGGCCGATGATGCGCGAGATTTCCTTGGCGGAATAGCCTTCCGCCGAATGGCGCAGGCATTCGCGCTCCCGCTCGGTCAGGCGGATGCTGCCGACGCTTCGAGCCTTGGTGTCGAAAAGCGAATAGGCGGTCTCATGGAAGACGTGGGCAAGCAGGTTGAAGTCAGCGATAGCACGCAACGTATGCCGTTCGAAATCGCGGTCGCCGCGGAAACGAATGCCGGTGACCGTCGCATAATCGCCTCCCGGCATATGCACCGGCACGGTGACACCGGTCGACATGTCGCGTTCGCGGAGATAGCGCGTCACCGGTGCTGTGTCGTCGCTCATGAAGCGGTTGATCAGCGTGTCGGCATTCGTGTCGTAATTCCAGAAGAACGGCGCGCTGCTGCGCAGCGCCACCTGCTGGACCGGGTCGATGCGGAAATAACCGCGATCGAACCAGTAGTCGTGCATGTCGTCGGCGATGTTGCGGAGCTTCAGCAGCGACGGGATCATGATCGCACCGTCGACGTCGTAGGGCACCGGCGTATAGTCGTAGATCAGAGCCTCGAAGCCCAACTGCTTCATCGCCTCGAAGGCCTGGTCGATCCGGCCGTCCAGCGTTTCATGCGCTGTAAACTGCCGTCTGATCGTTCCGATGTCGTCAAGCATGGGCTGCTCCCGGTTTCGGCGTGGCGCCCTACCCTATCACTTCTTATAGCTGGCACCGAACGCGATTTACGCTAAAAATTAACCACGCCCAAATATTGAGCAAGGGGTATTTTCTGCTGGAGCAATCAATGTGGCGTGAAATACAGCCAGACGCGCGATTTGAGATCGATGTCGGTGGCTATCGCGTGGTTGCCTACAGCTTCGGGACCGGGGACGAGACGGTGTTCTGCCTGAACGGCGGTCCGGGTCTGCCCTGTGATTACCTGCGCGAGGCGCATTCCTGCCTGATCGACAAAGGCTACCGCGTCGTCGCCTTCGACCAGCTCGGCACCGGCGCCTCCGACCGGCCGGACGATCTGTCGCTCTGGACGATCGGCCGCTATGTCGAGGAGACCGAAACGGTGCGCAAGGCGCTCGGGCTCGGAAAGGTCCACATGCTCGGCCATTCCTGGGGCGGGTGGCTGGGGATCGACTATGCGCTGACCTATCCCGAAAACCTCAAGACGCTGATCCTCGAGGATACCGTCGCCGACATGCCGCATCTAATCTCGGAATTGGAACGATTGCGCGCAGCGCTCGGACCCGAAACAGTGTCGATGATGCAGAAGCACGAGGCGCAGGGCACGTACGATCATCCCGAATATCTCGCCGCCATCACTATCCTCAACTACCGCCATGTCTGCCGCCTGGCCGAATGGCCGGCGCCGATACGCCGATCGCTCGACGACTGGAACATGGCGCCTTATGCGACGATGCAGGGCCCGAACGAGTTTCTTTACATCGGCAACCTCAAGAACTGGAACCGCATCCCGGATCTGCCGCGGCTGACGCTGCCCGTGCTGATCACCACGGGAGAGCATGATGAGCTGACGCCGGCCTGCGCGCTCAGGATGAAGCTGGCGCTGCCGAATGCCGAGCTACGGGTGTTCGCCAATGCCAGCCACATGCCCTTCTACGAGAACCCAGCGGACTATTATCCGGCGCTTCTCGATTTCCTCGACCGGCACAAGGCAGCCTGATGCAAATGAAAGCGGCTCAAACCGGACGAAGACAGAGGGGCGAGCGCCGTCATGCATCGCTATAAATTCGTTCTGACCCGACCGCTGCAGTTCCTGCCGGTCATTTTCGGCATCAGCGTCATCACCTTCATTCTGGTTCGGCTGATCCCTGGCGATCCCGCACGCAATATCCTCGGCACGCGGGCGACGCCGGAGGCACTTGCCAATATCCGTGCCCAATACGGCCTCGACCAGCCGATGTGGCTGCAATATGTCTATTTTCTCAAGAACCTTGCCAATGACGAGATGGGCAAATCGATCCTCTACAAGATCGACGTGCTGAAACTGATCGGGACACGCATCGAGCCGACGCTGGCGCTCGTTGCCGCAAGCGTCGTCCTTTCGGTGCTGATCGCGGTACCGATGGCGGCGATCGCCGCGCGCAATGCGGGCGGTGCGGCCGACCATGCGGTGCGCATCGTCTCGACCTTCGGTATCGGTTTTCCGCCTTTCTGGCTGGGACTGATGCTGATCATCCTATTCAGCGTGGAGTTCGGCCTGCTGCCGGTTTCAGGCTATGGCGCAACCATCGGTGACAAGCTTTCGCATCTGGTGCTGCCGAGCCTGACGGTGGCGCTGGCGCTGTCGACCGTCCTGACGCGCAGCCTGCGGGCGGCAATGATCGACGCACTGAAATCGGATGTCGCGACGGCGGCGCGCGCCCGCGGCATGCCCGAAGGCATCGTCTTCTGGCGGCACGTGCTGCCGAATTCGCTGGTGCCGACGATCAACCTGCTCGCCGTCAACATTGGCTGGCTGATCGGCGGCACGGTTGTGGTCGAGAGCGTCTTTGCGCTGCCCGGCATGGGGCAGCTCCTCGTCAGGGCGATCTTTTCGCGTGACTATATGGTGGTGCAGGGCGTCGCCATGGTCTTTGCCTGCGCCACCGTGCTGATCAACTTCATCGCCGACATCGTCACCGTTGCCGTCGATCCGAGGGTGAAGCTATGAGCATCGAGGCGACAGCACCCGCGTCCCCTGGCTGGCGCCGCCTTCTCGGCCGGCGGCCGATGTTTGCCGTTAGCGCCGGCGTGCTGCTGTTCTTCATCCTGCTGGCGCTTGGCGCGCCTCTTATCGCGCCCTATGACCCGATCATGCAGAATGCCGAGGTGCGCCTGCAGGCGCCTTCGCTGCTTCACCCCTTCGGCACCGACAATTTCGGCCGTGACATCCTTTCCCGCGTCATCTGGGGTGCGCGCATCGATCTGCAGATGGCGCTGATCGGCGTCCTCTTCCCCTTTCTGATCGGCACGACGGTCGGCACGATCGCCGGTTTTTTCGGCGGCGTCGTCGACGCGCTGTTCATGCGTCTGGTCGATATCATTCTTGCCTTTCCCTTTCTCGTGCTGATGCTGTCGATCATCGCGATCCTCGGCCCGGGCCTCGGCAGCTTCTATATCGCCATGGCGCTGGTCGGCTGGGTTTCCTATGCGCGGCTCATCCGGGCGCAGATGCTGGTGCTGAAAAGCAGCGACTATGCCGTTGCTGCCGTCAGCCTCGGCTTCAGCCGCCCGCGTATCATGTTCCGCCATTTGCTGCCGAACGCGATCGCCGGCTCGATCGTCTTTTCCATGTCCGATGCGACATTGGTGCTGCTGAGCGGTGCGGCCGTCAGCTATCTCGGCCTCGGCGTCCAGCCGCCGATCGCCGAATGGGGTGTCATGGTCGCCGAAGGGCAGAGCTTCATCACCACAGCCTGGTGGATCACCCTGTTTCCCGGCCTCTCCATCGTCTGCCTCGCCTTTGGCTTCAGTATGCTTGGCGACGCGCTCGGCGAATTGCTGGGAGTACATGAATGAGCGGCTCCGTACTGTCAGTCCGCGATCTCACCGTCAGGGCGCATCTCGATTCCGGCCCGCGAACGCTCATCGATGCGGTCTCGCTCGACCTCGGCCGCGGTGAAATTCTCGGCCTCGTCGGCGAGAGCGGCTCGGGCAAGAGCTTGCTCTGCCGCTCGCTGGTGCGCCTGCTGCCCTCCTCGCTGCTGAAGATCGAAAGCGGGAGCGTGCTGCTCGAAGGGCGCGACCTGACGCCGGTCGACGATCGCGAGATGCTGAAGGTGCGCGGCGGCGAGATCGGCATGATCTTCCAGAACCCGACCAGCCATCTCGATCCGGTCATGCGGATCGGTGACCAGATCGCCGAGGGCATCCGCTACCATCAGGGCCTCGGCGCCCGCGAGGCTCGCGCCGCGGCGGTGGAAATTCTCGCGCAGGTCGGCTTTCCCGACCCCGGCCGCCAGTATGACAGCTATCCGCATGAATTTTCCGGCGGCATGCGCCAGCGGGCGATGATCGGTGTCGCCCTGTCCTGCAACCCGAAGATCCTGATCGCCGACGAACCGACGACCGCGCTCGACGTCACTATCCAGGCGCAGATCCTGCGGCTGCTGATCGACATTCGCGACCAGCGCGGCCTGTCGATCATTCTGATCACACACGATCTCGGCATCGTCGCCCAGACCTGCGACCGCATCGCCGTGCTGCGCGGCGGCAAGCTCATCGAAGAGGGGCCGAAGCGGGCAATCCTGGCGCGGCCGCAGCATCCCTATACGATCAACCTGATCAACAGCCATCCTTCCCTGCCGGTCGGGATAGCCGCACCGACGCTCGAGCTTGCCGAGGTCAGGCGGCCGGCGAGACCCTTGCTGGAAATCGACGATCTGCACGTGCGCTTCAGAGCCGGCGGCAGCCTGTTCAAGGGCAGTGCCAAGACGATCAGTGCCGTTGCCGGCGTCAGTCTGCAGATCATGCCGGGCGAGACGGTCGGCATCGTCGGCGAATCCGGCAGCGGCAAGAGCACGCTTGCCCGCGCAATACTCGGCCTCACACCGCTTTCCTCGGGTCACGTGACCTTCGACGGCGTCGATCTTACGCTGCAGAAAAGCGCGGGCTTGGCAAAGCTCAGGCGCGAAACGGCGATGGTGTTCCAGGACCCCTATAATGCGCTCAATCCACGGCTGACGATCGGGCAGATGCTGGCCGAGGTGCTGAAGGTGCAGGGCAAGCTGGCGAAGGCCGATATTCCTGCGCGGATCGACGCGCTGCTCGATCTCGTCGGTCTCGAACGCGAATTCGCCCGCCGCAAACCGCGCAGCATGAGCGGCGGCCAGTGTCAGCGGGCCGGCATCGCCCGCGCCCTTGCCGTCGAGCCGAAGCTGATTATCGCCGACGAATGCGTGGCAGCCCTCGACGTCACCATCCAGGCGCAGATCATCGAGCTCTTCCGCGAGCTCACGGCGAAAATGAACCTCACATTGGTCTTCATCGCCCATGATCTGGCGATCGTGCGCAATCTCTGCCAACGCGTCGTGGTGATGTATCGCGGCGAGATCGTCGAGGAGGGCCGCTCCGACGAGGTCTTCGCGCGGCCGAAGCATGCCTACACCGCGGCGCTGATGGCTGCCATTCCCGACATCGATCCCGACAAGCCGCTGCTGCAAGGCACCGGCCGCAGGGAAGAGCCGCAATCCATATCCATCAAACGCATGCCATAACAAAGAAGGGAACGAACTGATGACAAACAGGTGGAAATCAATCGGGCTCGCCGCCATGCTCACTGGCCTGACGCTGAGTGCAAGCTATGCCGAGGCCGCCGGTGTGCTCACCATCGGCCGCCGCGAGGATTCGACGACATTCGATCCGATCAAGACCGCGCAGAACATCGACAATTGGGTGTTCTCGAATGTCTACGATGTGCTGATCCGCGTCGACAAGACAGGCACGAAGCTGGAGCCGGGGCTGGCCGAAAGCTGGACCGCCTCGGATGACGGGCTGACCTATACGCTCAAGATCCGCGACACGAAATTCTCCGACGGTTCGCCGCTGACGGCGGAAGACGCGGCCTACAGCCTGCTGCGCATCCGCGACGACCCTACCTCGCTCTGGAGCGATTCCTACAAGGTGATCGACACGGCGGTTGCGACCGACGCGCATACGCTGACGATCAAGCTCAAGAATCCGTCCGCGCCGTTCCTCTCGACGCTGGCACTGCCCAACGCCTCGGTTATTTCCAAGAAGGGCATGGAATCGCTAGGGCCCGATGCGTATGGCGAGAAGCCGATCGCATCCGGTGCCTTCGTGGTCGACGAATGGCGGCGCGGCGACCGCGTCATCCTCAAGAAAAACCCGAATTTCTGGGAAGCCGACCGCGTCAAGCTCGACGGCGTCGAGTGGATTTCGGTGCCCGATGACAACACCCGCATGCTGAACGTTCAGGCCGGCGAGCTCGATGCTGCGATTTTCGTGCCCTTCTCCCGCGTGGAAGAGCTGAAGAAGGATGCCAATCTGAATGTCGACATCGACGCATCGACACGCGAGGACCATCTGCTGATCAATCACGCGCATGGCGCGCTCGGCAAGAAGGAAGTTCGCCAGGCCTTGGACCTTGCCATTGACAAGAAGGCAATCGTCGACACCGTCACTTTCGGCCAGGGCACCGTCGCCAATTCCTACATTCCGAAGGGTGCGCTTTATTACTACGCCGACAACCTGCAGCGGCCCTATGATCCCGCAAAGGCGAAGGAGCTGCTGGCAGCTGCCGGAGCCTCCGACCTGACGCTGAATTACGTGGTGCGGGCCGGCGACGAAGTCGACGAGCAGACGGCCGTCTTGGTCCAGCAGCAGCTGCAGAAGGCCGGCATCACCGCCAATCTGCAGAAGGTCGACCCGAGCCAGGAATGGGATATGCTCGTTGCCGGCGACTATGACATCTCGGTCAACTACTGGACCAACGATATTCTCGACCCGGACCAGAAGACCACCTTCGTCCTCGGCCACGATTCCAACAACAACTATTTGACCAATTTTAAGAACGAGGCAGTGAAGGAACTGGTCGCCAAGGCGCGTCTCGAGCTCGATCCGAAGAAGCGCGAAGCGATGTATGTCGATCTGCAGAAAATGGCCAAGGACGACGTCAACTGGATTGACCTCTATTATAGCCCTTACATCAACGTCTCGCGCAAGAATATCGAGAACTTCCACCAGAACCCGCTCGGCCGCTTCTTTCTGGAAGACACGGTCAAGAACTGAGTTCGTGCAGCATGCAAAGGCTCCGCCGCCTTAACGGCGGCGGAGCCTCGCTCATTGCCGTGACAAGTGAATGATCGGCTTGCTTACTCGGCAGCCGCGAGCTTGTCCTGCGTTCTGGTTTCGAAGTCGCTGGCGTCGTGGCGCTCGTGCAACTGGCTCGACGGGTCGCCGGAGAGGCGGTTGACCATGCGGCCGCGCTGCACGGCGGGCCGGCTGTAGATAGTGTCGGCCCAGCGCAACACGTTCTTATAGTCCTCGACCTGCAGGAATTCGGCCGCCCCGTAGCTCCAGCCCTTCACCAGGCCGCCGTACCATGGCCAGATGGCAATATCGGCGATCGTATATTGGCTGCCTGCCACATATTCGCTTTCGGCAAGGCGGCGATCGAGCACGTCGAGCTGACGCTTCACTTCCATGGCGAAACGATCGATCGCATACTCGATCTTGACAGGCGCATAGGCGTAGAAATGGCCGAAGCCGCCGCCGAGATAGGGCGCGCTTCCCATCTGCCAGAATAGCCATGACAGGCATTCGGCGCGCTCACCCGGCTCGGTCGGCAGGAAAGCGCCGAATTTCTCGGCGAGATAGGTGAGGATGGCGCCGGATTCGAAGACGCGGATCGGCTTCGGACCACTGCGGTCCATCAAAGCCGGAATCTTGGAGTTGGGATTGACGGCGACAAAGCCGCTGCCGAACTGGTCTCCCTCGCCGATCTTGATCAGCCAGGCGTCATACTCCGCGCCGCTATGGCCGAGCGCCAACAGCTCCTCGAGCATGATCGTGACCTTCTGGCCGTTCGGCGTGCCGAGCGAATAGAGCTGCAGCGGGTGGCGGCCGATCGGAAGCTCCTTCTCATGTGTCGGTCCCGCTATCGGGCGATTGATATTGGCGAATTGGCCGCCATTCGCCTTGTTCCAGGTCCAGACTTTCGGGGGGATATAGTCGGAGGTACCGCTCATCTTTCAAACTCCTGGCATTGATCGGACAGAGCGCGACGCCTGTTGGGTCGCCGCATTTTTCCTGACATAGCAGAGGTGATGAGGGTTTGTCACAGCTATCGGAATGGTTTCACGCAAACGTCAGAGCTTGGCAAAGTTGCGGAAAACGACCGGTTCAGGCCGCCCCCTCGCCTTCATGGTTGACTGCCGTCCTGGTGCCGGAGGAGAACATGATCAGGGCGAAGAGCGGTTCGCTGCCGAGCGCGCGCGCCCAGTGCCTGACATTGCGGGGAATGCGGATCGCATCGCCGGCTTCGAGCCGATAAAGGGCGTCGCCAAGCTTGTGTTCGCAGCTGCCGGAGACGACGTAGAGAATCTCCTCGCAATCGGGATGCGAGTGCAGCTGGTTGCGCTCGCCGGGATTGATGCGGCAGGTGCCGAAGGTCATCTCGGCGCCGGGTGTGCCGTCGCCGGTGATCTTCCAGTTGAGTTCGCCCCAGGAGGTCGGCATGAATTCGCCGCCGGCTTTCCTGAAAATGATGTCGGTCTCGTTCAATACTGCGCCTCCGGTCAAAGATAGGAAGTGACGCCGGCATCCGTGCGTCTGTAGAATTCGAAGAGCTTCATGATCTCGCGAGCGATTTCGAGCGTGCCCCTTGATATCTGCGCGCCGGCAAGGATCGCGTCGGTCAGGTGCAGGATTTCGGGCACATAGCCGAGATAGAAGAGGTTGTTGTTATAGAGCTGTCCGAGCGAATGTTCGGGCTCATAGAACAGCGCCGCATTCTCGTCCGGCTGGATGAAGCTTGCGGCGCGGCCATAGGACGGCAGGTCCGCCTTGCGGAAATAAGTCAATCGGCTGCCGTTCTCGACAATGGCGTTGGCGCCTTCCCCGACGATCTCGACCCGTTCAAAAATGCTGCCGCCCGATTGGCCGGCGGCAAAATGCAGCGTGCCGATCGCGCCGGAGCGGAAGCGCAGGCTGGTGACGCTCGCGCCCGTCAACGGCTCCCATTCATAGCCCGCGCGCTCGATCTCGCCGCCGAGGAAATTGAGGATCGCGCCCGGATGGTAGATATGGTCGAGGAAACTCTGCATCTTGACGAGATCGGCGCGGTCTTCCGGTCTCGGCAGGCTCTGGGGATAACGGACGTTGATCGAGGTCAGCCTGCCGAATCCGGGCGAGCCGATCAGGTCCTTGAGCTTCTCGATCGTGGGGAAAAAGGTCTTCTTGAGACCGGTCATCACCATGCGCCCGGCCGCCGCACTTGCCGCCTGCAGCCTTTCGATATCCTCGAGACTCGCCGCTGTCGGCTTTTCCATCCAGACGTGGGCGCCCGACGCAAGTGCGTCGAGCGCAAGGTCGGTCGCCTGCACCCGGCCGTCGGGATGATAGGCGGTGACGAGGAAGACCAGGTCCGGCTTTTCCCGCATGAGCATCTCGCGATGGTCGGTATAGGCTTTGCCGGCGCCGAAGAGTTTAGCGAATTTCTCGGCGCGGCCGATATCGAGATCGCAGATGCCGGCGAGGTCCACGGGCGCATAGCGCAACGCCGGATAGACATTGCGGTAGGCATGGCCGCCGGCGCCGATGAAGCAGGCTTTGATGCGGTGATCGAATTCGAAATTGTAGCGGATTTCCCGCTGGACGTGGTGCGACATAGTCAGCCCTTGATTGCTCCCTGCGTCAGCCCCTCGGTGAAACGGCGCTGCATCAGGATGTAGAGAAGAATGATCGGCAGGAACGAAATGACCGTTCCCGAAAAGACCAGGCGGTAGTCGGAAGCATAGGTGCTGGCGAAACGCACCAGCCCGAGCGGCAGCGTCTGCACTTCGCGGCTGATCAGCACGATCAGCGGGAGGAAGAAATCGTTCCAGGTGGAGAGAGCGCTGATGATGACGAGCGCTTGGACCGCCGGCGTCGAGATCGGCAGAAAGACCTTGGTGAGGATCTGAAAATGCGAGGCGCCATCGATCTTGGCGGCTTCGATCAGATCGTCCGGCACGCCGATGAAGAAGCTGCGCATCAGGAAAATGCCGAAGGGAATGCCGTTGCTGACCTGCACCAGTACGATACCAGCAAGCGTGTTGACGAGGTTCAGCCCGAAGAGCACCTGGTACAGCGGGATGACGATCGCCTGGACCGGCACGGTCAGCCCGAGGATGAAGGCGTAGAACAGCCATTCCCGGCCGGGGAATCGGATCTTGGCAAGCGCATAGCCGGCCGGCGCGCAGGTGACGAGCGACAGAAGGACGACGCCGACGACGTTGATAAGGCTGTTGCCGACGAGCTCGCCGAAGCCGCCAATCTGCCAGGCGTCGAGATAATTCCGCCACATCAGGTCGGCGGGCCAGGCAAAGGGATCGGCCTGGCCGATCTCGGCCTCGGTCTTGAAGCTCGATATCAGCAGCCAGACGAAGGGGGCGAGGATCAGGATCAAGACCGGGGTGAGCGCCAGCGCCACCGGCCATTCGCGATTGCGCACACTCATTGGGAAAGCCTCGCGCGCCAGCGGTTGAAGACGATGGTAATGGCAATCGCAAGCAGGCTGAGCAGGATGCAAAGCACTGCCGCAAGCCCGTGATCCTGGGACTGGAAGGCAAGCCGGTAGATATAGGTCGTGATCAGCTCGCTCTGATAGAATGGCCCGCCATTGGTCATGACGAAGACCGTGGCGAAACCCTTCAGGCCGTTGATCATTGCCAGCGAGACCACGAAGGTCGTCACCTCGCGAAGCCCCGGCAGCGTCACATAGATCAGCTTCTGGAACGCGTTGGCGCCGTCCACTTCGGCCGCGTCGTAAAGCGAGTGGTCGATATTCTGCAGGCCGGCGATGAAGAGCAGCATGTAAAGGCCAAAACCCTGCCACGAGCTTGCGACATTGACGGAGAACAGCACGAGCGCGGGATCGGAAAGCCAGCCCTGCGTGAAGGCGCCGAGCCCGATCCGCGTCAGCGCCGTATTCAGCAGGCCGAAAAACGGATCGTAGATATTCGCCCAGATGACGCCGACGACGGCAAGCGAGACCAGATGCGGCAGGAAGAAAGCGGTGCGGAAGAAGACCTGCGTGACCTTGAGCCTGCTGACCGCAAGCGCCAGCAGAAGGCCGAGCCCGCCTGCCATCACCACGTGGTAGGCCAGCCAGATGAAGGTATGGCCGAGGCTCTTCCAGACGATCGGATCCTGCGCCGCCTTGGCGTAGTTGTCGACACCGACGAAGCTCGCGGACGTGTTGAAGCCGGCGGAGCTGTTGAAGCTCAGCCAGAAGGTGGCAGCGATCGGCAGCAGCGTGAAGACAGCATAGAGAGCGAGCGCCGGCGCCATCAGCCAGAATGCGGTGCCGGTATCGCCATCGGGCCAAGCCGAGCCTGCCGTCCGGCGTATGGACATACGGGCGGGATTGCCGCCCGTATGCCCCGCCATGGCAGGTGCAGTGCTGAGAGGAGCCACGGCCTTGCTTCCCGGCGTTTCTGGAATGGCCACTATTTCGCCTCTGTCATCTTCGTCTGGATCTGCTTCATGCCGTCCTCACCGCCGATCTGGCCGGAGATGAGACCCTGGATGACCTGGAAGTAGGTGTCGAGTACGGGGCCGGGCAGATAGACGCTCGGATTGTAGCCGACACCACCGGCGGCAGCCGCGAAGATGTCTTTGAGAACAGGGGTCGGTGGTTCTACGCCTGGGATTTCGCGCGGATAGATCATCGTGCTTGCCGGATCCTGCGCCCGTTTCTTCATCACAGCATCCGACAGCATGAAGTCGATCCACTTCATCGCAAGCTCCGGCTGTTTTGAGTTAACAGGCACCAGCCAGCTCCAGCCGACGCCGCCGGTCGGTATCGCCGCCCCCTTGACGTCGGAAGGCATGGGCGCATAACCGGCGTTGGCGAGGTCATAGCCGGCCTTACGGGCATTGGCGGTGAACCAGGGGCCGGCAACGAACATGGCGGCGCGCTTGTTGAACCAGAGGCGCGAGGCGCCGTCGAGGTCGAGACCCGCCATTTCCTTTTTGATGTAGCCCGCCTCGACCAGCTTCTGCAGCCGGACGGCGCCGGCGGCGACCGAAGGATCATCGAAGGCGATCTCGCGGCGCAGCGCCTTGCCGATCACGTCCTTGCCGCTCGCCGATTGCAGCAGATTGCCGAAGAGATGGCCGGCGCTGCCCGGCGTGCGCGGACCGATGGCGATCGGCTGCAGGCCGCTTTGCTCGATCGACTTCATTAGCGTTTCGAACTCGGCCCAGGTCGCCGGGATCTTCCAGCCCGCCTGCTCGAAAAGATCCTTGTGGTACCAGATGCCGAGAGCGTCGAGCCCATCGGGAACTTCGTAGATTTCGCCGCCGAACTGGCCCTTCAGTTCGGTGTACAGCCACGGATAGATCTCGTCCTTCCAGCCGCGCTTTTCATATTGTTCGGTGAGCGGCATGACCTGCTTGGCGTTCTTGACGACGCTGATGCGGCCGATGCCCGAATTGGTGAGGATGACGTCGGGGCCGGCATCCGACTGGATCGCCGCCTGCACCGCGCCGTTGCTGATCGTCCCGGTCGGCGGCATGAATTCGACGGCTACACCGGGATTGGCCTTTTCGAAATCGGCCTTGATGCCGTTCCACAACTGGGCGACCAGTGGTTCGGTGATCTGTTCCGGACCCCACATCTTCAGGGTCTCGGAATGCGCCGGCGAACTTGCGGCGATCATCGCTGCCAGTGCCGTTCCGCGGGCAAGAAATTTCAGCATTGTTCCCTCCTCCGGGCCGCTCCTCGGCCACGTTTTTCGCTTGTTGAGAGGAGACCTCCCTCTCCTTCATTCATCCGTCAAATCGCCGTTTTTCCTTCTGAAAGCGTGCCATGACGGCCTGCTGGACGTCGCTGATATGCGCGTGCATCAGTGCCTTGGCGCGGGTTATATCGCGCGACCGGAAAGCCTGCAGGATCTGATCGCGCTCCTCGGCTGCCCGCTCGGCGAGATCGCGGCTCTCATTGGCGATCGAGCGGCAGATCTGGATTTGCAGCGCGAGCCGTGCCAACGTTTCGACCAACGGGGCGCTTCCCGAAAGCTCGGCAATCGTCTCGTGGAATTCCTTGTCGCGGATGCCGTAGGTCGCCATGTCGCCGCGGCGCAGCGCCGCCACTGCCTCATCCAGAATACGTTCGAAACCGGCGATATGCCGGTCGCTCATCTGCGGAACGGCGAGCTCGACGGCGAAACACTCGAGCGTCTTGCGCAGCTCGTAGAGGTCGTCGATCTCCTTGGGCGTGAAGCTGCGTACGAAGAAGCCGCGATAAGGCTTGATCTCGATCAGCCCTTCCTTGGCAAGCGTGCCGATCGCTTCGCGGAATGGCGTGCGGCTGACCTGCAGGCGTTCCGTCAGTTCCTTTTCGTCGATCGAGACGCCGCTCGGCAGTTCGCCGGAAACGATCAGCCGAACGATTTCCTCGTAGATCCGCTCTCGAAGGGTCAGGTGGCGCGGTGCGTTCATGGTCTCCACTTCCGTCTGGTATTCGCGATTTAAGTATGCAATATACGAAAGAATATACAATATGGAAAATACAAAACCGGGAATTTTGTTGGAAAATCAGCGGGAGCTGGACCAAAAAGGGGAGGAAAACCAATGGGAAAGGTCTATATCGTCGGCACCTCAGACACCAAGGGCGCTGAACTGAACTACGCCAGGGAGGTGGTTCTTTCAGCCGGAACCGAGGCCGTTCTGATTGATGTCGGCACGCTTGGTGAGGGTGCGGGCGCCGATATTCCAGCGCGCGACGTCGCGGCATTTCATCCGGATGGTGCTGCGGCCGTGCTCGGGCAGACTGACCGGGGAACGGCGGTTTCGGCCATGGCCAAGGCGCTGACGGGTTTCCTGAAATCACGCAACGATATCGGCGCTGTGCTCGGCCTCGGCGGTACCGGCAATACTGCGCTGGTGACCGAGGCGATGCGGGCGCTTCCGATCGGCCTGCCGAAACTGATGGTCTCGACGGTGGCCTCAGGCAATGTGGCGCCCTATGTCGGCCCGAATGATCTGACCATGATGTATTCGGTCGTCGACATCGCCGGTCTGAATGCGATTTCACGCAGAGTGATCGGGAATGCGGCCAATGCCGCGGCCGGCATGGCCCGCAACCCCGTTCCCGCCTCCACGGATGATCGGCCGGGCATCGGCATGACCATGTTCGGCGTCACCACGCCTTGCGTGACCCAGGTCCGCGAGATGCTCGGCAAGACCCATGAAGTCTACGTCTTCCATGCGACCGGCGTCGGTGGCCAATCGATGGAGAAGCTCGCCGAATCAGGTCTGCTGCAGGGCGTGATCGACGTGACGACGACCGAGGTTCCCGATCTCCTTGTCGGCGGCGTCTTTCCCGCGACCGAGGATCGCTTCGGCGCAATCATCCGCACCGGCCTGCCCTATGTCGGCTCGGTCGGCGCCGTCGACATGGTGAATTTCGGCGCGCGGGAAACGGTGCCGGCGGCTTTCCGCGACCGCAGGCTTCACGTTCATAATGCGCAGGTGACCCTGATGCGCACCACGCCGGAGGAAAACGGCAGGATCGGCGCTTTCATCGTCGAACGGCTCAACCGCATGCAGGGCCCGGTCCGCTTCCTGCTGCCGCTTCAGGGCGTTTCGGCAATCGACGCCGTCGGTCAGCCGTTCCACGATCCGGAAGCCGACGCCGCGCTGTTTTCCGCCATCCGGACCGGCTGGCGCGACGCGCCAAACAGACGCCTCGTCGAGATAGATGCCCATATCAACAGTCCAGAATTTGCCGCAGCACTCGTCGCCAGCTTCCACGACATCCCTGCCTGAGGAGAGAGTTTTGTCCCGTATTGATAGAAACGACATTCTGAACAAGCTTCGCTGCAAGATCGCCGAGGGCCGGCCGATCATCGGCGGCGGCGCCGGCACGGGCCTTTCGGCCAAGAGCGAGGAGGCCGGCGGCATCGACCTGATCGTGATCTATAATTCCGGCCGTTATCGCATGGCCGGGCGTGGCTCGCTGGCCGGCCTGTTGGCCTACGGCAATGCCAACGAAATCGTCAAAGAAATGGGCCGCGAGGTGCTGCCGGTCGTGCGCCACACGCCGGTGCTTGCCGGCGTCAATGGCACCGATCCCTTCATGCTGCCCGATCACTTCCTCGACGAATTGAAGGCTATGGGCTTTGCCGGCATCCAGAATTTTCCGACGGTAGGGCTGATCGACGGAACGTTCCGCGCCAATCTCGAAGAGACCGGCATGGGCTTTGAGCTGGAAATCGACATCGTCGCCCGTGCGCACGCTAAGGATATGCTGACGACACCCTATGTCTTCGGCAGCGATGACGCCGCCGCCATGACCAAGGCCGGTGCCGATATCGTCGTCTGCCACCTCGGCCTGACCACGGGAGGCGTGATCGGCGCCGAAACGGCGCTGACGCTCGACGGATGCGTGGAGAAGATCAACGCATGGTCGGATGCCGCGAGGTCGGTACGCGACGACGTCATCGTGCTCTGCCATGGCGGCCCGATCGCCATGCCGGCGGATGCGGCCTACGTGCTGGCCCTTTGCAAGGGATGCAACGGTTTCTACGGCGCAAGTTCGATGGAGCGGCTGCCGACCGAGGTCGCCATCCGCGCGCAGGTCGAGGACTTCGCCAGGATATAAGCGCGGTTAGACCGGCCGCATGCCAGCCGCCGGCGCCTCGTTGTGGGGCACCGGCATGTGAATCTCGATGGTTGACGACATCGCGGTAAAACTATTGCCGACGGCCATGCCGCCAACTGAACGATCAGCCGCGAGCCCATTCCGAAGCCGACCGCCGTTGCGTTGCGATGCTGCGGCATTTGTGTTTGATATCGGTCAAAACGGAGGTCGCCGGTGCCGGTATGATCGGTGCGGCTATTCGCATTCGGGATATCGGTTTCAATGTATCGAACGATCATCTGCGGCATCGGCATGGGTTCCCGGGAAACGGCAATCCGCCTCCTGCGTCGGGCGGCGGCGCTGTTGGACCACGGCGGCAACATTGTCGTCTTGCATGTCATCGAGAACATTCCGCACCGCCACCTCATGGATCTTCCGGAGGAGTTCGAAACGACGGCGATGGCCGAGGCTGAAAAGAAGCTCGTATCGCTCTGCAGGGAACTGGGTGTTCCGGCAACGATCGAGGTTCGCATTGGCGTTGCGGCCTCCATGCTCGTATCGGCCGCCGCTGAAAAATCGGCCGATCTCATCCTGCTGTCATCGCATGTCACCGATATCACCGACTACGTCTTTTCTTCGATTGTCGAAAAGGTCGTGCGTCGCGCGGGATGCTCGGTCCTCATCGATCGGCGTCCCGATCAGCCGCAGGAAGACGAAGCCGTTTTCTGAGTCTCAGGGCCTCCCCTCCCCGCCGGCGCCTTGACAACCTATATCACAGCCAAATCAACGGCAGAATTGGCTGCCTGAGCGGAGACATGCATGAGCCAGGATCCCTATGAGCTTCTGGGCGTGAAACGGGATGCGTCGCAAAAGGATATTCAAAGCGCGTTCCGTAAACTTGCCAAAAAATTGCACCCCGACCTGAACCCAGGCGACAGGAAGGCCGAGGAACGTTTCAAGGAAATTTCGACCGCCTACGAGATTCTGAGCGACGAAGAAAAGCGCGGACGCTTTGACCGCGGCGAGATCGATATGACAGGCGCCGAGCGGGCGCAGCGCAACTATTATCGCGACTATGCCTCGGCCGGCGGCGCCGATAATCCCTATCGCAACAGCGCCGGCTTTGCCGACTTCGGCGATGCCGATGACATTTTTGCGAGCTTCTTTTCGCGCCGTACCGGCGGCGGTCGGGCGCGCAGCCAGGGCCAGGACCGGCGCTTCTCCATGGAGGTCGATTTTCTCGAGGCCATCAACGGCACCAGAACCGAGGTCAAGCTCCCCGATGGCCCCGCGCTCGAGGTCGGGATCCCGCCGGGAACGCGCGACGGCCAGACTTTGCGGTTGCGCGGCAAGGGTGAATCGGGCATCGGCGGCGGGCCGGCGGGCGATGCGCTCATCGAAATTCATGTGCGCCCGCACCGTTTCTTCACGCGCGACGGCGACGACATCCGCCTCGAGCTGCCCATTTCGCTCAGCGAAGCGGTGCTCGGCGGCAAGCTTCGCGTCCCCACGCCTTCCGGCCCAGTCAATCTGACGCTGCCGCCTCATTCGAACACGGGGAAAGTCCTGCGCCTGAAGGGCAAGGGCGTTCCGAAACGCGGCGGCGGGCATGGTGACATCTACGTCACCTTGAAGATCGTGTTGCCCGACCAACCTGACGAACGGCTGCCGTCCCTGGTGAAGGAGTGGGCGGCGGCGCATCCATACGATCCGAGGAAGAACATGGAGGCCTGATCATGGATGATCATGAGTTCCGTCTTTACTTGAAAATCGATGTGGTCCAGCTCGATTTCTGGGTCGAACAGGGTTGGCTGATCCCGGAGACCTCAGGCGAAAAGCGACAGTTTCGCGATGCCGATGTCGCCCGCGCCCGGTTAATTCTGGATCTCATGGGCAATATGGGCGTCAACGAAGCCGGCGTCGATGTCGTCATGGATCTGGTCGATCAGCTTCATGGGATCAGGGGAACAATGAGTCAGCTGATGACCGCCATCTCCAGGCAGGAACGCGATGTCCAGCGGCGGTTGTTAGAATGTCTTGAGGATCTCGAACAGTTTTGACGAGGCCGCAGCTCGTGTCTATGTCGTGAACCAGTAGCGGACGATGTGGAAGAACAGCGGCGCGGCAAAGGTGATGGAGTCGAGACGATCGAGCACCCCGCCATGGCCCTCGATCACATAACCCCAGTCCTTGGCGTTGAGATCGCGCTTGATGGCCGAGAGCACGAAGCCGCCGAAGAAGCCCGCGACGACGATGACGGTGCTGACGGCTGCGGCCTGCAGAGGCGAGAACGGCGTCAGGCGATAGAGCAGCGTTCCCACCAGGATGGCCGATGCGCCGCCACCGAAGAGGCCTTCGAGCGTCTTCGATGGGCTGATGTTCGGCGAGAAGCGGTGCTTCCCCAGGAGCTTTCCCCAGACATACTGGAAGACGTCGCTGAGCTGCACCACGATGACGAGATAGACGAGCAGCAGGGCGGGCGGCGTGCCGGTCTCCAGCATCAGGAGCGCGGGGGCATGGCTGATCGAATAGACCGTCAGCATCAATCCCCATTGCACCCTGGCGGTGCGCGCCAGGAATTCGTTCACGTCGCCCGTCAGGGTCGCCACTGCCGGCAGGATTAGGAATGCATAGACCGGGATGAAGATCGAAAAGAGGCCGTACCATAGCGTCCCGAGCAGCACATATTGCACCGGCAGGACGACGAAGAAGGACAGGAACAGCGCCAGGTGATCGCCGCGTCGCGATGGCGTCAGCGTCCAGAATTCGCGCAGTGCCATGAAGGACAGGAATGCGAACAGGACGACCACAGCGGTGTCGCCGAGCAGGATCGCACCGCCGAATATCGCGACCATGATCCACCATGAGCGGATGCGGGCATTGAGGTTATGCACGGTGGCGACGGATCCGGGCTCGGTCGCGCGCCGCTGAAGGATGAAACCAATAGCGGAGGCGACGGCCAGCAGGCCGAGGATTGCGGCAAGCACGATGGAGAAAAAGCTGCTCATGCGATGTGCTTTCCGTCCGCTAACTCGATGACTGCTGCACGGGCGCGGGCCAGGAATGCGTCCTTCCCTTCGCCCGGTTCGACGCGCAGCGGCTTGCCGAAGCGGGCCGTGCAGGTGATCGGCACGATGAGCCAGCTTCCCTTCGGCAGGATGCGCTGAAGATTGTCGAGATGGATCGGCACGAGATCGACATCGGGGAAACGACAGGCAAGACGATAGATGCCGCTGCGGAACGGGGCGATCTCCTCGCTGGAGCTTCTCGTTCCTTCCGGGAAGATCAGGACCGAGCACCCCTCCTCCAGCAGGCGCTCGACCGGCTCCAGCGGGTTGCTGTCGGGCAGAGGCTTGCGGTCTATCAGGACGGCGCGCAGTCCTTTCTCGGCAATGAAACGCCGAAAGGCGCTCGTTCCCCAGTAATCGCGCGCCGCGACCGGGTGGGTCAGCCGTCGCACCGGCCACGGCAGGGCAGCCATGACGGCAACAGTATCGACATGGCTGTTGTGATTGGCGAAATAGATGCGGCGGCGAAGGTCGGGCGTACAGCCCCGCCACTCGCTTCGGGCGCCGACCATGATCCGCACGAACAGCACGAGAAGGCGACGGACGAGGGCGATCGCCCAGGACGACGACCGGCTCGCGATCGGCCGCCGCGAGGCGTCTTCTTCTTCACCCATTTCAATTTCCCCAACCCAATAGTTCTATGCATAGCCTGCCGGAGTCGTCGCGCCAAGCCCTGCAGACCCGGCTCGAGAAGCACGGCGGCACCGGGCATGCAGACCTAGGACGTCTCGTTCATTCAGCCAGGCTGCTGCGGCCGATTAGCCTGATTTTTGAGCCGGTTCACTGCTTGACACGTTTTTAGGCGCTACTATGATTTTTGAACCAGCTGGTAAAAAAAGGGGAACAATCAATGACCAAAGACATGTTGATTTCACGCCGGGCAGTGATCGCATCGGGCATTGCGCTCGGAGTGAGCAGCTTCGCCCCGCTCGCAAAGGCTGCCGCGCCGCTGAAAGTTGCCGGCATTCATGCGTCGCCGGTTGAAAATGCCTGGAACTCCTGTCTCCACAAGGCCCTTCAGGACGCGGCCAAGGACGGCGTCATCGAATATGTCTTCTCCGAAGGCGTCTCCGGCACCGATTATCCCCGCGCCATGCGCGAATATGCCGAACAGGGCAACAAGCTGATTATCGGCGAGGCCTATGCCGTGGAGAAGGAGGCCCGCCAGGTGGCGGCCGATTATCCGGATACGGCTTTCGTGCTGGGTTCGAGCGGCGAGCAGGCCGGCGATAATTTCGGTGTTTTCGGCACCTGGAATCACGACGGCGCCTATCTTGCAGGCATGCTTGCGGGCAAGATGACCAAGTCGAACATCGTCGGTTCAGTCGGCGCCATTCCGATTCCCGAGGTCAACATGCTGATCAACGCCTTCGCCGCCGGCGTCAAGGCGGTCAACCCTGATGCAAAACACCTCGTCGCATTCATCGGCACTTTCTTCGATCCGCCGAAGGCCCGTGAAGCTGGCCTTGCCCAGATCGACGCCGGCGCCGACATCCTGTTCGGCGAACGCATCGGCACGGCCGACGCCGCCAAGGAACGCGGCATCAGGTCGGTCGGCTCGCTGATCGATTATACGCCGCGTTATCCGGATACGGTCTTCGCCAACGCCATGTGGTACTTCCGTCCGATCCTGAATGCCGCGATCGCCGATGTCGCCGCCGGCAAGCCGGTGGGCCGGAACTACACATCCTACGGCCTGATGAAGGAAGGCGGCAGCGATATCGTCTTCGTCAAGGGTGTGGCGCCCGCCGAGGCGGAAGCCGCGATGGAAGCCAAGCGCGCGGAGATCAAGGCCGGCACCTTCGAAGTTCCGAAGATGATGGATGAGCCGAAGTAGTTCGTCCATGCAAGGCGACGCGACGGAACTGGCGGCAGCGATCAGGCGCGGCAGCCTGAGCGCTGCGGAAGCGATGCAGGCCTCCATCGTTATGGCTGGGCGGCATGAGCCGCTTGGCGCGATCGCCTATCTCGATGCCGCCATGGGCCTCGCCGCAGCGCATGCGTGCGACCGGGAGCGGCGGAGCGCGCCCGATCATTTCTCTGCGCGGCCCTTTGCCGGCGTGCCGACCCTGGCGAAGGATCTTGGCGGTCCCTTTGCCGGGCTGCCGGTCACGGCCGGTTCCCGCCTCTTCGAAAGAAAGGGCGGCGAAGCCGATTCCGATATCGCTTCCCGGTTCCGCGATGCCGGTTTCTGCCTGTTCGGCCTGACGACGAGCCCGGAATTCGGTCTTTCGCTCGCCAGCGAACCGGCGATCGGGCCTATCTGCCGCAATCCGCTCGATCCGGCCCGCACCGCCGGCGGCTCCTCCGGCGGTGCGGCGGCAGCGGTTGCGGCCGGGATCGTCGCAATTGCCCATGCCACCGACGCCGGCGGCTCGATCCGTGTGCCCGCCGCCTGCTGCGGCCTCGTCGGACTGAAGCCGACCCGCGGCGCCATTCCCGGCGGTCCATCCTTCGGCAACCACCTCGGCGGTATTGCCAGCGAACTGGCGGTCTGTCGCTCGGTGCGGGATACGGCGCTGATTTTCGACCGGTTGAGCGGCAATTCCCGCGGACCCGTTCCGGATCCCGCCCCCACCGATATCGACAACGGCCGTCTGCGGATCGGCCTGCTGACCGATACCGGGCCGACCTATTCGACCGAGGCTAGCCGGCTTGCCGCCGTCGAAGACGCGGCGCGCATGCTGGAGAGCGACGGACACGTCATCGTTCCTTTGGCGTGGGCCGATTTCGAATGGAGCGTCGCCGCCAGCGGCCGCGCCTTTGCCGATATCGTTTCCGTCAACCTTTCCGCACTCATCGAGGCAGCGGGTCTTGAGGAAAGCAGAGCCGAGCCTCTTACGCAGGCCTTCGCGGCCCGCGGGCGGGCGGTGTCGGCCACCATGCTCTGGAATACGCTGAGCGATGCCGTCCTGGTCAGCCATCGTCTCTGGTCATTGTTCGACGGGATCGATTGCATCCTGATGCCGATGCTTGCCTCAGCGCCCCTTGCGATCGGCTCCTTTCCGTCCGATCATGCCGACACTGATCGGCATCTCGAACGCATGGCGGCATTTGCGCCGCTTGCCTGTCTGGCCAATATCTCAGGTTTCCCTGCTTTGACGCTCCCTTTCGGACAGGATGAGCACGCCATGCCGCTGCCGGTGCAACTCATAGCGTCGATGGGCCAGGAGCCACGCCTCCTGTCGCTGGCGGCACGCCTGGAGGCCGAGGCGCGATGGCAGCACCGTTTTCCGGTCGCAGGATTGGCGACATGACCGGGCCTGTTCTGGAAATTATCAGTGTCAGCAAACGCTTCGGCGACAATCTCGCCAATGACGATATTTCCATGACGCTCGCGAGGGGCGAGATCGTGGCCCTGCTCGGCGAGAATGGTGCCGGCAAGACGACGCTGATGAGCATCCTTTTCGGCCATTACATGCCGGAGACCGGGCGAATTCTGATCGAGGGCGCGGAGGTGCCGCAGGGAAAGCCACGCGCGGCGATCCGCGCCGGTGTCGGCATGGTGCACCAGCATTTTTCGCTCGCCCCCAATCTGACGGTCATCGAAAATGTCATGACCGGCACTGAAAAACTGTGGTCCTGGCGGTCGGCAACATCGGCGGCGCGCAAGAAGCTCCTGGCGATTTCCGAACGCTTCGGCCTCACCGTCGATCCGGAAGCCCGCCTTGGCGATCTGTCGGTCGGCGAGCAGCAGCGGGTGGAAATCCTCAAGGCACTCTACAACGACGCCCGCATCCTGATCCTCGACGAGCCGACGGCGGTGCTGACCAACATCGAGGCCGAGCGACTGTTCACGACGCTGAAGGAGATGGCCCGCCAGGGCCTGTCGTTGATCTTCATTTCGCACAAGCTCGATGAGGTCATGGCGGCGGCCGATCGCATCGTCGTCTTGCGCGGAGGCAAGATGGTCGCCGAACGCAGGGCATCGGACACCAGCAAGGTGGAGCTTGCCGAATTGATGGTCGGACGCCGCGTGACACGGCCCGTGCGCGAACCATCGACACCCGGCGCCGTTGTCCTCGAAGCGGACGGTGTAACGGTGCGCACGGGCGGGGTCGACCGGCTGAAATCGATCAGCTTTCGGCTGCATCAGGGAGAGGTCCTCGGCATTATCGGCGTTTCCGGCAATGGCCAAGCGGCGTTGGCGCATGTTCTGTCGGGTACGCTGGCGCGCAGCGCCGGCGAGCTCAAGCTGTTCGGGGAAACCATCGGCAATCTCGGTGTCGCCGATATCGTCGAAGCCGGCATCGGCCGCATTCCCGAGGATCGCAACCACGAGGGTGTGATCGGCGAAATGGCGATCTGGGAAAACGCCGTGCTGGAGCGGATCACCTCGCCGGCCTTTTCGCGCCGTGGTCTCGTCAACCGCAAGGCCGGCATGGCCTTCGCCAGGGAGATCATTGACGGATTCGACGTTCGCGGCGGCGGCCCGGCCATCCGCACCCGGCTGCTTTCCGGCGGCAATATGCAAAAGCTCATTCTCGGGCGCAGCCTTTATCGGCGGCCGCGCATCCTGATCGCCGCCCAGCCTGCCCGCGGCCTCGACGAAGGTGCAGTCGCCACCGTGCACGCACGCCTGCTCGAAGCCCGCCGGCAGGGAACCGCCGTGCTGCTGATCTCGGAGGATCTCGACGAGGTGATCGCACTTGCAGACCGCATACAGGCGATCGTCGGCGGCCGCCTGTCGCCGCCCGTCGAGGCTGAAGACGCCGACGCCCGCAGGCTGGGGCTGATGATGGCCGGTGAATGGCAGGAAACTCCAGGGGCCGGCCATGCGATTTGAGCGCCGCGAGCACCGCCCGCTTTCCCTGCTGATATTCACGCCTGTCGTTGCGGTCATCGCAGCGCTGGCTCTGGCGGGCATCCTGATCGCGATTGCCGGCGCGCCCGTTCTCGATGCCTACCGGCGCATCCTAACCGGCGCCTTCGGCTCGCGGCTTTCGGCGACCGAAACACTGACGCGGGCAACGCCGCTGATGTTGACCGGGCTTGCGGCCGCCGTCGCCTTTCGGGCGCGGCTATGGAATATCGGCGCCGAGGGCCAGTTCTACCTCGGCGCCATCGCCGTCGCTGCGGCGAGTTCGAAGCTGCTTGGCAATCTCCCCGCGCCCATCCTCATCCCGCTCCTGCTGCTGATCGGCGCCACCGCCGGCATGGTGCTGATCCTGGTTCCGCTGTGGCTCAGGCTGCGCTTTTCCGTCGATGAGGTCGTCACCAGCCTGCTCCTGAACTTCATCGCCGTGCTTTTCGTCTCGATGTTGATCGACGGCGTTCTCAAGGATCCGCTCGCCTTCGGATGGCCGCAATCGCAATCCGTCAGCGATCACGCCATGCTGCCGAAACTGCTCGCCCGATCGCGCCTGCATATCGGCTTTGCGATCGCGATCGCTCTTGCCGTCGTCGTCCATTTCGTCCAGTCCCGCACCGTCTTCGGCATGCAGTCCCGCGCTGCGGGCCTCAATCCTGCCGGCGCGGTCTTCGCAGGCGTGCCGCTCGGCAGAACGCTGGTGAAGGTCGCCTGTCTCTCCGGCGGGCTGGCGGGGCTCGCCGGCGCGATCGAGGTGATGGGCGTCAAGGGTTACGTGACGACCGATCTGTCGCCCGGTTTCGGCTATGCCGGCATCGTCGTCGCCATGCTCGCCAACCTCAATCCGCTCGGCGTCGTCTTCGCCGCGATTTTTGCGGCCACCATGTTCGTGGGCGCCGACGGCATGAGCCGCGGCCTCGGCATTCCGACCTATATCGCCGATGTGACGGTGGCGCTGTCGCTGTTGACGATGCTGATCGCGTTGTTCTTCACCCAGTACAGGATCCGGCGATGACGCAATTGTTCGACATTATCGCCTCCGCCGGCATCTGGGCGGCGATCCTGCGGATCGCCACGCCGCTGATCTTCGGCACGCTCGGCGCCTTGCTGTGCGAACGGGCCGGCGTGCTCAATCTCGGCATCGAAGGCATCATGACCTTTGGGGCGATGATCGGCTGGCTATCCGTCTATCATGGCGCCGATCTCTGGACCGGCCTGCTGATTGCCGCGATAGCCGGCGGCGTCTTCGGCCTGCTGCATGCGGGGCTGACGGTGACGCTCGGCCTCTCGCAGCATGTCTCCGGCCTCGGCGTCACGCTCTTTGCGTCAAGTTTCAGCTATTATGTCTTCCGGTTGATCGTGCCGCTTGCCAACACTCCGCCGACCATCGCGCCGTTCCAGCCGATCGCCATTCCCGGCCTCTCGACGCTACCCTTCATCGGCCCCGCCTTCTTCACCCAAACCGCGCCGACCTATCTTGCGATCGTGATCGCGCTCTTGATGGGCTATATCATCTTCCGCACGCCCGTGGGGCTTGCGATCCGCATGACCGGTGAGAACCCGCATGCGGCGGAAGCCCAGGGCGTCAATCCGATGAAGGTGCGTTACGGCGCGGTCATCGCCGGCAGCGCGCTGATGGGAATGGGCGGCGCCTTCCTGACCTTGTCGGCGTTCAACAGTTTCTTCCCGACCATGGTGCAGGGGCGCGGATGGATCTGCATCGCGCTCGTCGTGTTCGCCTCCTGGCGCCCGGGCCGCGCGCTTTTCGGCGCCCTGCTCTTCGCCTTCTTCGATGCCTTTCAGCTTCGGCTGCAAACCGTGCTGAGCGGGCTCGTGCCTTATCAGCTCTTCCTGATGACGCCCTATATCCTCTCCATTGCCGCGCTTGCCGTGATGGCCCGCCGCGCCCGCGTTCCGCAGGCGCTGATGCAGCCCTATCGCCGCGGCGAGCGCTAAAACCACCACATCCAACGAGGCTCCGATGTTCGATCTGATCGTCCGAAACGCAAATCTTCCCGATGGCCGCAGCGGCATCGACATCGGCATTCAGGGCGGCAGGATCGCTGCCGTCGAGCGTAATCTCAAAGCTCAGGCGGGCGAAGAAATCGACGCCACCGGCAGGCTGGTCAGCCCGCCTTTCGTCGATCCTCATTTTCATATGGACGCTACCCTGTCGCTCGGCCTGCCGCGCATGAACGTCTCCGGTACCCTGCTCGAAGGCATCGCGCTGTGGGGCGAGCTGCGTCCGATCGTGACGAGGGAAGAGCTGGTCGATCGTGCCCTGCGCTATTGCGATCTGGCCGTGACGCAAGGCCTGCTCTTCATCCGCAGCCATGTCGATACCAGCGATCCCAGGCTGGTGACCGTCGAGGCGATGATCGAGGTCCGCGAAAGGGTCGCGCCCTATATCGACCTGCAACTGGTCGCCTTTCCGCAGGACGGCTATTACCGCTCGCCGGGTGCAATCGACGCACTCAACCGCGCCCTCGACATGGGCGTCGACATCGTCGGCGGCATACCGCACTTCGAACGGACGATGGGCGAAGGGACGGCCTCGGTCGAGGCGCTCTGCCGCATCGCCGCCGATCGCGGCCTGCCCGTCGACATGCATTGCGACGAAACCGACGATCCGCTGTCGCGCCATATCGAAACGCTGGCGGCTGAAACCATCCGCTTCGGCCTGCAGGGACGTGTCGCCGGCTCGCATCTGACCTCGATGCATTCGATGGACAATTACTATGTCTCCAAGCTTATCCCGCTGATGGCGGAGGCTGAAATCAACGTCATCCCCAATCCACTGATCAACATCATGCTGCAGGGCCGGCACGATACTTATCCGAAACGCCGCGGCATGACCCGCGTGCGTGAGTTGATGGATGCCGGGCTCAACGTCTCCTTCGGGCACGATTGCGTTATGGACCCGTGGTATTCGATGGGATCGGGCGACATGCTCGAGGTTGGCCACATGGCGATCCATGTCGCGCAGATGGCCGGCATCGACGACAAGAGGAAGATCTTCGACGCGTTGACCGTCAACTCGGCGAAGACGATGGGCTTGGAAGGTTACGGTCTGGAGACGGGATGCAACGCCGACCTCGTCATCCTGCAGGCGAGCGACCCGCTGGAAGCGCTGCGACTGAAGCCGAACCGGCTGACGGTGATCCGCCGCGGCAAGGTCGTCGCCCGCTCGGCGCCGCGCATCGGCGAGCTTTTCCTGGATGGGCGCCCGGCCCGGATCGACGGCGGCCTGGATTACGCACCGCGCTATTGAGACGTATCGACGCCTGCTCGGCGAGCTGTGATGATCCAGGCGCGGGAGTCGAAGAACACCCCCTCCGGCGTCATATGCGCCTCGAGCAAATCGCGCAGTCGCTGCAGCGCTTTGCCAGGCGGTTCACCGGTATGCGCAAGCGCGTCCTTCACAAGATAAAGGCCGGCGAGCGCATCAGACGCCGCATTGACATCTGGTCCATAGAAGACCGGCTCTCGCACGTCGATAAAGTCAATCGAGGCAAAGCCTGCTGCGCGCATAAGGTCGGTAGCAACAGCGGGATCACTGAGCGAAAAGGGATCCGGAGTATCCGTAGAAACCGCAATCGGGGCCGCCAAGGCTCGGCGGATGGCGCCGGACCACTCGTTGCGCTCCGCGCTTTGCCACACCATCCACACAAGGCGCGCGCCCGGACGCATAGCCCGACCGATGTTGGCAAAGGCGGCTGCCGGATCGGCAAAAAACATCACGCCGAACCGGCTGATGCAGAGGTCGAAACTGGCAGCCGGAAAGGCGTGGAATTGCGCGTCTGCCTGCTCGAACATCACATTTCGCAAACCCTCCGCAGCGCTCCGTCGCCTTGCGATCTGGAGCATTTCTACGGAAATATCCACACCGACCGCTTCTCCTTGAGACGCGGCGCGGGCGGCTTCACGCGTCGTCTGCCCCGCACCGCAGCCGATATCGAGCACCCGGTCATCCGCGCCGACATCGGCAGCATCCCGAAGGTGCCGGTTATGGCGCGCCAATTCTGCATCGTAAAAATCGGCACGATCGAACGCCATGACACTGACTCTGCTTCGCGTGAGCTTCGATCATCGGTTTGATGAGAATGCCGGAGTTCCTCCCGGCATCCATGAGCGGTATCAGGCGATCTTCTGGCGGGTCGGCAGTTTCCAGCCGGGCCGGACGAAGTGGCAGGTATAGCCGTTCGGGATCCGCTCCAGATAATCCTGGTGCTCGGGTTCGGCCTCCCAGAAATCGCCGGCCGGCACAATTTCGGTGACGACCTTGCCGGGCCACAGGCCCGAAGCATCGACGTCGGCGATCGTATCGCGGGCGACACGCTCCTGCTCAGGACTGGTGTAGAAAATCGCCGAGCGATAGCTCGTCCCGACGTCGTTGCCCTGGCGGTTGCGTGTGGTCGGATCGTGGATCTGGAAGAAGAATTCGAGGATTTCGCGGTAGTTGATCCGGGCGGGGTCGAAGATGATCTCGATCGCCTCGGCATGGGTCCCGTGGTTGCGGTAAGTGGCATTCGGCACATCGCCGCCGGTATAACCGACGCGGGTCGAGATCACGCCCTTGTAGCGGCGGATGAGGTCCTGCATGCCCCAGAAGCAACCGCCGGCGAGCACTGCACGTTCTTCGGTCATTGGAGGTCTCCTTGTTTGCCATGAGATAGTGTCTCACGTCGCCGATTTCCATAAGATGGAAATCTGCAGGCGGCGGCTATGTCCTAATCCGGAAACCCTCCCTGAGCCAGGGATGCAGCGCCCTGCTGGCGGCTAGGATGTCTCCAGCGCCGTCGACTGTCGCGCCGGAAAAACGCGTGACTATGCCGCCGGCCTCTTCGACCATCAGCGCCGAAGCGCCGAAATCATGGATCGAGAGGCCGTCCTCGAAGAAGCCGTCCAGCCGGCCGCAGGCGACATAGGCGATCGACAGCGCTGCCGAGCCCAGGCGACGCACGCCTGCCGTATTCGCCATAAGGCGCTTGATGGCTTCGAAATAGGTGTCTTCCGCCACCGCCTTGACCTGGCCCGGGATGGGCAGGCCGGCGCCGATCAGCACGTTCTCGATGTCGCCGACATCGGCGCAACGGATGCGCTCGCCATTGAGATAGGCGCCGCCGCCGATCTCGGCGCTGAAGAGCTCGTCCTGCATGGCATCATAGACGACGCCGACCACCTGCCTGCTGCCTTCGGCGATCGAGATCGTGATACCGAAATGCGGGAGGCCCCAGGCGTAATTGGTCGTGCCGTCGATCGGGTCGATGTAGATGATCGGCGTCTCCGGCCCGGCCGTGCGGTTGCCGACAGCCTCCTCGCCCTGGATGGCATAATCGGGAAAGGCCTTCGTCAGCTCCTCGACGATGATACGCTCGACCGCTACATCGATCTCGGTCTGGTAATCGCGGGGCGCCTTGGCCAGCATTTCCCCGGATGTCCGCCGCCGTAGGGAGGCTCGGGCCGTCTCGCCCGCCTTCAACACCGTTTCGGCAAGCACGATGAGGCGGGGCGACGCGTTCGGGGAAAGGCGCGCTGATGTCGGGGAGGATGCCATGAAGAAAATCCGGATGCTGCAGATATGAACGAAGTGAATCGTGCGGAGCCACTCCCTTCGCAGAGACCGGTGAGGGTTTTTTGAAGCTGTCCGCGCCTGACGGGTCTTATATCAGGCGCTCGGTCGATGCGTCAAAGAGATGGACCTGGACCGGCTCGACAGAAAGTCCGATCATCTCTCCTGGTCTGACCTTGTCGCGCCGCGTCTCGACGATCGTCAGTTCCGGCTGCGTCGCTGCGACGATGAAGGTCGAGGAGCCTGTCGACTCGACAAAGGCGATCGGCACGTCGAAGCTGCCCTGCCCGGGCGCGACCACCTCGATATGCTCCGGCCGGATGCCGGCGACGAGCTTACGTCCAGGTTCGACCACGCGTGCTATCGCAAGCCTCTGCTTCACCGCTCCGAAATCCAATACAAGGCTCTTGCCGTCTTCGGCAGCGATGGCGGGAATGAAATTCATCGCCGGCGAGCCGATGAAGCCGGCGACGAAGCGGTTGGCCGGACGGTCGTATAGGTCAAGCGGCGCGCCCTGCTGTTCGATGATGCCGTCGCGCATCACTACCACGTGGTCGGCCATGGTCATCGCTTCGACCTGATCGTGCGTGACGTAAACGAAGGTTGCGCCCAGCCGGTCGTGCAGGGCGCGGATTTCCTTGCGCATCGAGACACGCAGCGCAGCATCAAGGTTGGAAAGCGGCTCGTCGAACAGGAAGGCTTGGGGATTGCGGATAATGGCGCGGCCCATGGCGACGCGCTGCCGTTGGCCCCCGGAAAGCTGGCGCGGATAACGGTCGAGCAGCCGGGAAAGACCGGTGATAACAGCGACTTCCTCGGCTTTCTTTTTTGCTTCGGCCTTAGGGACGCCGTGCATTTTCAGTGAATAGGTCAGATTCTGTTCTACCGTCATATGTGGATAGAGGGCGTAACTCTGAAAAACCATGGCTATATCGCGTGACCGCGGCGGCACGTCGTTCATCACCTTGCCGGCAATCTTCAGCGTACCGCCGGTGATTTTTTCCAGCCCGGCGAGCGAACGGAGCAACGTGGACTTACCGCATCCGGACGGGCCGACCAGCGCCACGAACGTGCCCTTGGGAATTGAAAGGTTGACGTTCTTAAGCGCGTGAAAAGCGCCGTAGTGCTTCTCGACGCCCGAGAGTTCGATTTGGATGTCCTGGCTCATACCGAAAACCTTGCTGGCCCCCAAACGGGACCGATGAGATGGTCAAGGGTGAAAAACGTGGTCACTTGACCGCTCCGGCGGCGATGCCGCGTGTTAGGGTACGCTGGAAGATCAAGAAGAAGATCACGGTCGGTATTATACCCAGGAAAGCGGCCGAGGCCTGCAGCACCGGGTCCGACATGTTCTGTCCGCGGGTAAGGCCCATGGCAACCGAGACCGTCTGGTTGTTGTTGGACACCAGCATGACGAGCGGGATCAAGAATTCGTTCCAGGTCCAGATGAAAAAGAAGGTTCCGAGGACCATGAGCGTAGGTCTCAGCACCGGGACGACTACGAACCAAAGCGTCTTCCAGTGGGTCGAGCCATCCATCTCCGCCGCTTCAAGGATTTCCTTGGGAAAGGTACTCAGCACGGTCGAGAGCAGGTAAGTCCCAAAAGCGCTTTGCAGGACCGCAAAAATGATGATCACGGAAAGCTGTGTATCGTAGAGGCCGCTCGCTTTCGCCATGTAGTAAAGCGGGTAAATGATAGACTCCTGCGGCACCATGATGCCGAGAAGAAAGACCACCAAAATCACGCGCGAGCCCGGCACCTTGCCGACTCCAATCGCATAGGCGTTGAACAGGCTTATCAGTACCCCTAATACCGAAACAGCGAGACTGATCACCACACTGTTGAGCAGCTTGCGGCTGAAATCCGACACCGTCCAGAATTTCTCGATCGCCGTGAGATCGATCGACCGAGGAATCGAAAGCGGTCCGCCGACTGCGTATTCGGCGCTCGCCTTGAAGGCATTGAGCAGAGCAAGGAAAAAGGGAAAGAGTGTAAAGGCGAGAAGTAGAATGAGGATGGCCAGCACCACCCACCGCATGGGGTCGCGTCGCGCACCATCGGCTGCCGCCGTCGCCTTTGCCTTGGTCTTACCATCGCTGAGAACTGAGTAAGCCATGATCTACCCCTTCGACTCCTGCCGGCTCTGGAAGCGTAGGAAAATCACAGCCAAAGCGATCGTCAGAGTCGTCTGCACGACCGCGATAGCTGCAGCATAGCCGACGCGTTGTGTTGTGAAGAAGTGGTAGTAGGTCAGATAGGATGGCACGAGCGTGGAGTTGTCGGGGCCGCCGGCGGTGATGACAAAAATTGGCGCAAAGACTTTAAGTGCTGCGATCAACGTGGTCAGCACGACGACCAAAATCTCCGGCGCCAGGAGTGGGATCGTGAGTGTCACCAGCCGGCTCCACCAGTTTGCCCCGTCGAGGTCGGCAGCCTCGTAGAGAGACGGGTCGATGCGCGAAAGACCGGCCATGAAAACCACCAGGCAATAACCGACCTGTATCCAGACAATAACGAGCGAGACGGCAGCAAGCGCGTATGTCGCATCGCCGATCCAGTTCTGGGCAAGATTATCAAGGCCGATGGCCTTTAGCGTGATGTTGATGACACCGACTGGGTTGAGAATCCAGCCCCAGAGCACGCCCGCGACCGTTACTGGCAGGATCTGCGGCAAGTAAAAACCGGCCCTGAAGAAGCTTGAGACCCATTCCCCGAATTGGTCCCTGACATAGTCGAACAGCAGAGCGGCCAGGACCAGGCCGATGCACACGGGTATCACGGTCATCGAGACGATGAACAGCAGCGTGTGATACATCGATCCCCAGAATTGATCGTCCGCAAGTAGGCGATGATAATTCTGCAGGCCGACCGGTCGCGGCGTGCCAACGCCTTTCCATGCCGTGAAGCTCAGCCCGATATTAGCAAGCTGCGGTATGAGCACGATCAGAATGAAGCCGATCACCCCCGGGATGAGGTAGAGGCTATAGCTTTGTGACCCGTCGGTCGATCGCTGGCTGGATATGGCCATGTCATTCTTCCTTCAGCCTACCACAATGGGCTGCGCCGGAGCGCAGCCCAGCGTTCAAGGTCGCGCTACTGGTTCTCCTGCGCGTCGTCGTAGACCTGCTTGATCTCTTCGACGAACTGCTCCGCAGTCAGACTGCCCTGGAAGAGGCCGGTGTCTTTCTGATTGAGCACGTCGTAGTAGCCGGGGACCGGCCAGTCAGGATAGAAGCCGAGGCCGTTTTTGTCAGAGATCTGCTTGAAAACCGCTGCGGCGTTCTTGCCGATGGGATTGGTGATGGCGGAAAGATCAGCGGCGATCGGGACGCCGCCCGCATTGCCGAGTTCAGCTTGGTACTTCGGCGACAAGGTCAGGCTGATCCACTCGGCGGCGAGGTCGGGATTCTTGCTGCTCTTGGGAACGACCCAGAGATTGCCTGTCGAGCCGACAGAATATTTCGGCGTCGGAATCACGAACTGACCCCACTTGAAGTCCTTGATCGTCGAGGCAAAGGTGCCGAGATTCCACGTGCCCGAGACGTACATCGGTGCCTTGCCGGAGGTAAACAGCAAAGCAGCGTCCGGGTCCTTCATGCCCGTGGAGTCCTTGCTGATGTAGCCCTTGCTAACCCAGTCGACCAATGTCTGCGCCGCATAGAGGTAAGGCGCGCCGTCGAGAGGAGCCTTTAAACCCTGATAATTCTGGATCCAGGCGTCATCGGCCTTGGTGTAGGCGAGAGAGGCAAGCAAGTGCTGGCCACTGGTGTCGATGGCACCGAGCGCGAGAGGCGTGATACCTTTCTGCTTGAAGGCTTCCAAGTCAGCGACCCACTCTTCAAGCGTCGTCGGCGGCTTGAGGCCTGCCTTTTCGAACATGTCAATATTGTAGAAGCACGAAACATATTCGCCGAAGACAGAGACGCCCCAAACAGGGCCGGAGCCATAGATGCCCTTTTCGTCATAACGGCTCAGGACAAAATCGCCTTCGTTAAGGATCTTGTCCCAGCCCTCCTTCTTCACATAGTCATCCAGATTGGTCAGCAATCCCTGGCTTGCAACCAAGCCAGCGGTCGCATTGCCCTTATTGTACTCGAGCACGTCGGGGGCCTGATCGGAATTGAGGATCATGCCACCTGAGGCCTGCAACTGCTGAAAGGTCTTCTGCTCAAAGCTGACGTTGATATCAGGATGTTTCGCCTTGAACTCCTCGAGCGCCTTCTTCCAGACAATGCCCTGAGCCGTGGTCGGCTCCTCGAACCACCAGATCTTGAAGGTCTTCTGTTCGGCATGGCCGATCGATGTCATCAGCATCGCCGTACCGAGTGCTAGCGCAAGTGTTGCAATTCTTTTCATGCCTTCCTCCCAAAAAAGCGGCTGCGCCGCGAAAAGACCAGTTAGTCAGTCATGGCGCCCCGCCCCGGCCTCCCAGCCCGGCAGCGCTCCATTTTAGGCGGTTGATCAGGGATCAACAATGAAATCTCCGCCCCGGCATTTCTTTAGATAGTTGAGCCCGTGAACCTGGCCAGTCATCTCAAGTTCGTCGCGATAGACCGGGTCGTGCCAGCCTTCGATGTCAATCGAGCCGGACCAGCCGGCAAGGCGCAGCTCGGAAATGATGTCGGTCCAGTTGCTGTCGCCGAAGCCCGGCGTGCGCATGAAGACGAACTTTTCCTTGCCGAAGATGCCGTGTTCCTTGATGACCTCCCAGCGGATGGTCGCGTCTTTGCCGTGGACGTGGAAAAACTTGTGCGCCCATTTGCGGATCTGCGGCATGGGATCGATCAGATAGACCATCTGATGGCAGGGTTCCCATTCCAGCCCGATATGATCATCCGGCGTCTCGTTGAAGATCAATTCCCAGGCATCCGGGTTGTGAGCGATGTTCCAGTCGCCACTCGCCCAATTGCCATCCATGGCACAATTCTCGAAGGCGATCTTGACGCCTTTGTCGGCGGCGCGCTTGGCGAGTTCGCTCCAGATCTCTTTGTAGCGCGGCAGACTGTCGGTCAGCGGCTTGCCGCGAATGCGTCCGGTGAAGCCGGCGACGCAGGTGGCGCCGAAATGATGGGCGTTGTCGATGCAGTCCTTCCAGCCCTGCAACGTCTCCCGGTCGATCGCGTCCTCTTCCAGCGGATTGCCGAACATGCCGAGCGTCGAAATGGTGATGTCGCGGTCGCCGATCGCATCGAGGCAGCGCTTGCCGAGCTCGGCGAGGTTCTGTCCCTTCGTCGTCTGCCAGAAAAAGGGCTCGAAGCTTTCGAAGCCCAGGTCGGCAATCTGACTGATGCGCGCGGCGGCATCACCCTTGTTGCCGCTGACCATGGTGCCGATGCGAATGGATTTTGCAGGGTTGCTCACGTCACTTCATCCTATGCTGAAATTTCGATGCGCCGGCCTGTCTTGGCGCTTTCGATAGCTCCGAAGACCATCGCAAGGCTTCTGATATTGTCGGAATTGACGGTCTCGGGCTGCTTGCCGGTGCGGATCGCGGCGATGAAATCGGCGATGACGCTGGCATGGCCGTGGGTTTCCTCATCATGTTCCGGACCGGAAACGTTTACGGAAACAAAGCCGCGCAGGAGACCGGGTTCTTCGCCGGCGACGGCTGCCTCGAAATTCTCTTCGCCGTCCCAGGTCAGCATTCCCTTCGAGCCGACGAGACGCCATTGGCTTTCCCAGCTGGTGCGCTCGCCTTCGGCGCACCAGGAGCCGCGATAGGTGAAAACGATATCATCGGAAAATTCGAAGATCGCGTTTGCCGAGGCGCCATGCCGATACCAGGAACCCTTCGGGTTGCGCTCGACGCAATAGACGGCGAGCGGCTTCTTGTCCGCGACGTAGCGCGCCGCATCGAAGGTATGGATCGCCATGTCGAGCAGCAGCACACTGTCCATCTCCTCGCGGAAGCCGCCGAAATGCGGCGCGAGGAAGAAGTCGCAGTGAATGGCGGTAAGCTCGCCGATCGCACCGCTGTCCACGAAACGGCGCAGGCGCCTGACCCCCGGTATGAAGCGTCGGTTCTGGATGACGGCATGGATACGGCCGGTCTCTGCGGCGAGATTGATCAGCGCAGCGCCTTGGTCGAGCGAGGCCGCCATCGGCTTTTCGCTGAGTACGTGGCAGCCGGCCTTGAGTGCGATCGAAACGACATCGTACCGGGCGGACGGAATGACGATGTCGAAGACGAGATCGGCCCTCGTGACAGCAATAACTTCGGACAGGTCAGAGCCGATGACAGCGCCTTCCAGGCCGAACTCGGCCGCGAGCTTTTCCGCCGTCTCCCGGTTCAGGTCGACGAGGCCGACGATGGTGATGGACTCGGCGAGTTGTGGATTGGACGCGATGGCGCGCAACCAACCTTTGGACATAGCTCCGCACCCGCACAGAATGGCACTGAATTTCACGATTTCCTCCGAGGGAATGGCGCCCAACTCTCCTGGTGACACGCATCCCGTAAACGTTTACGACTGTAGGCGAAAACATTTTATGCTGTCAATAGAGGCAAAAAGCGAAAATGCGGAGCAGAGGAAAAGCGCCAGCAGCGAGAGGCATCCGCCAGCTTGCCGAACACCTAAATATCTCGATCGGCACGGTCTCCCGCGCGCTGAACAACAAACCTGACGTGAACGAGGAAACCCGCCGGCGCGTGCTGGCGGCGGCCGAAGACCTCGGCTACGTCGCCAATCAGTCGGGACGGAGCCTTCGACAGGGAGAAACGAAGGTCATCGGCTTGATGATTGAATCCAGCCAGGAAGTGGTCGAAAATGCCGACAACTTTTTCCTTGGGGTTACCAGCGGGCTGCAGCATTGCTTTGCCCGCCATAAGCTCGACCTCCTGATGCTCCCCTGCCCGGCCGATGAGGACCCGCGCGAATATCTGAAGCGCATGGTGGCGCGACGTGTCGTCGATGCGATGATCATCTCCAACACGCAGCGAATCGATCGGCGCATCGATCTTCTCTCGCGCGCGAAGATTCCCTTCGTTGCTGTCGGCCGCAGCCTTTCGCCCGGCAAGTTTCCCTGGGTCGATCTCGATTTCGAGGGCGTCGCCGAACGTGCTGTCGAACGGCTGGTTGCGCACGGCCATCGCCGGATCGCCATCACGGCGCCGTCGACCGAGGCCAATCTCGGCTACCTCTTTGTAGACAGCTATCGCCGTGCGCTCGAACGTCACGGCATCCGTTTCGATCCCTTGCTGGTCATTCGCGTCAAGTCGAGTGAACAAGGCGGCTACCACGCAGCGCATGAACTGCTGCAGCTTGAAGACCGGCCGACCGCAGTCATCTTGATCTACGAGATCATGGCGATCGGCCTCTACCGACGGCTGATGGAGTCGGGTGTCCTCCCCGGTCGCGACCTCGCGGTTATAGGTTTCCGCGATGCCCCGCGCGCACGCTTCCTGCAGCCCTCGCTCAGCTGCTTCCGCATGTCGCTCCATGATCTCGGCATCGCGATCGGCCAGACGCTTCTCGCCAGCATGCCGGCCTATCGCGCCTCCTATCCGGATGGCGGCCGCAACATCATCTGGCCGCTGGAACTGGTACCGGGCGAGAGCGACACGTTTGAGGTCGGGGCTCCAGCCTGATCGTCTTGCAAAGTAGACACGATGTAGTATATTTGAGCATAAATGTAGTATGGATCTTTCGATGAGAATGTCCTTCATGACCAGCGCCGCCTTCAACCAGAATCCGAGCAAGGCGAAGAAAGAGGCGAATGAGCGGCCGCTCGTGATCACCGATCATGGCGAGGCAGCCTATGTGCTTGTCAGCTACGCCGAATTCCAGGCGAATTGGAAAGCGCCGAAGACGCTCTTTGCGGCATTGCGCGATCCTCGGGCGGATGAGCGAGAATTCGAGCCTGAGCGGCTTGGCTTCGACGGCAGGACCGTCGAGTTCTGATGGCATTCCTGCTCGATACGAATATCATTTCCGCTGCGCGCAGGGTCGAACGGCAGGCGCAGGAATTCCAAGACTTCATGAAGGAATTTTCCGTTGCCGAAGCCTATCTCTCGGCGATCACGATCATGGAAATCCAGTTCGGCATCCAGCGTGAGCGGACAAGGGATCCTGGCTTCGCCGAGGATCTTCGCCGCTGGATGGACGAGATCGTGCTGGCGGAATTCGCCGGACGCATCCTACCCTTCGATACCGCGACGGCAAGCCGAGCCGGTCTCCTGCCGACCGCAGATAAGCGTCCCTCCGCCGATGCGATGATCGCCGCCACGGCGCTGGAGCACGGGCTGAAACTCGTGACGCGCAATGTTGTGCATTTCATCCCGCTCGGGGTCGAATGCATCGATCCCTGGCGCTTTGCCGGCACGCCGGGTTGAGCACTCGCGAGCCGTTGTTCATGCGCCTGCGGCGAAAAACCGGTTCTCCGGCCGTGGCAATCCGAGATGCTCGCGCAGTGTGGTGCCCTCGTATTCGCTGCGGAACAGGCCGCGGCGCTGCAACTCGGGAACCAGCCGTTCGGTGACGTCGGTGAGGCCCTGCGGCAGGTAGGGGAAGACGATGTTGAAGCCATCCGAGCCTTCTTCCTCCAGCCATAGTTCCATCTCGTCCGCGATGCTTGCCGGCGTGCCGACGAAGGCGAGGCCGGCATAGCCGCCGTAACGCTGCGCCAGCTGGCGAACGGTCAGCTTCTCCTCGGCGGCGAGCTTCAGCACCTGTGCCCGGCCAGTCTTGCTGGCATTGGTGTCGGGAATATCGGCCGGCAGCGGCGCGTCGGGATCGAAGCCGGAAACATCATGGCCGAGCGCGATCGACAGCGAGGCGATGGCGCTGTCGTAATGCACAAGGCTGTCGAGGGTGGCGCGTTTGGCGCGGGCCTCCTCGATGCTGTCACCGACGATGACGAAGGCGGCCGGCAGGATCTTGAGATGGTCGCGATCACGGCCGATCGCTTGCATGCGCCCCTTGATATCGGCATAGAGCGCCTTGCCCGCGGCCAGTTCGCGCGGCGAACAGAAAACCACTTCGGCGGTCTCGGCTGCGAGCTGACGGCCGGGATCGGACTGGCCGGCCTGCACGATGACAGGCCAGCCTTGCGGCGGGCGGGCAATGTTAAGCGGCCCGCGAACGCTCAGTTCCTCGCCCTTGTGGTTAAGCACGTGCATCTTTTCCGGATCGAAGAACAGGCCGCTTTCCCGGTCTCGGATGAAGGCATCATCGGCGAAGCTGTCCCAAAGACCGGTCACGACATCAAAGAATTCGCGCGCACGATGATAACGCTCGCCATGCTCCACGTGCTCGTCTAGGCCGAAATTGAGCGCGGCGTCTGGATTGGACGTGGTGACGATGTTCCAGCCGGCACGGCCACCGCTGATATGGTCGAGCGAGGCAAATCGCCGGGCGATGTGATAGGGCTCGTCGAATGTGGTGGAAGCGGTCGCGACGAGGCCGATGCGCTCCGTCACCGCCGCCAGCGCAGACAGCAGCGTGAACGGCTCGAAGGAGGTCACGGTGTGGCTGCGCCTCAGGGCCTCGACCGGCATATTCAGCACGGCGAGGTGATCGGCCATGAAAAAGGCGTCGAACTTCGCCCGTTCCAACGCCTGCGCGAAGGATTTCAGGTGTGCGAAATTGAAGTTGGCGTCGGGATAGGAGCCGGGATAGCGCCATGCGCCTGTGTGCAGACTGACGGGACGCATGAAAGCGCCGAGGCGCAACTGCCGTGGGGTCATGATGTTCCTCATGGATTGGGCACGGCGGACGCCTGCCCCGGATCTCGGATACGTAGGAATGCGATGAAATCAAATCGAGGCCGCAAGCGGCATTTTCAGCCGCAAACTTTTCCGGCGTTCCAAGTGGCACCGCAGCGCGACCCTTCCTCCCAGACCGTAATGGCGCGGGCGGGAGGCTGATAAGCAAACAATTTTTATTTTCGATGACATCTATAGAATTTGTACTCTTATCTCGGCGCCCGATTTCTTTCACCGATAGCATCGTCAGTATTGGAGGCATCGATGAACAGCGTGCTGAGGCAAGCAGACCAGATTCGGCCAGTGGCCGCACGTATCGGCAGCGACGAGGAGGCGATCGCCACCGCGCGGAAGCTGGCTGCGCTATTTGCGGCGCGCGCCGCCGAACGTGACGCCGACCGGATCCTGCCTTTCGCTGAGCTTGATCTCCTCGCCCAGTCCGGACTCCTCGCGATCACCGTGCCCGCGCAATTTGGCGGGCTCGACGTTTCCAACGCCGTGCTTGCCGAGATCACTGCGATCCTGTCGGAGGCCGACGGTTCGATCGGCCAGATCCCGCAGAATCATTTCTATATTCTCGAGGCGCTGCGAACCGATGGCAGCGAGGAGCAGCAGCGCTATTTCTTCGGCCGCGTACTGGCCGGTGATCGCTTCGGCAATGCCCTTTCCGAGCGCGGCACCAAGACCGTCGGCCACTACAACACGCGCATCACCCGTGACGGACCCGGCTACCGGATCAATGGCCGCAAATTCTATTCGACCGGTGTCCTCTTCGCCGACTGGATCACCGTCTTCGCGCTTGATCCGGAAGACCGGCTGACCATGGCTTTCGTGCCGAAGGGCACCGAAGGCGTTGAAATCGTCGACGACTGGGACGGCTTCGGCCAGCGCACCACCGGCAGCGGCACGACGATCCTCGACAATGTCTATGTCAACGCCGATTCCGTGGTTTTCCATCACAAGGGCTTCGAGCGGCCGACGACGATCGGCTCGGTGGGGCAGATCATCCACGCGGGTGTGGATCTCGGCATCGCGCGGGCAGCCTTCGCCGCAACACTGGATTTCGTCAGGACGAAATCGCGCCCCTGGATGGATAGCGGCCTCGATCGCGCCTCAGACGATCCCCATACGATCGCCAAGGTGGGGCAGATTGCCATCCGGCTGGAGGCGGCGACGGCACTGGTGGAACGTGCCGGTCACAAGGTTGACGCCGCGCAGGTCGAGACGACGGAGGAAAAGGTGGTCGAGGCGACACTTGCCGTTGCCGCCGCCAAGGTGCTGACGACCGAGGTGGCGCTCGAGGCTTCCAACACGCTCTTCGAACTTGCCGGCACCTCGTCGGTGCAGATCGGCCTCAATCTCGACCGTCATTGGCGCAATGCCCGCACCCATACGCTGCACGATCCCGTGCGGTGGAAGTACCATGTCGTCGGCAACTATCACCTGAACGGCGTCAGGCCGCCAAAGAACGGCGCGCTCTGAATTCGAGCCCCCATAAAAACCCGCCGCCGGCGCGCCGGCGGTGGGTTTGCTTTCATGGGGGGCGTGGTCGCCTCAGCTGTAGAGGCTGACCTCCGGTATCTTATCGTTCAGCACGAATTCGCCGACTTCCTTGGCCTTGTAGAAGACGGGATCGTGCAGCGTATGGGTGCGGACATTCCGCCAGAATCGGTCGAAGCGGTATCTGTCGGCCGTCGAGCGTGCACCGGTCAGCTCGAAGACGCGCGAGGTGATGTCGAGCGAGACATGGGTGGCGTGAACCTTGGCGGCATAGGCTTCGGCCGCCGCTTCGCCGCGCTCGCGTTCAGTTACCTTCAGGCCACGGGCAAGGCCAGCCTGCACCGCAACGGCTGCGCTGTCGGCAAGGGCTGCCGAGGCCTTGAGCGCCGCGGTGAATTCGCCGACACGTTCGAGGATATAGGGATCGTCGGCCGCCCGCTCTACGCCCGAGGTGATCCACGGCCGGGTGGTGGTGCGGACATAATCCACCGCCGCCTGCAGCGCGCCTTCGGCGGTGCCGAGATAGAAGTTGACGAAGACCAGCTGGATGAAGGGCGTGTTGAAGGTTGAAAGCACCGGCGCGGCGGCATCAGGTGCGGCGGGGGCGCCAACGAAATCCTCCTCGTAGACGGGAAAGTCGCGGAATTCGACGCTGCCGCTGTCGGAGAGACGCTGGCCGATATTGTCCCAGTCGTCATTGGCGACATAGCCCGGCCGATTGGTCGGCACGGCAAAGCCGGCGATCTTGTCGTCGAGCGCCGCATTGGCGTTGATGTAGTCGGAGACACGCGCCGCCGTGGAGAAGGACTTGCGTCCGTTCAGCACGTAGCCGTTGCCGCGGCGGGTAAGCACCAGACCGGGATCGCGCGGGTTGACGGCGGCGCCCCAGTAGAGGTTCCTGGCGACGGTTTCGCTGCCGAGTGCATGGGCACGCGCCGGATCGAGCGCCCAGTAAATGTACTGGCTGTTGACATAATGGTAGCCGAGCAGCTGGCCGATCGAGCTCTCGCCCCGGGCGAGGATGCGCACCAGCTTCAGACCGCCGACCCAGTCGAGGCCGCCGCCACCAATCTCGGTAGGATGCAGCGCATTCAGCAGCCCGGCATTCTTCAGCTTGACGATTTCAGCGAGCGGCGGACGACCGTCGCGATCGAGGTCTGCGGCGCGGCGGGAAAGGTCGGCCGAAATCTCCTCGGCACGGGCAAAGAGGTCTTCTCGCGTCGGGTTGCGGCTCACCGCGAAGACGACATTGGACTGGCTCATGGACGGGGCTCCAATTCTCCAAAAAGATGATCCGGCGGGAGCCGAGTGCTCCCGCCGGAAGGATCGCGCTGAAAAGCCTTAGAACAGCTTGTCCGGGATCCAGCTCGCGGTCGCCGCATCGCTCGTGCTGAAGGCCGGGATCTTGGCCGCCAGGTCCTCGATCGTCTTGACGCCAGCGGCGCGCAGGCTTTCCTGCGTCAGAAGGGTCGGCTTGACGGTAATCTGATGGGGAACCGTCTGTCCGGCGATTTCCAGCGCCGCAGCGCGGATGGAGACGGCGCCGACGACGGCAGGATTGGTCGCCACCGTTGCGACCCAGGGGCTGCCCTCCTCGGTGATCTCCTGGATATCGGCTGTGGAAACGTCGGCCGAATAGATCTTGAGTTTCTTGGCGATGCCAAGGTCGTTTGCGGCAAGTTTTACGCCGCGGGCGAATTCGTCATAGGGCGCGAAGACGACAGATATATCCGGATTGGCGGCCAGCGCGGCCTTGGCCTGGTCGGCGGTCGAGGTCGCCGTCGTGTCGCTGACATTGCCGAAGCGGGCCTTTTCTACGACGCCCTTATTCTCCGACTTGAATTTGTCCCAAACTTCGTTGCGGCGGTCGAGGGGCGCAAAGCCGGCGACATAGACATAGCCCGCTTTGAATTCCTTGCCGTTGTCCTTTACCACCTGCTCGAGAGCGAGGGATGCGAGTTCATGGTCGCTCTGCTCGACCTGCGGAATCTTCGGGTTGTTGAGGTTGACGTCGAAGGCCACGACCTTGATGCCCTTGTCGAGCGCCTGCTGGACCACGTCGCCGAGCGATTCCGGCAGGCCGTGGTCGATGACAATGCCGGAGACGCCGAGATTGATCGCCTGCAGGATCTGTTCTCGCTGCTCGGCGGCATCCTGCCGGCCGGGGAAGACGCGCAGGTCGATATCCAGAGCCTTGGCCTGGGCCTCAGCACCGGCCTGATATGCCTGGAAGAAATCGCCCGCCGAGATATAGCTGATCAGCGCCACCTTGACGCCGCCCTTGTCGAAGGGTGCCGGAGCACCGGACAGGCCGTCGGCGTGTGCGCCTTGAATGAGAATAAACGGAATGACGGCGGCGGAGAGTGCGAGCCGTGCGAGGGATTTCATCGTCGCGTTCCTTCTAACAATCGGAGGCGTCGTCTGACAGGTTCCAGCCCTCGCGACGCGTCGATTTATTAGATATAATATCTATACTTTTAGTAGATTAAATGATCCGATTTTGCCGGCTGCGGGAGATTCTTTGTTTCCCGGGCATAGTTCACCAGGGAAATGCGTGCCTGGAATTCGCTCCCACGAACGGGGCACAATTCCGCTTCGAATGCAGTTCCGGATCTTGTCGATGCCGCTTCTTCACATTGGAAACATCACCCGCAGTTTCGGGTCGACGCGGGCGCTGGCTGGCGCGGATCTTTCTATAGAGCGCGGCGAGATCGTGGCGCTGATGGGTGCAAACGGCGCCGGCAAATCGACACTGGTAAAGATCCTTTCCGGGGTGCTCGCGGCTGATGGCGGCACGATCCATCTCGAGGGCCACCCTTTCGCGCCGCGCAGCCCGGCCGAAGCGGCGAAAGCCGGTGTCGTCACCGTACACCAATCGACAGATATTGTCGGCGCGGCGGGACTGACCGTTGCCGATGCGCTGCTGCTTAATCGTTTCGCCGATTGCAGCACACCCTTCTTCGTGTCACGCGCCGGCATCCGCCGCGCCGCACAGGCGATGCTCGATGCCGCCGGCTTCAGCCTGCCGCTCGACCGTGATTTTGGGGAACTTACCAGCGCTGACCGGCAACTCGTGGCAATCGCCCGCGCACTTGCCAATCGCGCCGATCTCCTCATTCTCGACGAGCCGACGGCAAGCCTTTCCGGCGAGGAAAGCCGACGGCTGTTCGATATTTTGCTGAGGCTGCGCAAGCGGGGCCTAGCGATCCTCTATATCTCGCATCGTACAGCCGATCTCGAAGCGATCGCCGACCGTGCGCTCGTCATGCGCGGCGGCCGGGTCGTCGGAACCTTCTCGCGGCCGATCGATTTTTCGAGTGCCATCGAGACAATGATCGGCCGCAAGCTGGAAGCGGCGCGGCCTGATGCGCGGCCCGCGATCGGCCCGGCGATTTTCGAAATGCGCGATATCAGCCTGCTGCCGGAAGGCGCGACCTTCGACCTGTCGCTGCATGAGGGCGAGGTGGTGGCGGTCACCGGCGTGCTCGGCGCCGGCAAGAGCAGGTTGCTCCGGGCGATCTTCGGCGTGACGGCGCTTCAGCGTGGCGCGATGTTTCTCGACGGCCGGCCGTACCGGCCGAAGAGTGCGGCCGAAGCAATCGCGGCGGGTGTCGCCATGGCTGCCGAAGACCGGCATCGCTCTTCGCTCATGCCCCCGGCGTGGCCTGGCCATTCACTATCGGCGACGATCAGCCTGCCGCATCTTGGAAAATGGTATCCCAGCGGTTTCCTTGTCGGCGGGCGTGAACGCCGCCAGGCCGAACAGGCGATCACCCGTCTGGGCATCAAGGCCGCCGGGCCGCTCGCATCGATCTGGTCGCTCTCCGGCGGCAACCAGCAGAAGGCGGTGATCGCCCGATGGGAGGCGGAGCCAAGCCGGCTGCTGCTGCTCGACGAACCCTTCCAGGGCGTTGATGTCGGCGCCCGCCGCGACATTATCCGGGCCATCCGCGCCCGCACCGACCGGGCGACGCTGATTGCGACCTCCGATCCGGAGGAGGCCTATGAGGTGGCCGACCGCATTCTCGTCATCGACCGCCACGTGTTGAGACCTGCGGCCGACGATGCCGCCCCTCATCCTGAGATCCAGGGAATATCCGTATGACGACGATCGACGAAGAAACCGTGCCGCAGGCAGGCGCCGTGCCGCGGGCCGACCGCAATCCACTGGCCGCCCTCGGCGCGTTTCTGCGTGCGGGCGCGGTCTTCATCCTGCTTGCGCTCCTCGTCGTCGGCTTCACCATCGCCGAGCCCGCCTTCATCAATATCGCCAATCTGATGAGCATTCTGCAGGCGGTTTCCGTGGTCGCCATTCTTGGCGCCGGCGTCACCGTCACGCTCGCCGTCGGCGGCTTCGATCTGTCGATCGGCGCAGTCGCCGCATCGAGCGTCATGGCGGCGAGTTACGCGATGATCGTGTGGGGCTTCGACGCTTATGCGACGGTGCCGCTGGTCCTCGCCTTCGGCGCCTTGGTCGGTCTCGTCAACGCCTTCCTCATCGTCCGCCTGAAGGTGCCGGACCTGCTGGCGACACTGGCGATGATGTTCCTGCTCTCCGGCCTGCAGCTGATCCCGACGGCAGGCCGGTCGATTTCTGCGGGTCTCACCTTGCCCGACGGCTCGAAGGCAACCGGGGCCTACGACCCGGCCTTCCTGCTGATCGGCCGCTACAGCATCCTCGGCACCCTGCCCGTTTCCGTGGTGCTGATGGCCGCCGTCGCTGTTCTCCTTTTCATCCTCACCGAGCGCACCCGCATAGGCCGGCTGCTGTTTGCGACCGGCGGCAATGAGGTCGCCACCCGGCTTGCGGGAGCCTCGACTGTCAAGCTGAAGACCCTTGCCTATGTCCTGTCGGGCACGCTGGCATCGCTCGGCGGCATCGTCATCGCCGCCCGTGTCGGGCGCGGGGACGTCTCTTCCGGCGGCTCGCTGCTGATGGATTCGGTCGCTGCCGCACTGATCGGTTTCGCCGTCCTCAATCTCAGGCGTCCGAACGTGCTCGGCACCATCGCCGGCGCCGTCTTCGTCGGCGTGCTCTTGAACGGTCTCACCATGCTGAACGCCCCCTACTACACCCAGGATTTCGTCAAGGGCGCCGTGCTCGTCGGGGCCTTGGCCCTGACCTACGGCCTCGGCCGTAGCAATCCTTAATTTCAAGGAAGAAAAGACATGACCCGCCAAATCAGGCTGAACGCCTTCGATATGAATTGCGTCGGACATCAGTCGCCGGGGCTCTGGCGCCATCCGCGCGACAAGTCCTGGACCTACAAGGATCTCGACTATTGGGTGCATCTGGCAAAGACGCTAGAGCGCGGCAAGTTCGACGGGCTGTTCATCGCCGACGTGCTCGGCGTCTACGATGTGCTGAACGGCAATGTCGATGCGGCACTGCGCCATTCCGCGCAGGTGCCGGTCAACGATCCGCTGCAGCTCATCCCGACGATGTCTCACGAGACCGAGCATCTCGGCTTCGGCCTGACCGCCTCACTCTCCTTCGAGCATCCCTACACTTTCGCCCGGCGCATCTCGACGCTTGACCACCTGACGAAGGGGCGTGTCGGCTGGAACATCGTCACCTCCTATCTCAACAGCGGCGCGCTGAATATCGGCCAGCCCGCGCAGACGAAGCATGACGATCGTTACGATCTCGCCGAGGAATATCTCGAGGTCTGCTACAAGCTGTGGGAGGGCAGCTGGGAGGACGGTGCCGTCGTTCGCGACCGGGAAAGCGGTATCTTCACCCATCCGGACAAGGTCCATCCGATCAACCATTCCGGCAAGCATTTCAACGTGCCCGGCATCCATTTGAGCGAACCCTCACCGCAGCGCACGCCGGTACTCTACCAGGCCGGCGCCTCCAGCCGCGGCAAGGATTTCGCCGGCGCCCACGCCGAATGCATCTTCGTCGCCTCGCCGTCAAAGGCCGTGTTGAAACGCTATGTCGCCAATGTCCGCGAGGCAGCCGAGCGCGTCGGCCGCAACCCACGCGAAATCCTTGCCTTCAACCTGCAGACTGTGGTGCTCGGCGAGACGGATGCCGAGGCGCAGCGCAAGTTCAACGAATACCGCAAATACGCCTCCTTCGAGGGCGCATTGACGCTGATCTCCGGCTGGACGGGCATCGATTTCGGTCAGTTCGCACCCGATGAGGTGCTGCGGCATCGTCATACCAATGCGGTGCAATCGGCCGTCGAGACCTTCACCACGATTGATCCCACAAAGGAATGGACGGTGCGCGAAATGGCCGATTGGGTCGGCGTCGGCGGCTTCGGTCCAGTTTTCGTCGGCTCGCCGCAGACAGTCGCTGATCTGATGCAGGAATGGATCGAGGATACCGATGTCGACGGATTCAACCTCGCCTATGCCGTGACGCCCGAGAGTTTCGAGGATGCCGTCGACCTGCTGGTGCCGGAATTGCAGAAGCGCGGCGTCTACAAGACCGAATATGCCAAAGGAACGCTGCGGGAAAAGCTTGGAGGAGCAGGCCCACGGCTTGTCGCGCCGCATCCGGGGGCGGCCTACCGCAATCTGTTTAGCGAACCGGCGCGCCTGGCCGCCAACGGTTGAACAAATAATAGCTGCTGAAAAAATGTCTCGCGAACCCCGATCATTCGAATTTTATTGAGGCCGTCACCGAGCCATGCGACGCCGACCCCCACAGCGCTTAGGTAAGCGGGTCGTCCGCGGGTGCCGCCGCCGCTTCAGAGGCGATGTGGCAGCATTCGGCCGCTGAATATTTGGCTCTTGATAATCGCGTGCTCGCAAGGCAGGAGAGTGGCATCGCGGAGACTGGATGCAGATGACGACATTGGCGGATTCGCAGGGCCTGGAGATTTCGCACGAGGGGCATCACACCCGTCTGAAATGGCACCGGCTGCGCAAGCGCGTTGCCGATCCCCTGTTCTCCGCCGAAGTGATGGCGGAAGGTTTTGCGGCAGGCGCCTCGATGGAACTCGATCTGCGCGTGCGTGCCGACGGCGGCTTCGCCGTGCTGCACGACAGGGAGCTCGAAGGTGAAACGACGGGCCGCGGACCAATCGCTGCCAAGAACGTTGCCGACCTCCGCGATGTCAGGATGAAGGACGGCGCCCGGCCGCTGATCCTTAGCGAGGATCTTGCCGACATGATGCAGTCAACGCATCCGGCCGCATTGCTGCAATTCGACATGAAGGACGATTACGAAGCTGTCGGCACCCGCGGCATCGAGCATCTTGCGGTGCATTTCCGTGACATCACCGCCTCGGTGATCGTCAGCGGTGGCAGTCTCGACCTCATTGTGGCGGTCAAGGAAAAGCTTCCACATCTGCTGCGCGGCATCGATCCGACCGAGAAACTTCACGATATCTGTCAGGCCAGCGGCTGGAGGGCGGCCGAAATGGAACTGCGCGCCGACCTTCGCGGTCCGACCGAACCTGATACCGTCTATCTCCACTGGCAGCTGATCCTTGATGCCGCCGAGGATGGCTTCGACCTGATCGGACTCTGCCGGGACGAAGGCAAACGCGTCGATGCATGGACCTTCACCTTGAAGGATCCGGAGGCTGGATTCAGCGATGCGGAATGGCGGAACTTTTCGGCGCTGATGGCCCTGAAGCCGGACCAGATCACCACCGACGAAGCGCCGGCGACCGAACGCGCATGGCGCCGTCGCATCCCCGGCTAACTGGCGAGCGTCAGTCCCGCGCTCTCAAGGATGAAGGCAAATTCACCTGCGAGCCCCGGCGCATGGGCGACGACAGGGCCGCCATCGGCAAGTAGGCTGCCGACCGGCGGCATCACAACCGTGGCGCCGGCCTCTTCGGCGATCAGCGCACCGGCGAGCATATCCCAGGCATTGAGGTGACGTTCGTAACAGAGGTCAGCGGCGCCCTCGGCGACGCGCACAAGGTCGATGGCGGCTGCGCCCATGCGCCGATAATCCATGCCGCGCTCATGTAGTCGCCTGGAGAGCGCGAGATACTCGTCGAAGCTCGTTTTGCGCGAATGCCCGAGAATGATGAGCGCACTGGCGGGATCGGCAGTCGTCGCCGCATGGATCGGCAGCCCATCCTTGAAGGCGCCGCCGCCGCGAACAGCGTGAAAGACTTTATCCTCAGCAGCGTCGTAAACGACGCCGATCTCGACCTTGTCGCCGACGACAAAGGCGATCGAAACGCCCCAATAACTAAAGCCCCTAATATAGTTGGTCGTGCCGTCGATCGGATCGACGACCCAGGTGCCGGCTCCTTCCGATTGCCCGCCGCTCTCTTCTCCCATGAAGGTATCGCCGGGGAAGCGCGAGATGAGCCCCTGGCGGATCGCCTGCTCCGCTCTCCCGTCGGCGATGGTGACGAAGTCCTGCAATCCCTTGCTTTGAACGGCGAGAGTGCCGGGATCCGACTCGCGCCGGAACCTGGCTGCCTCCCGTCCAACCTCGAGCGCGACAGCAGTGGCGGCCTCAGCCCGTGCACGGATGGCAGCGGCGTCGAATGCGGCATTCATCAGGCGGTCCTTCTTCTTATCAATGTCACCGGCGTGGACTCGACACGCGCCGTCAGCTCCGGTTCGGCCATCCGGCTGATCAGCAGGTCGACGGTTTGTTCTGCCTGGATGTCGCATGGCTGGCGGATGGTCGTCAGGTCGTAGGCGGTCCACGCGGCCTGGGGGATGTCGTCATGGCCGATCATGCGGAGCGGCGGCGCCTCGTCGCGGCTCCTGCCCTGCATGACGCCGTCGATCACCCCGCAGGCCATATAGTCGTTGGCGCAGAACAGCCCATCGACGCCGGATGCGGCCAGGTCGGTTGCCGCGTCATAACCGCTCCGATAGTCGTTGATTTTGACCTGCAGGAACTGCCCCTCAACGCCAAGCTGCTTGCAACGGGCGATGAAGGCCTCGCTGCGACGTCGCGCCGTATAGGATCTGGCCGGGGCGGCCATCACGGCGGGCTTACGCACGCCGCTATCGATCAGATGGCTGGCCGCCAGATGACCCGCCATGCTGTCGTCGGAGATGATGCGGTCGACAAAAGGAATGTCGTTGCCCTTGTTGATCAGCACGATCGACACGCCTTCGGCCGCGCATTGTTCGCAGATTTCGGTCGGCGGTGCGTCCGATGTGACGATGACGCCTGACACGGCGTAATGCAGCAACTGGCCAATGACCGTTGAAGTATCCGCCTCCTGTGAGGTTGGCAGCAGGATCGGGCGGAAGTTACGGGCGAGCAGCGCCCGAGATAGATGCTCGATCTGCAGCGTGCGGAACGGGTTGTCGAAACCCGCGGCGACGAGACCGACGAGATCGGAACGCTTGTTGGTGAGGCTTCGCGCAAGATAATTCACTCGATAGCCGAGTTCCTTGGCGGCCTGATAGACCTTCTCGCGCGTTTTCGGCGAAACGCTGGCATCCGGCGTGAAGGCGCGCGACACGGCGGCGCGCGAGACGCCGGCCACCCGCGCCACGTCGAAGGAGGTTACCTTGCGCGGTCCCTTGACCTTGTCAGCCAAGTGCTTTCTCCTTCGTCGTCGGCGGCCGCATCAGATCGGGCAGATCGGTGCAGATGCCGAGAACCGGGAGTTTCATGAGGTCATCGAGAATGGTCCGCCGCTCTTCGTGCCAGAGCACGATCTCGCGGCCCACCTCGAAGGCACGATGCAGCAGCGACTCGGTCACCAGATCCTGCGGACGCTCCCCTGCCCTTTCCCAGCAGAGATGGAGGATATCTGCGCCGGCCTCATCACCGAGAGCATGCGGATCGTGGCCGACGCGGATCAGCACCGAGAGCGGAAAATCGCAGGCAGCGTCCCTGAGTTCGCGCACCTGAGCGGTATCGAAGGAGCCAAGGGAGGCAAAGCGCTGGTTCATTTCGACAAGGTGCTGCCAGCATCGGATGCCGGTCCCCGGCGCCTTGAGCTCGACATAGAGGCCGGTCCCCGTCTCTCGAGCGAGAGCGGCGACCTCTGAAAAGCTCGGCACGTCGACGCCGTCAAGGTCGGCAAGCTCCGCCGCCGTCATTTCCGAGATGCGCCGGTCGATGCCGTAGACCCGGTCCAGATGGTCGTCATGCGAGACGACCACCACGCCGTCGCCGGTCAGCTGCGTGTCGAGCTCCCACATCTCCGCGCCGAGTTCGGCTGCGCGGCGGAACGCGGCGAGCGTGTTTTCGCGTTCATGGCCGCTGGCGCCGCGATGGCCGATGCAGAAGGGAAGCCGGCCCTTGGCCGTCGGCCAGCCGTAACGTTGGAAGAAGGCTGAAAAATCGCGGGTCATCAGAGCCTCGTTCCGTTCTCGTCGAAGACGAACACGCCGCGGCTGTCGATCCCCCAGGCGACATCGTCGCCGACGTGAATATCGTTGCGCGCCGGCTGGATCGAGCGTAGCAGCGGCCCGCTGGCAAGACGCACGTCGTAAAGATTCTCTCGCCCTTGCGTTTCGGCGAAGGTGATCTTGCCGGTCACGGTGATGTCGCCGGCCGGCGTAAAATGCTCCGGCCGGACGCCAAGCATCAGCTTGCTGCCTTCGGCGGCGCCGATCGCGTCGGGCAACGGCACCCGGATCTCACTTTCCGGAATTGCGAAAGCGCCGTTTTCCATGACGCCGCGCAGGAAGGTGATCGGCGGATTGCCGAGAAAGCCGGCGACGAAGGCGGTCCTCGGATCGTTGTACATCTCGGCCGGCGTGGCGATCTGGACGATCTCGCCCTCTTTCATGATGGCGATGCGGTCGCACATGCTCATCGCCTCCACCTGGTCATGGGTGACAAGGATGGCGGTGATGCCGGTCTCGCGCTGCAGGCGTCGGATCTCCGAGCGCATTTCGAGGCGCAGCTTGGCGTCGAGGTTGGCGAGGGGTTCGTCGAGCAGCAGCACGTCGGGCTTCCGGATCAGTGCCCGGGCCAGCGCCACACGCTGCTGCTGGCCGCCGGAAAGCTCGGCCGGCCGGCGGCTCATCAGATTGCCGATGTGAACCAGGGCTGCGATACGATCGACCTCTTTGCGGATCTCGGCGGCAGGCGCGCCCTTGACCTTCAGAGGAAATCCAATGTTCTCGGCAACCGTCATATGCGGGTAGAGCGCATAGGACTGGAAGACGACACCGACATTGCGGGCTTGGCTCGGCAGGTCCGTGACATCCCGATCGCCGAAAAGGATGCGTCCGCCGGTCGGCCGGTGGATGCCGCAGACTGCAAAAAGCGTCGTCGACTTGCCGCAGCCGGACGGGCCAAGCAGCGCCAGCATCTCGCCGCCGGCGACCTCGAGCTGCATGTTCTCGATGACCTTGGTGGAGCCGAAGCTCTTCGAGAAATTGTCGAGGAGGATGCGCATCAGCCTTTGCTCCCGCCGCCGTAGATGTTCATGAGGTATTTATTGAAGAGCGCGTAAGCGATCAGCACCGGAATGAGGTAGAAGAGGCCGACCGCCTTGAACATGTTGAAATCGTAATTGTTGTCGTCGGCAAGGAAGCCAGCGAGATAGACCGACAGCACCTGCACCTGGTTGCCCGGCGCCAGCACCTGCGGCAGGATGAACTCGCCCCAGCCGGACAGGAAGGAGAACAGGCCCAGCGCCATGATGCCGGGCTTGACCTGCGGCAGCACCAGGCTGCGCCAAACTCTGAAACGCGACGCGCCGTCGACGACGCCGGCCATTTCGATTTCCCAGGGCACGGTATCGTAGAACCCCTTCATCAGCCAGATGCCGAGCGGCAGGTCGATCGCCGCCTTCACCAGGATGACGCCGATCAGCGAGTTATAGAGGCCTATCATCTGCAGCACGATGAAGATGGCGATGATCAGCGTCACGGAGGGGAAGGCATGCAGCACCATGACGCCGGCAAGGAAGAAGCCACGCGCCGGCACGTTCAGGCGCGAGAGCACGTAACCGGCCATCGACGAGACGATGAGCACGACGCTGGTGGTGCTGGCTGCAAAGAGCAGCGTATTCACGGTCACCTGCCAGATGTTGGCTTTACCCGGCGTCGTCTGCCACAGGAAACGCCAGTGATCGAGCGTCAGGCCCGACGGCAGCAACGCGTCCTGCTGCTTTATTGTTACGGTGTCGAGGAAGAGATAGACATACATCAATAGCAGCGGCAGGCTGACGATGGTAAGCGCCGCCATGACGGGCCAGCTGCTGTAATTTGCCGAGGGTTGGGATCGTTCGGCCATGGTCAATCCTCGATCAGGGGCTTGGCGACAAGCGTGCGGTAGTTGAAGACGCGCAGATAGAGGAGCGACAGCATCACGCCGATGACGACGAGCACCAGCGCCATGGCGGCTCCCAGCCCGTATTCGAGATTGCCGGCATAATTCCTGAGCGCGGTGTGATAGGCGGAGAGCGCCCAGACCTCGGTCGCGTTGCCCGGCCCGCCATTGGTGGCGAGCAGGATTTCATTGAAGGAGGCGAGCAGCGACAGCGTCTGATAGCAGGTGACGAAGAGGATCGGCCAGCGCATCTGGGGCAGGATGATGTAGCGGATCTGCTGCCAGCGTGAGGCGCCGTCGACCTCGCTCGCATAGAACTGGCTCTTCGGAATGGCCTTCATCGCCGACGAGAACACCAGCATGCCCATCGAGGCGCCGATGAAGCCGTTGATCAGCACGACGAAAGACCAGGCATTATAGGCGGTATCGAGCAGATAGTTCTTCGGGGGGTAGCCGAATTTGCCCATCAGGATGGAGATGAAGCCGCTGTCCCAGGCAAGCCACTTCCACAACATGACGTAGATGACGACGGGCGTGATGCGCGGCAGGAGCCAGATGCCGCGAAAGATTGAGGCCGGCGTCGCAGGCATGTAATGCGTCCAGATGGCAAGCAGCAGAGCATAACCGACGTTGAAGAGCATCAATACCAGCGCGACATAGAGCACGGTATTGAAAAGCACACGCGCCATGTCGGGCGATCTGGTCATGCGTGAGAAATTGTCGGTCGTCCAGGTCCAGCCGGTATAGGTGGTCTTGGCGACGGTTTCCTTCTGCTCCGGCGTCAGCTTGAGCCCCAGTCCGTCCAGCGACGAAAACAGCTGTTCCTTGCTGTCGAAGCGCGTATTGAGGACGGAGCGGTTGAACTGTTCGGAGATCTGTTTGACCTCGCGCGTCGAAGGTCGTTCGGCAAGATCCTTGATCATACGTTCGGCCTCGCGCCGCGTCGCAAAGACCTCGCCGGCGTGCTTGGCGCGCAACTCCGCCGCGATCGCAGGCGCAAGGCCGAGGCTCTCCACGGCCTTGAGGCCGGCTTCGTCGATCGTGTAGCGCGGCTCGGCCAACTCGGCCGCGATCTCCGGCATTACCGATTTCAGCGTGATCAACGAATTGGGTGCGATCTGATAGACACCTCCTGAAATGCCGGTCGCCGTGGTCATGTTCGTCATAGAAAAGACTGCCGTCAGAACGACCGGCATCAGGAAGAAAAGCACGATCATAATCGCCGCAGGCGCGATCATCACCAGGCCGAGCGTTCTGGACGATTTCATGGAAGCCTCCTCGAAGGGATCGATCGGGCGGCGGGTCGCCGCCGCCCGGAGGGACGCTTCGATCTTAGCGGATGACGATCTTGTCGCCGAGCGTGCTTTTCAGCTCGCTTTCGGCGTCGCCGACTGCGGCGTCGACTGCCTTGGCGCCGGTCCAGGAAGCTTCGAGGTTCTTCCACATGATGTTCCAATAGGTGCCGAAATCGGAATTGTTCGGCATCGCGTTGGCATGCGGCAGCAGGCGTTCGGTGGCTTCGCGGGTCCAGCGGTCGGCGGAATAGAAATCGACCTGGGACTCCGCCTCGGAAATGCCGAGATGGGCTGATTTGACCGCATGCAACGCGTTGGTGCGGGGCTCAGAGGCGATCTTGACCAGCTGGGCAGCGATCTCCGTATCATCCTGGCTGTGACCTGCGGTCAGGAGATAGACGAGCGGATGCGTCAGCGTATTGGCCTTGCCACCTTCGCCGGCCGGTATCAGCGTGAAGATCACGTTTCCGAAGAAATCCTTGAGGCCTTCCTGGTTGACGAGACGGGCATAGTGCCAGGTGCCGCCGTCCCAGATGCCGGCCTTGCCGGTGGCGACTTCCTTCCACCACTGATCGCCCGGCATGCCGATATGGTTCTTCTTGGTGACGCCTGCTTTAACGGCGTCGGCAAAGAACTGATAAGTGCGGGTCATCGCGGCCTTGTCGAAAACGAGCTTGCCACCGTCTTCCATCGTGCCGCCGAAGCTGGTGTAGAACTGCCAGTAATCCGGACCGTTGCTGGTGCGCGGATAAAAGCCGTAGCCGGGCTGGACGAGGCCTTTGTCCTGCATCTTCTTGGCGTCTTCGAGCAGGTTCTTCATCGTATACTTGCCGTCCTGCACGTTCTGAGGCAGGGCGTCGAGATCGGCGTCGCTGTAGCCGATCGCCTTCATGTAAGGCTTCCAGAAGAACATCGGTCGGGATTCGGCATCCTGCGGGATGCCGTAGACGGTGCCGTTGTAGGAGGCGATCTTCAGAAGATTTTCGTAGATGCCGTTGAGCGGCCAGGAATCGAGGTCGACATAATCCTCGATCGGAACGATCAGGCCGGATTGCGACCAAGGCGCGATGTCCTCATGGCCGCTGACGACGATGTTCGGGGCGGTCTTTGCTTCTGCGGCAAGGGTCAAGGCCTGTTTGAAGTCTTCCCAGGCGCTATAGGGCTTCTTCTCGACGGTGATTTTCAGATCTTCGCCCTTGAGGGCGGCTTCGCGCTGCAACTGCTGAGCCGCGATCTCGATGGCATCGAGACGATAGACGTCGTTCGGGCCGGTGCCGCCGGCCCAGACGCTGATGGTGACGTCCTTGGCAAGTGCGAATACGGAGGTCGAGGCCAGGATGGCAGCCGCGATAGTAAGGGATTTCAACGTCGGCAAAATGGTCATCTTCTTCATCTCCCCAGAAGACCAGTGTGAGGCCTCTTTGACGGGTCATCACTGGTGTTGACGACCGCTTCGAAAGCCCGCGAAAACGTGACGAGTCCCGCTCTATGGGCTTGTTGTAACGGCCGAATGACAAAATTGAGCACGTGTGCAAAATTATTATGACGATGTCCGCGGCACTTGCAAGCGGCGGTGTTCGGCGAGCATCTTTTATGCTTCAAATTGCGCCTTTCCTGGTCTAGCATCCCACCCATGAGCCTTGAATCCGTCCGCGCCTTCTTCGGCACCCACGCACCCGACATCGAAATCATCGAAACCGCCGAGAGCTCCTCGACGGTGGCGCTTGCCGCCGAAGCCCATGGCGTTGAGCCCGCCCAGATCGCCAAGACGATCTGCCTGCGCGTCGGCGAGCAGATGATGCTGGTCGTTGCCGGCGGTACGGCACGGCTCGACAATCGCAAGTTCAAGGACACTTTCGGGGCCAAGGGGCGCATGCTCGATGCCGAAGAGGTCATGGCGGTCACCAGCCATCCCGTCGGCGGTGTCTGCCCGTTCGGCCTGCCCTCACCGCTGCCTATTTATTGCGATATTTCGCTGAAACGCTTCGATGAAGTGGTGCCGGCGGCCGGCTCGACCAATTCGGCCGTGCGCATCGCCACAGGAAGGCTGGCCGAGCTGACCGGCGCCAGCTGGGTCGACGTCTGCCAATAAAGCGGCCGAAAAACTTCAAACAGAAGAAAGACGACCTATATTCTATCCCGACATGCCGTGATTGTGCATGACAGGAGACCAGGAATGCCGAGTACCGTTTCGCGTTTTGCCAAGATGGCGGCCATTGCCGTACTGACGAGCGCTACCGTTTTTGCCACGATCAGCGATGCCGATGCGCGCCGCGCCGGCGGCTTCGGCGGGTTCGGAAGCCGTGGCACCCGTACTTTCAGCGCGCCTCCGGTTACCCGCACGGCGCCTGCCCCGGCTGCCCCCATTGAACGCTCGATGACGCCGCGCCCGCAAACGACCGCCCCCTATGGCACGCAGCAGCCCGGCTACGCCCAGCAGCGCCCGGGTTTCTTCAATGGCTTCGGCCGGTCGATGATCGGCGGCCTGATCGCCGGCGGCCTTCTCGGCATGCTGCTCGGCCATGGTTTCGGCGGCGGCTTCGGCTTCCTTGGCATGCTGCTGCAGATTGCCTTGATCGGCGGCGCCATCATGTTCGCCATGCGCTATTTCGCCAACCGCCGCCAGCCCTCTTACGGCATCGGCGGCCAGAGCCGGTCCGCCGGCCAGTCCTTCAACATGGCGCCCACGAACAATTCGTCGTTCCAGATTCCGGCGATCGGCTCGGGCGCCGGTTACGGCGGGCAGTCGCGCCGCGATCACCCGAGCGACGAGATCGGGCTGACCCAGTCGGATCTCGACCAGTTCGAGGAGTTGCTGACTAAGGTGCAGACCGCTTACGGCGCCGAAGACTACAGCACGTTGCGCCGGCTGACGACGCCCGAGGCCATGTCCTACCTGGCCGAGGAACTGGGAGAAAACGCCACCAACGGCGTGCGCAACCGTGTCTCCGACGTCAGGCTGCTGCAGGGCGATATTGCCGAGGCCTGGCGCGAGAACGGCCAGGAATATGCGACGCTTGCCATGCGTTATTCCTCCATCGATGCCATGGTCGAACGCGACAGCGGTCGTGTCGTTTCCGGCGACGACCGCCGTCCGAGTGAAAGCATCGAAATCTGGACCTTCGTGCGCAAGCCGGGCGCGGATTGGAAGCTCGCTGCGATTCAGGGCACCGGCCAGCGCGCCGCCTAAAAAAACCAGCCACTATGGATGCCGCCAAGCTGACAACCAGCTTGGGCGGCATTTCTAATTCACTGCCACCGGCTTGGAGCGCATGCGGGAGACGGTCTCGCGTTCGGCCCGCTTGCAGCGCATCGGCGGCAGACCGCGATCCATCAGGTTCATGTCTTCCAGTACCATGTCGCCCATCTTCTTGAAGGCGCTGTCGAGCGCTCCGGCCCGGTGCGCCGAGCGGATGAAGCCTTTCAGGCTGCGTACCGGATGATCAGACGGCAGTGGCTCCTCGGGGTAGACGTCGCTCGCCGCAAGGAGATGGCCGGACGCCACGGCCGCCATCAGCGCATCAAAATCGACGACGTCGGCGCGGCTGAGCAGGATCAAGGCGGCGCTCCTGCGCATGCTGGCAAAGGCGTCAGCGCCAAGAAAACCCTTGTTTTCACTGGTGACGGCCGCGACGACGAAGACGAAATCGCTCTTCGTCAGCACATCTTCAAGGCTCGCAGGTTCGACGCCGTTTTCCTCGAGGATCGAGCGCGGCAGCCAGGGATCGAACACCCTGATGCGCGCTCTGAAGCCGGAAAGGACCCGGCGCAGCGCCTTGCCGAGATCGCCGAAGCCGACGATGCCGATCTCGGAACCGGCGATCAGCCGCGCACCTGCATTGCCCTCCCCGCCCCAAAGCTCGCTGCCTTCGCGAAAGGCGACGTCCGCATCGATGATCCCGCGCGCCAGTGCCAGCGCAAAGCCGAGCCCGATTTCGGCGACCGGCTCGGCAAAGACCTGGCCTGTCGTCACGACATGGATACCGCGCTCGAAGAGCAGGTCATAGGGCATGTTGTTCAGAAGATTGCTTTCGACGTTGAGGATCGAGCGCAGAGCCGGCATTCTGGCGAGCGTTTCGGCCGAAAGCGGCGGCTGACCGATGATGTAGCGGGCCCGGCCGAGGATTTCGTCTCCGAGACCGGCGATATTCTCCGGATCGGCTTCGACGATCTCGTATTTCGCATGCAGTTCGGTGCGCGCCTTGTCGCTGAAGATCAGGTCGAGCGTGCGCGGCTCGGGCGCGCTGATCGCCAGCGGTCGTTCGGCATTCGTCATGGACATCTCCTCCATCGCGGCGGTAGGCGCCGCCTCGGCTCTTCGATTGATAGCTTCTGTGCGAAACGCTTTCCAGTTCGTGATGCTTCGCTACATCGGGTGGAAGCGGCGACGCTGTCGAAAGCGGCATTTGCCTATCAGATAAGCAATTGAATTGCCTTGCTATTTCTTAGAGTTTTCGTTGACGACGTAAATTCCTTGAACTAGCCTGCGCGCACGTCTTTACTGGCCGCCGCCACATACCGGAAAACTTAAGAGGGGATCGAGCAATGAAATCAGCATTCAAGAGCAGCTTGCTGGCTTTGGCCGCCATCGCGCTTCCTGCCGTCGCCTCCGCCCATCCCGCGATCGGCGAAGCGGCGGGTTTCAGCCATGGCTTTGCCCATCCGATATCCGGCCTCGATCATATCCTCGCCATGGTGATGGTCGGCATTTTCGCCTTTCAGCTCGGCGGCCGCGCCGTATGGCTTGTGCCGACGACCTTCGTTCTGGTGATGGCACTCGGCGGTCTCCTTGGCGTCTCCGGTATCAATGTCCCCTTTGTTGAAACCGGTATCGCGCTTTCAGTCGTCGTGCTTGGCGCCGTTGTGGCGTTCAATGTCAAGGCGCCGCTCGCCGCAGCGGCCGGTATCATCGGCCTTTTCGCCATTTTCCATGGTCATGCGCACGGCGCTGAAATGCCGGAAAATGCTGCGGGCGGCGCCTATGCCGCCGGTTTCATGGTCGCCACGGCACTGTTGCACGCCGCTGGCCTCGCGCTTGGCTACGCCGTCGGGCACGCCGGCAAACGTCAAGGCGTGTTGGTGACGCGCACGGCCGGCAGCATTGCTGCCCTCGCCGGCGTCGGCCTCCTGTCCGGCTTGATCTGAGCCTGACGCCATCCCAGCCGGCCCCGCAGGGGCGTCCGCACCTGATATCGCAGTCACCAAACGCCCGGTAACACCTTGCCGGGCGTTTTTTCGTCGCCTCGCAAATTGCTACAGACTTGATTTAAGTCAAATCCATCGGCGCCGGGGCAGGCTATATATGGCGCACGAGCAACGAACCGACAGGCATCCAAATTGACGCAGGGCCGTCTTGCAGATTGTCGGCCGGGTCCGAAAGTCTGTATAGTAGCTTCAGAAATTTCTGAAATCACAGACGACACGGAAACGACCATGAATCTTCCGCCTCTTGTCCAGTCCTTTGTTCTCCATTTCGGCGAAATGGGCTCGCGCTGGGGGATCAACCGCACAGTCGGCCAGATCTACGCCCTGCTCTTCGTCTCCCCTGCACCGCTTTGCGCGGAAGAGATCGCCGATTCTCTCGGCATCTCGCGGTCCAACGTGTCGATGAGCCTGCGTGAATTGCAGGCCTGGAACCTCGTCCTGCTCAAGCACAAGCCGGATGACCGCCGCGATTTCTTCACCACGCCGGATGATGTCTGGCAGATACTGCGGACGCTCGCCGAGGAGCGAAAGAAGCGGGAAGTCGATCCGACGCTGTCGGTTCTGCGCGAGATCCTGATGCAGCGCCCTACCAGCGAAGCCGAGCGCTATGCCCAGGAGCGCATGGGCGAGATGCACACGCTGATCGAACAACTGACCCATTGGTATGAAGATGTGAAACAACTTGAAACGGAAAGGCTCGCAACGTTACTCTCGCTTGGCGCGAAAGTGACAAAGCTTCTGGAGGCCAAGGACCGGATCGTCTCGCTCGGCCGAGCCCGCCGGCCGAATCCTGCGAACAAGAGTTAGCGCCATGGGCACTGCTTTCTTCGACGCGACAAACGAAGTGGAAATCCGGCCGCGCAATTGCGAGCCGCTATCGCCGCACGCCGACGCGGGAAAAGGCCAGTTGCGCAATGCGGCGATGCTGCAGGCGCTGGCCGCCGCCTTCTGGATCCCGCAGGCGGGATTGCTGGCCGTGTCGGTCGATCGTATTGCCGATGGCGGCGGGCTGCACGACGTGCTTTGGCTGGCCTTCGGCATCCTCGCCCTAGGATTGATAAAAAGCTGTCTGGAGGCGGCTGGAGGCCGTCTGGCCTTCCGCGCCGCACGCACGGAACTCACTCGCAAGCGCCAACTCGCTGTCGCTGCCCTTTCCCAATCGTCGCCGACCGACCGCGGCCGGCCGGCATCAGGCAAAGCCGCAAGCGTCATCGGCGAACAGGCCGAACTCATCGTGCCCTATCTCGCGCGCTTCCAGCCGGCACGCATCAAGGCGAGCCTTGTGCCGTTCGTCATCCTTGTCTTTATCATGCCGGTCTCCTGGGTCGCCGCTCTGCTCCTGCTGCTTGCCGCGCCGCTGATCCCCATCTTCATGGCGCTGATCGGTTGGCGCGCCCAAGCGGCAAGCGAAAGACAGCTTGTCGCAACCGGCGGTCTCAACGGCTTCCTGCTCGATCGGCTGCGCGGACTGACGACGATCCGCGCGCTCGACGCAGTCGATGCAACGGCCGGGGGGCTGCGTCACGAGGCGGAATTGCTGCGCGCGCGCACCATGTCCGTGCTGAAAATCGCCTTTCTGTCCTCGGCTGTGCTCGAGCTTTTCGCCGCACTCGGCGTAGCGATGATAGCCGTCTATGTCGGCTTCAGCCTGCTCGGCGAAATCCGCTTCGGAACCTGGTCAGGCGGGCTCGATCTGCAAGAAGGCTTGTTCATCCTGCTGCTCGCGCCCGCCTTCTTCGAGCCGCTGCGCGAACTCTCGGCCGTCTGGCATGACCGGGCGGCCGGTGAAGCGGCGCTGAAAGCCCTGGATGCGCTTGCTGCCGATGCTTTGCCGATCCCCGGGGCGGCTGAGGCAGTGTTAACCGCTGGCGGCGAGGCTCCTGACATCTACCTCGAAAATCTTGCCTTCCGTTACGGCGCCGACGAGCCGCTTGTCCTCGACGGCTTCAACCTAAAAATCGCTGCCGGTGAACATCTGGCGCTGCTCGGCGCCAGCGGTTGCGGCAAGTCGACGCTTCTTTCGCTGATATCAGGGCTGGCGCCATGTGGCGGCAGCATCGTCATCGGCGGCATCGAGCTTCGGGATGAAACTGCCGCCAGCCTGAGGGGTGCGATGGCATGGATCGGCCAGAAGCCGCATATCTTTGCCGGCACCGTCGCGGCCAACATTGCGCTCGGAAGGCCCGGCATCTCACGCGGCAATGTGGCGGACGCGCTCGATGCCGCCAGCCTCGGAAAGGTGGCCGACGCCTATGGCAGCCGGCCGCTCGGAGAAGGCGGGATCGGGCTTTCCGGCGGCGAGGCGCTGCGGCTTGCGATCGCGCGCGCGGCCTGCAATCCGCATCTGAAGATCATTCTGGCCGACGAGCCGACCGCCCATCTCGACGCCGCCACCGCGGCTGATGTGGCAGAGAGCCTGCTTGCGCTCGCACGGGGCCGTACCCTCGTCGTTGCGACACACGATCCGCAGCTTGCCGCTCGCATGCAGCGAACTGTCCGCGTCGACGCCGCTTTCGTCATGAGGGAGGCGGCCGAATGAGTTTCCTTGTTGCAGACATCAGACCGATCCTCATTCTGTTCTTTGCCGAGCGCCGGCGCGCGCTGCTGCTCGGTGCTGCGCTTTCGGCAGCGACGGTGACGGCGGGCATTGCACTGCTGGGCCTGTCCGGTTGGTTCATCACAGCCACCTCGCTTGCCGGCCTTTCGGCCGCGGCTGCCATGACCTTCGACGTCTTTGCGCCGGCTGCCGCCATTCGCCTGCTCGCCATCATCAGGACAGCGGCTCGCTACGGTGAAAGACTTGCCACCCATGAGGCGACGCTCGGTGTGCTCGCCGCGATCCGCGAGAGGCTGTTTCGCGGCTTTGCCGAACCGGGTGCCGCCCGGGCTCTCTTGCGCCGCCCCGCGCGGTTGCTCTTCCGGCTGACGGCCGATATCGATGCGCTCGATTCCCTTTATCTCCGCATTCTCGTGCCGGCCGCCGTCGCAATCGGCGCAGCACTGGCTGCGATCGTGGTGCTGGGGCTGATGCATCCCTTGTTCGGCCTATCCTTCGGCCTCTTTCTCGCCGGCGCCGGCCTCGGCCTGCCATGGATCGGCGGCCGCGCGGCGCGCAAGCATGCCCGCCGGCGCGCCCATGGCATCGAGGCACTGCGCTCGCGGATGATCGATCTCGTCGCCGGCCAGACCGACCTGCTGATGGCCGGCCGGCTTGAGGCCCAGAGGAGCGCGATTGCTGCTGCCGACAGCTATGCCGCTCATGCCGATGACGGGCTGAATCGCGTCGAAACCGGTCTGATCTTCGGCTTCGGCCTCGTCTCGGCCTTGCTGCTGACGGCTTCGTTGCTTGCCGTGGCGGCGCTTGGAGAGACGAAGGCGATCACCGCGCCTGTCGCGGCCCTCGGCCTGCTCGTCGCCTTGGCGGCCGTCGAACCCTTCGCGGCGCTGCGTCGCGGCGCCCTGGAACTCGGCCGGACGCTGCTGGCAGCGAGACGCATCTCGCCAAGGCTTGCCGCCGCGGCGGCAACGGAGCCATTGGCGCTACCGATGCCCGGATATGCCTTTGCACTTGCTGGCGCGTCCGCCTTCCATGAAAATTCCGCGGTGCCTGCTCTTGAGAGCATCAAGCTTGCGCTACGGCAGGGCGAACGGCTGGCAGTCATCGGCGCGAGCGGCGCGGGCAAATCAAGCCTGCTGGCTCTGCTTTCCGGCGAATTGCGGGCGAGGTCGGGAAGCGTCGCCGCAGTGACGGCGACCCTGCTGACGCAACGGACGGAACTCTTCGAGGATAGTCTGCGCGGCAATCTGCTTCTTGCCGATCCGGATGCGAGCAATGGCCATCTGCACGATGCGCTTGCCGCCGCCGGCCTGCTGGCCGATGTCGATGCCATGCCGCAAGGGCTTGAGACGCGGCTCGGCGAAGGCGGCCTCGGCCTTTCCGGCGGCCAATCGCGCCGGCTGGCGCTTGCCCGACTTTTCCTGCGCGATACGCCGCTCTGGCTGCTAGACGAGCCCACCGAAGGCCTCGACGGCGCCACCGCCCGCGATGTGCTCCAGCGCCTGTCGGCAATGGCAGCGGGCCGCTCGCTTGTCATCGCGACCCATATCCGCCGCGAGGCCGCGATTGCAGACTGCATCGCCGTCATCGAAGGCGGCCGCATTTCAGAGATTTCGCGCCGCGGAGAGGCGGCGTTCGAAAAGGCGCTCGACCGGCTTCGGCCGGATTGAGCCAGACCCGCATGCCCTCAGGCGCCAGCCGGCGCTGAGGAACGCTCCGTACCCCGTGGGACCGTGGGAGAAAGACAATGGAATTAGACATCGTCGCGCTATCGCGCTTCCAATTCGCGCTGACGGCGCTTTACCACTTCCTGTTCGTGCCGCTGACGCTCGGCCTGTCCGTGCTGCTGGCAATCATGGAAACCGTCTATGTCATGACCGGCCGCCAGATCTGGCGGCAGATGACGAAATTCTGGGGCACGCTGTTCGGCATCAATTTCGTGCTCGGCGTGGCAACCGGTATCGTCATGGAATTCCAGTTCGGCATGAACTGGAGCTATTACAGTTACTATGTCGGCGACATCTTCGGCGCGCCGCTCGCGATCGAGGGCCTGATGGCCTTCTTCCTCGAGGCGACCTTCGTCGGACTGTTCTTCTTCGGCTGGGACAAGCTGTCGAAGGTCGGCCACCTCGTCGCCACATGGGCCGTGGCGCTCGGCTCGAATTTCTCCGCACTCTGGATCCTCATCGCCAACGGCTGGATGCAGAACCCGGTGGGATCGGCGCTCAATCCGCAGACGATGCGTATGGAGATAACAAGCTTCTTCGACGTGGTCTTCAATCCCGTCGCCCAGGCGAAATTCGTACATACGGTGTCGGCGGGTTACGTCTGCGCTTCGATCTTCGTGCTCGGCGTCTCGGCCTGGTATGTGATCAAGGGCCGGCATATCGAACTGGCCAAGCGCTCGATGACGGTGGCGGCATCCTTCGGCCTCGCCTCGGCGCTGTCAGTCGTCGTGCTTGGCGACGAGAGCGGTTATCTCGCGACCGAGAACCAGAAGATGAAGCTTGCCGCGATCGAAGGCATGTGGAAGACCGAGCCGGCTCCGGCCGCCTTCACCGCCTTCGGTTTCCCCGACCAGGATGCGCGTGAAACACATTTCGCCGTGCATATCCCCTGGGTCATGGGCCTGATCGGCACGCGGTCGCTGACAACAGAGATTCCCGGTATCGACAAGCTCGAACAGCTGGCCGAAACCCGCATCCGCGACGGCATCAAGGCTTACGATGCGCTGATGCAGATCCGCGCCGCACCCGCCCAGGATCAGGTGGCCCAGGAAGTGCGCAGCTCTTTCGAGGATCTCGGCCATGATCTCGGTTACGCCCTTCTTCTGAAGCGCTACGTCGACGATCCGCGTCAGGCGACCGACGCGCAAATCGCTCAGGCGGCGCGCGATACGATCCCGCATGTGCCGACGCTCTTCTGGTCCTTCCGCATCATGGTCGGCCTCGGCATCTTCTTCATCCTGCTGACATCAACCTTTTTCTGGCTGTCGGCGCGGCGCCACCTCGACAAGTATCCGCTGCTTCTGAGGATTGCCGTTCTAGCGATTCCCCTCCCCTGGGTCGCCATCGAGCTTGGCTGGGTGGTCGCCGAATTTGGCCGGCAACCCTGGGTGATCGAAGGCGTGCTGCCGACGGCGGCGGCCGTCTCCAGCCTCGGCGCAGGCACCGTGCTTTTGACGATCATCGGTTTTGCCGCGCTTTACACGGTGTTGATCGTCATCGAGATGAGGCTGATGATCAAGGCGATCCGCCAGGGACCGGAGCCGGACGACGAGCCGGAAGCCGTCCTGATTTCCGAAACCCTCGTCCCGGCCGCGGAGTGACCTGCCATGATCCTTCACGAACTCATCGATTATGAAACCCTGCGCGTCATCTGGTGGCTGCTGCTCGGCGTGCTGCTGATCGCCTTTGCGACGACAGGTGGCTTCGACCTTGGCGTCGGCACGCTGCTGCCTTTCGTCGCCAGGACCGATACGGAACGGCGCGTGGCGATCAACACCATCGGCGCCACCTGGGAAGGCAACCAGGTCTGGCTGATCCTCGGTGGCGGCGCCATCTTCGCCGCATGGCCGCCGCTTTATGCAGTCTCCTTCTCGGGCTTTTATCTCGCGATGTTTGCGATCCTCCTAGCGCTCATTCTTCGTCCGGTGGGTTTCAAATATCGGTCAAAGCGGGACAGTTCGCGCTGGCGCAACGGCTGGGACTGGGCGCTCTTCATCGGCGGCTTCGTGCCGGCGCTGATCTTCGGCGTCGCCGTCGGCAATGTGCTGCAGGGCGTGCCCTTCCGCTTCGCCGACGATATGCGGATTTTCTACGAAGGCTCGTTCTTTGCCTTGCTCAACCCCTATGCGTTGCTCTGCGGCCTGCTCTCCGTCGCCATGCTGACCATGCATGGCGCGGCCTGGCTGGTGCTGAAGGCGCGCGGGCCGGTTGCGGAACGGGCGAGGACTTATGGCAGCATCGCCGCCCTTGCCGCCATCTTGCTGTTTGCCCTCGGGGGCCTCTTCCTGTGGTTCGGTGTCGGCGGCTACCGGATCACCAGCGATATAAGCCCGATCGGACCTTCCAATCCGCTGCTGAAAACGGTGGTGATCGAAAAGAGTGCCTGGCTTGCCAATTACACCGCCCATTCCTGGATGATCCTGGCACCCGTCCTCGGCTTTGCCGGTGCGGCATTGGCCTTCATCGCCATGCGGGCAAGGCGCGAGGTGATGACGCTGCTCTTCAGCAAAGTCGCGATCTTTGGCATCATTTCGACGGTCGGTCTCTCGATGTTCCCGTTCATCCTGCCCTCCTCGCTCGATCCGCGATCGAGCCTGACGGTCTGGGATACATCCTCCAGCCATATGACGCTGTTCATCATGCTCGTCGTGTCGGTAATTTTCCTGCCGATCATCTTTGCCTACACCGCCTGGGTCTACAAGGTTTTGTGGGGCAAGGTCGACGAGAAGTCCGTCACCGACAAGAACAGTCACGCTTACTGAGGAGACGAAACGATGTGGTATTTCGCATGGATCCTTGGCCTGCCGCTGGCAGCCGCCTTCGCCGTCCTCAATGCCATGTGGTACGAGCTGATGGACGATGCCGCCAGAAAGAAGGCGTCAGAGGCGCAGAAGTAGACATGGAAAGGGCGCGGTCCGAAGCCGCGCCCCTCCCCTCGTTCATCAGCCTTCCAGCCACTTCACCTGATCGGGCGTCAGCTTGATGTCGAGAGCCGAGAGGCTGTCCTCCAATTCGGCAATCGTGCGCGGCCCGATCAATGGAATGACCGGAAAAGGCTGGGCGATGACATAAGCGAGCGCGATATGGATCGGGCTGCGGCCGAGCTTGTTGGCGAGCTCGATGGCGCGGTCGCGGCGTCCAAAATTGCGCTCCGAATACCAGACGCGAACGATCTCCTCATCATCCTTCTTGTCGCGGCCGGCGCGGTCGGTAAAGAAGCCGCGGCCCTGGCTGGACCAGGCGAAGTTCGGAATCTGCTTCTCGTTCAGCCACGTCTTCCAATCGTCGTCGGAGGCGGCGACGCAGCCGGCCCAGATCGGATCCAGCATCTCGGCGAGCGAGAAATTGTTGGAAAGCGCTGCCGGCGCCGCCTTGCCGGTCTTGTCGGCGTAGGCGATCGCCTCGTCGAAACGCGCCCGCGTCCAGTTCGAACCGCCGAAGATGCCTCGGATACGGCCGCGTTTGACCTCGGCATCCATGGCATCCACGAACTCGCCGACGGGTATATCGGTGTTGTCGCGATGCATGAAATAGATGTCGACATAGTCGGTCTTCAGCCGGGCGAGCGACTGGTCGAGCTGCTTTGCGATCATGTCCGGGTAGCAGAGCGGCGAGTGCGCGCCCTTGCCGATCAGCACGATCTCCTCGCGCGGCACCTTGCGGCTGGTGTGCCAGTCGCCGAAGATTGCCTCCGTTTTGCCGGCGCCATAGACAAAGGCAGTGTCGAAGGCGTTGCCGCCCGCCTCGTAGAAAGCATCGAGCGTCAGCGAGGCGGCGGCGAAGTTCGGGAAGAACTCGAAGCCGAGGGTCACGACCGAAGCGGGCTTCGAGATGCCCGGAATCTGTCGCTGCGGAATGCTGTTGCCGCGCGTGACCGCGCCGCCTGATATATTGGACGTGCGTTTGATGGCCTTCTCGACACCATATTCGAGACCGACCGAGGCCCGCCACTGGTCGAGCACGCGCAGGTTTGCGATCGAATCGGTCCAGCTCATGCCGGGAGTGCTGAACTCGGTCCTGCCGGCCCGGATCGCATCGCCCGCGGCATCCGCCTCGAAGGAATAGAGCCAGCGCTCTTCCCGGACTTCGATCATTTCTCGGCTGCCGCCCTTGAAGATTTCAATCTTGCCGACGCCGCCCTTGTGGCCGGAGGCGAACCAGAAGTCAGCGACCTCGATCCTGCCCTCGGAGCCGATGATGCGCAGCACATTGTCCTGCTGCGCCATGATCGAGCAGGAGACTTCGGCGATGATCTCGTTCGGGAACTTGAGCACGGCCGACGCCCATTCGTCGACGCCGCTCTCTCCAAGATGGGCGACGCCCGACACCTTTTCCGGTTCGAGGAAGGCCTTGCCCTCCGCAGCGCCGGCGATCAATCGTGCCATGGAAACAGGATAACCGCCGATGTCGAGAATGCCGCCGCCGGCAGTATCATTGGCGAAAAGCCGATGCTCCGGCTTATAGCTGCCCATGTTGAAGCCGAAACTCGAGCGGATGATGCGGATTGTGCCGATGACGCCGCTCTTGATGAGCTGAACCAGCTTTTCCGTCTGCGGATGCACCCGGTACATGAAAGCTTCGCCCGCAAAGACCCCGGCTTTCTTGGCTTCGTAGTAAACGGCTTCGGCATCATAGGCTGACAGCGCGATCGGCTTTTCCACAAGGATGTGCTTGCCGGCGCGCGCCGCCTTGATCGCCCATTCGGCGTGGCCGGTATGGGGCACGGAAATATAGACGGCATCGACCTCAGGGTCGGAAAGCAGCGCCTCGTAACCATCGACGATGCGGGCGCCTGGGAAGTTTTCGGCAAGTCCTGGCTTGGAAGGATTGCGGGTGGCAATCGCGACCAGTTTGCCGGTGCGCGAGTGGGCAACGCCATCGGCAAAGGTGCGAGCGATGGTGCCGGGGCCGATGATGCCCCAGCGGATCGGTTGATCGGAAGTCATGGGAATCCTCTTTCGTCTTTCTGCCTTGGGATTGGTTCAGCGGAGCCGTTTGCCGGCGCCGTCGAAAAGGAATGTGCGGTTGGCGGGAAGGCCGACGGTCAGCGTCTCTCGATTGCCTGATGTGCGCGATTCAGGCCGCTCAACGATCAGTTGTTCGTCGCCGACGGCGGCATAGATGTAGCTGGTATTGCCGAGGTGTTCGGCGACATCGATGGCAACGGTAAGATCGGTATCGCCAGCACCCCCATCGACGAAATGTTCGGGCCGGATGCCGAGGGTCACTTTCGCGCCGGTTTCGATGGGATCGGCGATGCACAGCGGCAGGCGCGTCTCCGGATTGCTCTCCAGCGCGATAACCGCCTGGCCCGGCCGCGCCTCGACGACCGCGGCTTTCAGGAAATTCATCTTCGGCGAGCCGACGAAGCCAGCGACGAACTGGTTGGCCGGGTCGTCATAGAGGTCGAGCGGTGCGCCGATCTGCTCGATGTTGCCGGCGCGCAGCACGACGATGCGGTCGGCAAGCGTCATCGCTTCGGTCTGGTCGTGGGTGACATAGATCATCGTCGTGCCGAGCTGTTTGTGCAGCCTTGAGATCTCGACGCGCATCTGCACGCGCAGCTCGGCATCGAGGTTCGATAGCGGTTCGTCGAACAGGAAGACTTCGGGCTCTCGAACGATGGCACGGCCGATGGCAACGCGCTGGCGTTGGCCGCCGGAAAGCTGCTTCGGCCGCCGTTTCATCAGTTCGGTGATCTGCAGGATATCGGCGACATGGCTCACGCGCCGCTCGGTATCGGCCTTCGGGTTGCCGTTCATGCGCAAGCCGAAACTCAAGTTCTCCTCGACCGTCAGATGCGGATAGAGCGCATAGGACTGGAAGACCATGGCGATGCCGCGATCTGCCGGCTCGACGTCGTTGACGACCTTGCCTCCGATCCGAAGCTCGCCCGATGTAATATCCTCAAGGCCGGCGATCATCCGCAGCAGCGTGGACTTGCCGCAGCCGGAAGGGCCGACAAAGACGACGAATTCGCCGTCCTTCACCTCCAGATTGGCGCCATGGATGATCTCAAAGCCGCCGAAGCGTTTGACGATGTTGGTAAGTGAAAGCTCTGCCATTCGGCTTCCCCGATTACTTGCCCGATTACTTGATTGCGCCGGCCGCGATGCCGGCGATGAAATGGCGCTGGAGCGCCACGAAGACGACGAGGATCGGCGCAGTCAGCAGCACCGCGCCGGCCATGATGCCTCCCCAGGACACTTTGGTGAGGCCGATCAGCGTTCCCAATGCCACCGGCGCCGTCATCATCCCCGGTCTGGAATTGATGAGCAGCGGCCAGAGGTAATTGTTCCACGAATGCAGGAAGAGAATGATCGCCAATGCCGCCATGGTCGGGCGCGCCAGCGGAAGGGCGATGCGCAGGAATATCTGCCATTCCTTGACGCCCTCGACGCGGGCCGCATCGAAGAGCTCGCCCGGCATCATCGAGAAGGACTGTCGCATGAATAAGACGCCGAGCGAATTGAAAAGCGGCGGCACGATCAGTGCCACCCAGGTGTTTGCCAGCTTGAACTCGCGCGCCACCATGATGAATTGCGGTATGACCACCACGGAGAAGGGCAGCGTGATCGTGCCGAGGATGATGGCGATGACAACGGACCGGCCGACAAAACGATAACGCGCCAGCGCCCAGCCGGCCATCGAGGTCAGCATCACCGAGAGCACGGTATAGATAAGCGCCACGCCGATAGAGATTACCATTGCGCCGATGAAATCGGTATCTGCCTGCAGATTTTTGAAATTCTCGACGAAATTGGTCGACGGCCACAGCACGATCTCGGGATTGAAGATGCCGTTGTCAGGCATTGTCGAGAAGACGAACATCATCCACAGCGGAAACAGCCAGATCAGCGCCAGCGGCGCCAGCGCGGCGTGCAGCGCGATCTGACGGACGAGAAGGGATTGCGACTTGGATCTCATTTCGGGTCCCTCCCGATCCAGAGATTGAAAAAGGAGATCACCACGGCGAGAGCTGCCATCGTATAGGCGATCGCCGAGGCATAACCGAAGTTCAGCGAGGTGAAACCCTGGCGGTAGAGGAAGAGGCCGAGTGTCTCGGTGCCGCCGCCCGGACCACCACGATTGGTGATGAGGAAGGGTTCGGTAAAGAGTTGCATCGTGCCGATCACCGAGAGCACGACGCAGAAGAGGATGATCGGCTTCAAGAGCGGCAGGGTGATGTGGAAGAATTGCTGTGTCTTGCTCACCCGGTCGAGCGTCGCGGCCTCGTAGACATCGTCGGGGATGGCCTGCAGGCCGGCCAGGATGATGATGGCGTTATAGCCGGCCCAGCGCCATGTGACGGCGAGGATGATCACCGCCATCGCGGCATTGGCGTTGTCGAACCAGGAGATCGGGCTGAAGCCGACCGCTGAAATCATCTTGTTGATGATGCCGAAATCAAGGCTGAACATCAGCCGGAACACGGCTGCGTAGGCGACCTCGCCGACGACGACGGGGGCAAAGAAGGCGAAACGGAAAAGCGGGCGCGCTTTCAGAAGCGGCGAATTGAGCAGCACGGCCATGACGGTCGCCAGCGCGATCATCACAGGCACCTGGATCACCAGGATGATCAGCGTGTTGTAGAGAGCGTTATAGAAGGCAGGGTCGTAGAAGAGCCGGCCCCAATTGGCCTGGAAACTGTATTTCCACGGATTGATGCGCGTGTTCTGAAAGGAAATCAGGAACGAGTCGATGATCGGCCAGACCCAGAAGGTGGCGAAAACAAGCAGATAGGGGGCGAGGAACGCATAGGCGCTCCGGGTTCTGAACGGCATCGAGCCTCCTCCTCACGAACGAATGAATGACGGGCCGCGCTGCAGGCGGGTGAATGCCGGGCGCGGGAAGCGCCCGGCATCGTCATTCATTGCGCGATCGGAAGTCCGGTTGCGGAAGCGATCTGCTTGGCGGCATCGTCGAGAGCCGCCTTCGCATCGGGATAGCCGCCGGCGAAGAATTTCGCCTGCGTTGCCTTGAAGATGCCTTCGGCATCACTTTGGAAGGCGGTGCCGCGGCTCGGCACGATCTTCGGCAGGGTCGCGAGAATGTCGGCCCAGACCTTCTGGCCGCCCCAATAGGGCTGCGGCTCGTTGACGAAAGGATCCTTCTCGGCAGACAGCAGCGACGGGACCAGACCGAATTCCTTCAGCATGGTGACCTGGCCTTCATTCGTCCCGAGGGCGTAGTTGACGAACTTCCAGGCGGCTTCCTTGTTGGCGGAGGTCGCTGAAATGGCGAGCGATGAGCCGCCGAGATTGGCGGCATGCGGGCCGTCGGCCGTTAGGCTCGGCATTCTGTAGACGCCCCACTTGCCCTTGAGATCGGGTGAGGTCGAGCGCACCGTGCCTTCATACCAGCCGCCATAGAGCTGGCTTGCGGCCTTGCCGGCGGTGTTGGCCTGAATCTTCTCGTCCCAGTTGGCTGCGGTCAGCGTGCCTGCGTCCTTCATCTCCTTCACCTTCTGCAGCGCGGCGACGCAGGCCGGCTGGTTGATGGTGATGTTCTGGCCGTCGGTCGAGAAATAACCGCAGCCCTGTTCATTGGCGATCATGCGGAACCATTCGCTGTCGCCGTTGAAATCGGCCTGTGCCATGACGACGCCGGGATTGGCGGCAGAAATCTTCTTGCCGGCGGCGATGAAATCGTCCCAGGTGCTGATCGTGCTCGGATCGACGCCGGCCTTTTCGTACATGTCGCGGCGGTAGAATACGGCGACGGGACCGGAATCCCACGGCATGGCATAGGCGACATCGCCGACCTCAAGTTCGGTGCGCTTGAAGTCGGGGAACTTCGCCTGGATATCGGCCGTGTAGCCGAGCTCCTTCAGATTGGCGAAGCAATCCGGAAAACGGCTCCAGAAGATTTCAGCCTCGAAATTTTCGATGCTGACAATGTCGGGCAAGCCGTCGCCGCCGGCAGCGCAGGCTGCGAGCGTCTTGTCGAAAACCTGGCTGTTGCCAAGATCTTCGACGGTGACCTTGATATCGGGAAATTGTTTGTTGAAGCCGGGAAGCGTGGATTTCAACGCCGATGCGGCGACATTCCAGCTCCAGATTGTGAGATTGGCCGACTCAGCGAAGGCCGAGCCGGAAGCAAGCAGTGCGACAGCTGCGGTCGCAGCGAGAAGTTTGAAGCGCATTGAAAATCCTCCCTTTTCAATTGCCGATCTTTCACGAACGCGGTTAGACTATCCGCAAGGGAGCGGCTGTCTCCTAAAAAGGGAATATTGATTTGGCGGAAAGTAAGGTCGGCACGCGCGCAATCTATCAGCCCGGCGCTAGCAGCATCGAGGGTTCGCCGACGGCACTGCAGATGTTTCACGCGCACCCGCCCGTCATGGCCATGCCGCACTGGCACGCGCAGGTCGAGATCAACTATGTCATGCGCGGAAGTGTGCATTACCGCATGAACGATCACGCGTTTCGGCTGAACGCCGGTGATATGTGCCTGTTTTGGGGTGGGCAGCCGCATCAGATGGACGAATCGTCAGATGATTCGCTCTATGCCGGTGCTCACCTGCCGCTTGTCTATTTCTTCCGGCTGCGCCTGCCGATCAGCATTTCCAGTCGTCTTATGAAAGGTGAGACGTTGCTGACCTCGGCAACGGACGCTGCTGATAACGAAAACTTCGCTCGCTGGTTTCGCTATGCCAATTCCGGTGATTCCGCCAAGGCCCAGCACGCTGTCGACGAATTGCTGCTGCGCATCGAGCGTATCGCATTCGAACCCTATTCGATGACGACATCGAAGACGACCGCCAGCCTGGACGGCGATCAGCTGCATCCCAACTCCTCGCGAAGCGTCGCGCGCATGTGCGATTTCATCGCCGCCAATTTCCTCCAGGACATCGATTCGGTCGATATCGCTCGCGCCGCGGATCTGCATCCGAAATATGCCATGAATCTTTTCAAGCGATCGACAGGCATGACGCTCAGCAAATATGTGACGCTGCTCAGGCTCTCTCGCGCCCAGGCAATGCTGATGAGCGAAGGCGCCAATGTTCTGCAGGTGGCGATGGACAGCGGTTTCGGCTCGATCAGCGCCTTCAACAAATCCTTCCGCCACATCGCAGGCATGTCGCCGTCCGATTTCCGTCGCGACATCCGCCTGGTGACGACGATGCCCGCCGGCGCCTTCCGCAACTAACGCATGTTTCGCCTCGGTGATCGTAATCGGCGGCTCCAAACGCTGAGCTACCTCTCGGCGAGCTCTATCTGGATGCCATCGGGATCACGAACGAAGGCGACTTTGTGCAGAACCTCGGTGTTGATTGCCAGACGCGGCCGCTCCTTGATCGCGACGCCGGCCTTTTCCAGACGAGCGAAGGTCCCCTCGACATTTTCGAACAGGAAGGTCAGGTGGCGCAGGCCGGCCGCACCGTCCGGCACGTCGACCGCCCTCGCCGCGCCTTCTGCCGGCGCGAAAATTTCCAGCATGCCGCCGCCGGCATCGAGAAAGGCGATCTCGGCGCCATCGGCCATCCTCTTGCGCAGATGCAGGCGCAGGCCGAGCAGACTGCAGTAAAAATCGACGGAGCGGTCCATGTCACTGACCGTCATGCCGACATGTTCGAAGGATTTCAGCATGGGTGCTTCTCTCGGTTAGGATTGCAAAAGGTCCAAGGCTTTCAAGGAGGATCGAAGGGCGTTGACGGCAGTCGACGAGGCAGTCGGTTGTGCTTTGTGGACGTCACCTGTACGGTGGGAGTAAAAACGGGTCAGAACCATATGCATATTCGAAGGGCGGTATCCGCCGACTCGGAGGAACTGTGCAGTCTCCTGAACAAACTCATTCTGGCCGGCGGAACAACCGCACTCGAGACGCCGTTGACGGCTGCGGAATTCGCGGATTGGTTCATCGACGGCGAGTTCCCCCTTATCTGTCATGTCGCGGAGCATGATCGGTCGCTTGCCGGCTTCCAGTCGTTGAGTCTCTATGGCGATCCACCGAGAGGTTATGCCGATATCGCGACATTTGCCCGCATGAACCCCAAAATTTCCGGCGTCGGCAGCGCCCTTTTTCCGGCGACGCTGGCAGCAGCCGAGGAACTCGGGCTTGAATTCATCAATGCGACCATTCGTGCCGACAATGTCGGAGGTCTTGCCTATTACACAAAGATGGGCTTTGAGCCTTATGACCGGCTCATTCAGGTCCCGCTTTTGGACGGAACGCCGGTCGATCGGATCAAGAAGCGTTTCAGGGTGGATGCCAAGCGCCGCCCGGCATCCACCGCGTAATCGTTCAGAGGCCGTCGGACCTACGCTGTTCTTCCGGGAGCCAGGAGCGATAGAGCGGATGATCGGCGGCAATCGGCATCGGCGTCGGCCGGCCGGTGCGCTGGGAGAAATAAGCGGCCGTCACCAGCTCCAGCGAATTGCGGGCATCCTGCAACGTCACCGGCGGTTCCGTGTCCTCGACGATCGCCCTGTGGAAAAGCTCGAACTGGCGGGTATAACCATCCTCGCCCGGCACATAGGCGGCGAGCGCCGCATCGACCCGCGCCTGGTGCTCTTCGGTTCCGGCGGTAAAGACCCAGGGATCGCGGCCCATCGTATAGGGTTCGAGGATGCTCTCGGCGACGAGATCGCTGAAGCAGAAACGCAGCCGTGAGATTTCCTTGCGCGAGCCGAGCGTCATCGACAGCGTCGCCAGCGAGCCATTCTGCATTCTCACCGAGAGGGCGGCCGTATCCTCGACCTCGATCGGATTGACCAGCGTCGCCCCATAGGAAAATACTTCGGCGCAGGGACCGTGCACATAATTCAGCATGTCATGGGCATGGATCGCGTGGCCGAGAAGGCCGCCGCCGAGTTCGCTCGCCCATTTGCCGCGCCACGGCACGGCGTAATAATCCGGCCCGCGCCACCAATGGGTCTCGATCGTCGTCAGGAACGGCTTGCCGGCAAGGCCCTGCTCGATCAGCAGTTTCAGCTTCTGCAGGCCGGAGCCGTAGCGATACTGAAAGATCGGCATCAGCTTCCTGCCCGGGAAGCGGGCGAGGATGCGGCCCATCTCATCGACTTCGGCAATCGAGCCGAAGAGCGGCTTCTCGCAAATCACATGCTTGCCGGATTCGATTCCCTTGCGGCAGAGTTCGAAATGCGAGCTCGGTGGCGTCGAAATGTCGATGATGTCGAGATCGTTCCGGGCAAACAGCGAATCCGCATCCTGCGTATATTCCGCAATGGCGAATTCGTCGCACAGCGCCCGGCCGCGATCCTCGTCCAGCGAGCAAAGGACGGGAACCTCGAAAAGATCTTTGTTCCAGCCGAAGCCCGTCAGGTGCCGCGCGGCAATACCCGCGCCGATAACGCCGACGCGTAATTTTCTGGCCATGATATCCTCCTCAGCGAGCGCCGATGCGCGCGGCTTTCGTCTGGGCTTCGAGCGAAAGCCGGCAGACTTCGAAAACGTGATCCTGCGTCATCGCCGTTTGCGTGCGGTTTGCGACATCGGCGGTGAACGCGTCGAAATAATCGAGCTTCTCACTGCTGCAATCGATATGGGTCATTTCCTTGCCATTGACGAGGAAGAGGTGATCCTTGCCCGGCCTACCGGCAATATCGATATATTTGCGCAGCTCGATATAACCCTCCGTACCGAGGATGGTGAGGCGGCCGTCGCCCCAGGTCGGCAGCGCCTCCGGGGTGAACCAGTCGACGCGGACATAGCCGGCCGCCTTGTCGGAGCGCAGCAGCACCTCCCCGAAATCCTGGAAGGCGGGTTTATCGGGCATGCCGAAATTACCGATCGAGCTGGCGATGACTTCGCCCGAGGTCGAGCCGGTATAGAACAGGAACTGATCGACCTGGTGCGAGGCGATGTCGACGATGATGCCGCCGAAATATTCCGGATCGAAGAACCAATCGGGTCGGGTCGGCAGCTGCAGCCGGTGCGGACCGACGCCGAGGGTCTGAATGACCTTGCCGATCGCACCTTCCTTAACCAGCTTGCCGGCCTTGACGGCGGAGCGCACACAATGGCGCTCGGAAAAGCAGATGGAGAAGATCTTGCCGGTCTCGGCAACGGTGCGCTTAACCTCCTCGAGCTGGGCAAAGGTCGTCACACCCGGCTTGTCGGTCATCACGTCCTTGCCCGCTTTCATCGCGCGGATGGCGAGTCCGGCCCGGTCACGCGGAATGGCGGAAATGCAGATGACATCAATCGAGGGATCGTCGAACAGTTTCTCCCGGTCGATCTGCGGCGCATCGGGATAGGTCTTCTCGAAGGCTTCCCGCAATGCCGGCACGGAGGTCTGCGGGCAATAGCCAACGAACTCGCCGCCTGCGGCGAGCAGTCCCTTCACGTGATCGAACGTATGCCCATGGTCGATTCCGACGACGGCAAATCTCAACATCGCTGCAATATCCTCCCGGGATTTTCGTGCGGCCGGCTGGTGCCGGCATCCTCCATATCGGCCAAAACAGATAACGAAAGCAGGCTCCTGTCAAGGCAAGCTGGGGGGTGAAATCGCCAGTGTTCGTATTCAACCATCTGAAAAATAAAGCTTATTATGTATCTAAATAGTTATTTGTGACCTTCATTCGACTTGATGCAGGCAGCAGATCCGCTTTTCAATCCGATCCGGCAAAAGTCTTTTTCCCCCGCCTATCTTGCTCCGCTCGGCCGAATGTGATCGATTTCGCCGGCCGCCGGGCTGGAGGGCGGCAACAATCTCGGAATTCTTTCAAGAGCGCTCGCCGCTGCCTGTAACGGAGGATCACCATGTCTCATCCCCTTCTCGATGCTGCCGCTTCCGGCGGAATTTTTGTCGGGCGCGTCTGGAATCCCGAAGTTGCCGGCCCGAGCATCGTGACGCTTCGTGACGGAATGCTCATCGACATCACCTCGCACGAGGCGCCGACGCTGAGCGCCCTGGTCGAGAGCCAGAATGCCGCGGGCTTCGTCCGAGCCGCAAGTGGCAAGGAGATCGGTCCTCTGGAGGAGATTGCCGCCAACAGCACCGGAAAGCCGGATGCCGGACGACCCTACCTCTTAGCGCCCGCCGACCTGCAGGCGGTCAAGGCCTGCGGCGTCACCTTTGCCCAGTCGATGATCGAACGCGTCATCGAGGAGAAGGCGGCCGGCAATCCCGATCGTGCCGCCTCGATCCGTGAGCGCGTTAGCGCGCTGATCGGCGGCAGTCTCACCAACCTCAAGGCCGGCTCGCCCGAGGCCGCCAAGGTCAAGCAAGCGCTGATCGACGAGGGCATGTGGTCGCAATATCTTGAGGTCGGCATCGGCCCCGATGCCGAGGTCTTCACCAAGGCGCCGGTGCTCTCTTCGGTCGGCTGGGGTGCCGATGTCGGCCTGCATCCGATCTCGACATGGAACAATCCGGAGCCGGAAATCGTGCTCGCGGTCAACAGCCGCGGTGAAATCAAGGGTGCGACGCTCGGCAATGACGTCAACCTTCGCGATGTCGAAGGGCGCTCGGCGCTCCTGCTCGGCAAGGCCAAGGACAACAACGCCTCCTGCTCGATCGGACCTTTCGTCCGTCTGTTTGATGACGGGTATGGACTGGATGACGTGCGCAAGGCCGAACTCGATCTGAAGGTAACGGGTCAGGACGGCTTCGTGATGCATGGGAAAAGCTCGATGTCACAGATCAGCCGCGACCCGACCGATCTCGTCAAACAGACGCTTGGCCCTCATCATCAATACCCCGATGGTTTCATGCTCTTTCTCGGAACGCTGTTTGCGCCAACGCAGGACCGTGATGCGCCGAAGCAAGGCTTTACGCACAAGATCGGCGATGTCGTCGAGATTTCCTCGGCCGGGCTCGGCACGCTCGTCAATACCGTGCGCCTCTCCACCGAATGCCCGCCGTGGACCTTCGGCATATCGGCACTGATGCGCAACCTTGCGACGCGCGGGTTGCTCTAAGCAAAGTGCGCAGCGGTTTGCCTCCGGCTGCGCAGATTTTATGAACTACTGGTTTCGCCGTTTGCCCTCTAGCAGGTCGAGAACGGAGTTTGCCGCTTCCAGAACGTTCGTGCCCGGGCCGAACACGGCCGCAACGCCGTGTTCATGAAGGAATTCATAGTCCTGTCGTGGGATGACGCCGCCGCAGACGACGATGACATCGTCGCCACCCTTTTCCCTGAGCCTCTCGACCAACTGCGGCAGCAGCGTCCTGTGGCCTGCGGCGAGCGACGAGACGCCGACGACATTGACCTTTCGATCAAGCGCCAACTCGACAGCCTCGTCAGGCGTCTGAAACAGCGGACCGGCGAGCACGTCGAAGCCGATGTCGCCGAAGGCCGAGGCGATCACTTTAGCGCCCCGGTCGTGCCCGTCCTGACCAAGCTTGGCGACCATGATTTTCGGCCGGTACCCCATCGCTTCCGTCACCCCTGCCATACGCTCCCTCAGGACGGCAAGTTCCGGCTCATTGTCATAGGCTTCGCCATAGACTCCCCTGATGACATCAGGTGTCGCGGCATGATCACCAAAGGCAGCGCGCATCGCATC
>NZ_JBXSOL010000023.1:0-96493 GCF_057784555.1 Rhizobium sp. CNPSo 3670
CTATCGGCTACAGTGGAGAGGTGGTACTCGCTCCCGGTGACATTCTTTTTGTACCGCTAGCGTGGTGGCACTGTGTCGAGAATCTTACCCCTTGCATTTCTCTCAGCATGCAAAATCTTGTGGCGGCGGGGTATCGCTGGGACCATCCTGACTTTCGGGCGTCCTTTTAGACAGCCTCGGAAGTCCCGTTCACAGCCAGCTTTGTACTGGTTTCTTGAGACACCAGACTACGAATGCAAGCTTGGTGCCGCGCGCGATCGGACGACTTGCGTGAACATAGTCCGACGGGAACGCCACTACTCGTCCTGTCCGTGGCACAATCACCTCTCTAACCGGATGGTGAATTTCCAGCTCACCACCTAGATAGTCTGCGTTCAAGTATCCAACGATCGTTAGCATGCGATCTTGGAATCCCGGCCCTACATCCCTGTGCGGAGAGAAGAAGCCCCCTTCGGGGTACTTCAGAAACTCTATGGGAGAAACGCTGTCAGGCTTGATGTGCCAATGTTCTGATACGTCGGGAATAATCGTGTTCTCGATTAAGTCCCATAGTTGTTTCGCGGCAGACCAATTGGGGCTAAAGCCCAATCTCAAGCAATTCCTCGCCGTCTGGTCGAGTATGTTCTGAGTAGGCTGATCCGGCCGAAATACGCGGGCAGCCTCCCAAGCGCCCGCTTCCAGTTCAGCGATGATCTCTGCGCAAAGCTGGGCATTTAGCCCTCGGCATTCCAGGAAGCCGCCCCCAGGGATTGCCATTTCATTTTCCTCAGAAGTTCAGATCCAAGCAGCAGTTTTTTCCCAGAGAAATCCGACCAGGATCGTCTTATCTCCCGACGCTAGCCTTGTGGCACTGTGGAGTTCTGCAGAGGGGAATAAGATAGCTTCTCCTAACTTAGCGATACCTTTGAAATGGAGGTGGGGGACGACAAGGTCGCCTCCTATGAAACCGTCAGTGAGATAGCACACGATCGAAGCTACCCGGTGACGCTTAAAAGGGCCTGTATCCGTGTGTAAGGGCACTTCAGCATCGCGGTTATATCGCACCACTGAGAGCTCTTCTAATCGCAGGCCCTTCAAGCCCCAGTGTTGCGTCGCCGCGGGAGTACACTGTCTCTCCACTCTTTCAGCTACAGAGGAGAAGAAGGAGTCGCGAAGATTGAGCGTCAGCACTCGTGAATCGCGAGCCTCCGCTCCTGCAATCCTCCAACCGGCGCGCGTCTCTGCCTCGTCGATAATAGATTGACAGTCTTTGGAGCCAAAGACGCTTATGGTAAGCAGGCTGGAAGACCCGCGGCTCCCACTCTGCGACGAAGATTGCAGGGTAGTAGTCAAAGCCAACCTCACTCAAGTTTGGTGTTAGCAGTTTTGCCCACCCGGGAGTGGCGGATCCCCGGAAAGAGGAAGGTCCAATTCGTCAGTTGTAGCGAGAGTCAGATTTCTGAGAACATCATCGCTCACTTCTACGCCGTGCTCCCGAGCTAGTTGAGAAATGCGAGCTAGGAGTTCAAGGCGAAACCTGCCGTCTGTCTTGAGCTTCATTCGGATGCGACTTACCTCGTCAGCGGTGTCAGTGCTCATCTTTCCATCTCCCGTTATGAGCTAACTCGATTTAGATCCAATTCACACTTTTGATCGTAGCCCTGCCATTCGCGTTGATGCACAGCGGGAGCCGGTGCTCCTTGCGCCGTTCGGCATCCTTCTGTTCGGAAAACCACTCATCGAACTCCGAGATCCCATACGCAATCCCACGAGCGAAACCGTCCTGTTTTTTGAGTTCGATCTCACCCTCGTGGCCAAATCCATCAAAGCCCCAGAACGGTGTTGTCGCGTGTGCTCGCTCTAGAATCGGTTCGCCAACCCGCTGCTCAGATTTGGCCGTCGCCTGACAGGAAGCGAACCAGCCCGCGCCATAGCGGGCTGCGTACAAAATGGTGTGAGCAGTGTCGATGCCGCCAACGAAAGGACGGTCATGTTCCAGCCGCCTAATACTTTCTCCATTTCGCGACAACTGGCGTCGCCATTTATCTTTTCGGACGAACGCGCCGTCTGCGCCGCGGTAAAGGAGATCATCTGGGATATCGTCCCCGATCGGTACAACAGGGTCGTGGACGCCGAACCGAGTTGGCTCCTTCGCCACGATCGCACCCGGGGTGAGCGTGAACTCACCGCTTCCAGCGAGGGACCACAAATCCGAGTGGGCCTTGAGGAACTGAAAAGTGGTCTGCGCCTCCTCGAAACTCTCTGTTGGAAATCCCGTGAAGCACATCATCTGCGACGCTATTCCGGCGCGCCTCATCTCCTGCAAGATCGATGCGACCTCATCAATCCGTATACCTTTATCTATCAGATCGAGAACCCTTTGAGAGGCGGATTCGAGCCCATAAGAGAGTGCTACACATCCAGCCTTTCGGAGCGTGGCTGCGCGCTCCCAGTTTCGCAAACTCCGATCGAGCCTAACTTCGGCGCTCCAGACTAGGTTAAATCGATTATCCTCAATCGCCTTGCACATTTTTTTCATGAACGACGGCGAGATGGCGTCGACAGCCAAATACATTGCACTCGTTTGCTGGGCGATTTGATTAAGATCGCCAATAACGCGGTCGATTGCCCTCTCTCGTGACGGGGACGTTGGCATGCCATCGTTGAGACCGTAGTCACAAAAAGTGCAGCGATTCCAGTAACAGCCACGAGTGGGTGAGTAGAGCAGTACTTGTTCAGGGGCCCAATATGCATACTGATTCCAAATACGGTAATTCGGGGAGCCGAGCGCACTGACGTTCTCGTAACTCGATGAGATTTGATTAATGTTCGTCTCTCTGACCAAAATGCCAGGGGATCGGATTTCGTTCAAAGCACCTCCGGCCTGAACCGCTCGAAGGATCGAGACAAACGCGCTTTCACCTTCTCCAACCACGAGAGCGTCGAAATCTCGAAACAGCTGCCAAAGGAGCTTCGAGTCATGCACGTTCTTTACAATGTCTGTAACATCAGTCCCGCCAGCACACACGACCACGTTCGGAAATTGGCGGCGGATGATGGTTGCGAGGTGCAAAGCGAATGGAAGTTGCGTACGGAACGCGATGGAGAAGCCCACCACTGCAGGCTCACAGCGACGAACGCTGTTTGTGAAGGCGCCCTCGATGTAGCCTCGGAAAGGTTCGATCAGTGATCGTGTATAGCTCGTCTCGGTGAGGTCTGCGACGCGGCGCAGATTGACGGGTCCGTATGGATCTAGACGAAAGTTAATCGCCTGGCCTGGCCTGCCGTGCAGGTTCTGTAGGCGCTGCCAGCGGCCGAGGACGTCGGCGGCTTCAGAATAATCCGGAAAGCTATAAAAAAGGTCTGGTTGCTTGAATACGTCAATCGCGCGCTGTATTGACTCGCTATGAAGGCCACTCGACGCGAGCGCAATTCGGTAACGCATTTGCGCTCCCCTAGAAGGCGCTTCACAAGCTTCGGTCTCCGTGATCGTCGCCTCAGCGAACTGGAGCAAGTCCCGCACATTAGAGGGTTGAGCTGCCCACTCTAGAGCTTCGATGTTGGCATCGATTACCGAATGCCTCGGGAAGCCTTGCGACTCAGCATGCCCCACAAGATAGGAAATTGAGTGGTATGGCCCTGTCGGATCGGTGAGGGGCGGATGGATCAATAGATAGCGAATGTCACCGAGCACGACAATCCCACCCATAACGCGAGTAACCGCTAAGTTGAAGACAATACGGCATACGCGTGCTTGTCGTCAACCACGGAGTGTGGCAGATTATCCAGAAATTGAGGTGTACAGTTGAACGAATTCCAACGCGAGTCAAACCCGTTGCGGAAGTTCTCCGATATGGAGCGCTTGAGGGCACATTTGGCTCTTAACCAGGCGTTTTGCCGCTCTTTCGCGGATGCACTAGCCGAACTCGCGGCAAAGCATGACATCCCTCTCGAATCCTCTACTTTGGAAGTGTTGGTGCCTGCCAGCCCTGAGGAGATCAAGTCCGCTCCGGCTGATCCTGTTCCCCTGCGTTCGCAGCCATGACGTTGAAGAGGAAGTTCGCAATCTCCCGAGGCTGAGGCATCGACCCGAAAGAGACCTCCATCGTAGCCACCTCGATTCCGACGACGGGCTCTATTATGTAAAAGCCACGTTCACGAAGTTCTCGCAAGTTTCGCTGTGTTGTGGCGTTTTCGAACATCCGTATGTTCATCGCGGGCGCTATGACCTTCGGACACGTCGCCGCGAGCGCTACTGTCGAGACCAAATCCTCTGCAAGGCCCATCGCAAGCCTTGCGATCATGTTTGCAGTTGCAGGCGCGACAAGCAGGACACTAGCCTCCTTCGCGAGCCGGATGTGGCCTTGCCAAGAGTTTGGATTCGGAAGCTCTGAACTGGTGCCAACGGATTGGCCGGAGAAAACTTCGGCAGCATAGGGCGTCAAAAATAATTCGGCCGTCCGGGTCATGACTACTTGCACGCGTCGGCAGAACTCGCGGCGGAGCAGCACTATCAATTGTGGTACTTCCGTCGCTCCCACCGCACCGCTGACGCCGAGCACGACAGTTTCGCAGACCATTTCCCGGGGCGCACTAGCTTCTCCTTGGACTCTTTTTCCTGTAGGCACGAAGCGATCCTTTCAGCCGGCTGCTGCAGCATGGCGCTAATCCTAGTCTAGAGCTTCCTTGTTAACCAGAATGCAATGCATTGTCCGCAGTCGGTTTCCTGCAGGATGCAAACCGCGTTGCGAAATGTAACCTTCTCGGACTCCTGATAGCTTCCGAACGGCACCACCGACTTGCCGTGGCGGTCATCATGTCGAGCGTCACGCTGGTGGTGGTCTCCATTGTCTTTTGGCACTTAAACGTAAGAATTCGGCCGCTCCGGCAGCCTTTGCAGGCGCACCGCGGAACGTCAAAGCCGGTCGATTGCCGTCGACCTGACAACTATCTCGTTTTGCTTGAAGCGGAACTCCAGGGCCTTCCGGTAGGATGCCCACCATTGCCGATCGAGATCGCCCGCCATCACTTCGACGACGATCATACGATCTTTTTCGACGGAACCACCGTCGGTCCATATCCCCTCTGCCGGAGCATTTGAATAAAGGGTTACGCCGCCAAACTTGTCGGCCAGTTCGCTGCGCACGGCATCGAAATGGCTACGGGCGTCACCGCCCGACACGGGGAGCGGGATCTCGATCAAAAAGGCCATGTTACCCGCTTTCATGAACGGCGTGAGGACGTCACCTTTCGCTGGCTGAGCGGCAAAATCATACCTCCGATACGATCCCCCTTCAGCTCGGCTGATATAGCAGGCGCCCACGCCGGATCCCATTCCACTCCTTCGACCAATTCGATGACCACGGGTCGCGTGCTGTTGCCTTTGTGGGTCTCGGCCACCTGGAACGCAGCGTCTGGCTCCATCTCCTCGCCGGGAAATATCGTATTGTCTTCGTCCTTGTCCCCGACTTTTCGAACGTAGCCTCGGATCTCGTTTCCCGAGACGCTCTTCGCTTTCCCAGATCTGGTAGGCGCGCATTCCTTTCTCGTCGTCATTCATCCTCGCCTCCGACCGGCTCACTTGAAAAGACCTCGGCATCCAAACGACCCCGAGGTTGATCCAGCTTACTTGTTGAGTTCCTTGGCCATCTCAAGGTGATGTTCCAGAGCAGGGTGGGTGCTTGCGGCCCATGCCTTCAGCGCGGGATTGTCCCCTTCATCACCATAGCGCTTGAAGAGGTCGACCGCATCTTCGTGGGCTTCCTCCTGATCGGAGTGATATTGCTTATTAAAATCGTCTCCTTTCAGGCCGTTCAGCTTGTCCAACATGCTTTGCTGAGCCGACGACATGGCGGCGGGAAGCGTGGCCTTGTTGCTGGGATGTTCATGTTCTCGGCCAAAAAGATCGCATAATGCATCGTCGGGAACCCTGTGAAAATGTCTCGCGACTAACTACTGGTGCCGTTTTCTTCCAAGAGCTTTGAGCGTATAGGCCGCCCTCAGCCCCATTCGATTGGCCATAAATTCTGCTCCCGGAATGGTGCGGACGATCTGATATGAGCATGCCTATGGACGGGTCGTCCGGTAGGCGCTATTCGTGATGTAACCGCATATCAGCAAACCATCCTATGAATTCCCAGGGCCTCTTATATTGAGAAAAGTGCAGCGCAGTTTTGCCGTCGAGTACAAGAACGGCAGGCGAAAACTCGATCCCAAGTCGAACTCGATCTGGGGTAACATGGATCTAAAGTCAGTCGCTCGCGATCTGGTGGAAGAGACATCGCCGCATCCATCAGATAGCTCTCAGCGTAGCAGATCTGACGGCGAATTGTCTTTCCCGGAACCTGACGGTAAGTCGTTGTTGACACCGTCTCTTGGGGCGTCAACAACTGTATCTGATACACAGGAGATGAGCATGGCCGACGAGACTGATGCGACAACCAACGCCGATGTGCCGGCCGTTGTCGAAACGCCCACTGCGCCGAAGAAGCAGCGCAAGCCCCGTGCCAAGAAAGCGGCGGCACCCCAGACGGCGTCAGCTGACGCTGCGACAAAGCCAGCAGCTGCTCTGACCAGCGCTGGCGACGGCAGGAGAAGAGGGCGCAAGGCAAAGGCGATCGAAGCTGCCGCGAGCAAACGCGCGCCTGCAGGCCGCGCTAGAAAAGCTGTGCAGACCGCCTCGGCCGCGCCGATGAAGGCGATCGATGAGATGGAAGATCTCCTGCAGTTGGAAGAAGAAAATCAACGACTACGCAAGCTTCTTGCCGAAAAACTTCGCGCTGAAAACGCCGATCTGCGCAAGCGGCTCAAGCTCGATTGATATAAGCAGCCGGTCAATCGCCGGCCGCATTTCTATGGTTATCAAAAAAACAGTTTGGCAACGGTGGATGCCGTTGCCGGCACCAAAATTTGCAGCCTGCTTGCGGAATAAAGCTCGAGGGTGGATAGATGGCGTCTCCCTGGAAATTTCTGGCCCGACTGATCTCACCGGGACGCGAACAAAAGAAAGAAAACGGCTCGACCAGCGAGGCGACGCTGGACGCGTCGGCTACTGCGGGTTTAGCTGACGCGGCTGCCAGCGAGAGCGTAAATGGCGCTGATCGGCCGGCAAGCGACGAGACGGCTGGTCAAGCCGTCGCTGTTTCCTCTCAGCCTGTGCTTTCCGAAAAAACCGAAAACGATGGGGCCGACGAGGTCGACCGCGAGGGCACTAAGAACGAAGGGGCCGCTGCTCCTGCTTTTTCCGGTGAGCTCGGTATCGACGTCACTGCTGCACGAGGTGGTACGGACCTCAAGCGAGCTGTGGAGGTCGCCCCACCAAAGCAAAGAAGTCGCGGCAAGAAAGCGGGAGCGATTTCACACGTCTCCCATGCAGACGAGATGAGCCTCGACGAAGAGATCAGATTGCTCAGGGGTCAGCTGGCTGTAAAGCTCAGGCTGCAAAATGAGCAGTTAAGAAAAATGCTGGAGCGGTTTGAACGGTGAAATTCTCGTGTTGCAGCGCGTAGAGCTAGCATCGATTGCAAGCGGTCGCACCCCCCAAACACAGATTTGAATACGGTGCCGCCGGTTCGATTCCGTTCAAGGCGACCAGATAAGAATCGCGTAGGGTCGGCTGACCGCCAAAAGGTCTAAACTGTCGCAATTCGCAGCCCACTCCCTCGAAGCGGCGCTTACTCGCGGATCCACCCGACAACGTCACATCGCGTCAGGTTTGAGGCCATTGCGAAATTGTAGCCCTGAAATTCCGTGTGATTTTAATGCCGTTTTGTTGCGTTGCTAGCTCTTCTCACCAGGGCGCGTGTTCTCGTCGGGCAAATTTTCCGGAGCTTCAGAACACAACAGTCGAAGTTAGATCGAAGTGGAGTTTGTAGATGAATTTGCAGAGGTTGCAGGTTAGGGGCGAAAATTATGGAGCGGCGGTGGTCGGCGATACCAGCTTGACGCTAACTGCCAATGGAAGCACTGACTGGTTCCATCATCCGGCGGAGAGCTTTCGCCGGAACGACGTGCTTGCCTTAGGCATGGAAGTCGCTGAAGAGACATTCGCAGTTATCGCCAGGGTCTCAGTTGAGTTCTCGTCGCCTTACGACGCGGGTGCAATTTTCGTGCAGACCGACGACGATAACTGGGCAAAACTGGCGTTTGAATACTCGGCTTCTAGAAAGCCAACAATCGTAAGCGTCGTTACACGGACGACATCGGACGATTGCGACGGCCCGAATTTCCATGGAGAAGCTGTCTGGCTGCGCGTCTATTGCGACGGGGATACCCTTGCATTCCATTTTTCCGAGGACGGCAAATTCTGGCAGTTTCTGCGCTGGTTCGCTATCCCTGGCATTCGCAAGCGTCCGATTAGAATTGGCTTTGGCGTTCAATCGCCGACGGGAGAGGGCTCAAAGGCGCACTTCGACCATATCGAACTTACCTATGAGAAAATCGCCGACCTGCGAAGCGGTGCGTAAACGGCATCGGCACAGGCTCACGCGGGTTCGGTGTAATTGACGCCGAATGTTACGTTCGTCAGGAGACGAGGACGAACCCTAGGGCCGCGTAGGACAGCGCATCCTCATCGCAATAACAAAACCGATGTATGCAGCAACGGTGTCGCGGCGCTTCGAGACACCAAACGAGACAGGAATAAACGATGAAAGTTCCTACGGCGGATTTTCTGCACAGATTAGCCGACGCTGCCGACCGCGAGACAGTGTCGCGATTTCGGCAAAAGCTTGAGACGACAACAAAGCCAAAAGAGGGATACCGCTTTGATCCAGTGACGGAAGCGGATCGGGAGGCCGAATTGGCAATGCGAGCGCTGATCTCCGAGGAGTTTCCCGACCACAGCATTGTCGGTGAAGAATACGGCGTCACGGGAGCTGGAGCCTGCCAGTGGGTCCTCGATCCGATTGATGGCACCCGTCCTTTCCTGCTTGGAATTCCGGTATGGGGAACCCTGATCGGCTTCTGCGAGCAAGGGCGAGCGACCTCTGGATTGATGAGCCAACCGATCACAAGAGAGAGATTTTGGGCCCACAACGGCGAAAGCTGGCTCACGACGGACAACGCTACAACCCGCTTGACGACAAGTGCGTGCACGCAGCTCTCGGATGCCGTCTTGCATACCAACTCGCCTGAAGGCGTGCGCCGGAACCCCGACGTTCGATTCGATGTGCTCGACGCGACGGTCAAAATGACCCGATATGGGGGCGAGTGTTACGCTTTCGCCATGTTGGCGGCCGGCCACATCGATATCTGCGTCGAATTCAGTCTGCAGCCTTACGACATCGTGCCCTTAATTCCGCTTATCCAGGCAGCGGGAGGCACAGTAACGACGTTTGACGGGTCGCGTCCGGAAAACGGAGGCCGCATAATCGCTTCTGCCAACGAGAAACTCCACGCCGCTGCGATCAGCATTTTGATGCGTGGACGATGAAGCATGGCGCGGCAATGGTGCGATCGCCAAGGGCTGAGCCTGTCGCGACGAGCCGCCAGTAGCTGAGATGGTGGGCGGACAGTGCGTTCGCCGTCACCTGGTCCAGGATAGCCCGACCTGAATCTGACGCTAGACGCGATTTTGCGGCCGTCAGCACAAGTCTTAGATCGCCGACACCAGATAATCTGATCAAACCTTTCAAGTTACCTCAACTGCCATCGTGGTTGTGAGTAGTCCGCTGCTTTCCGGCGCTTGCTCTTAACGGGCCGCAATGGCAGGCAGTCATCTGACGGTACTGCAAAGCGATCTGATACTTGGCTGCCCGAATCCGCCTAACAGATTGCCTATGGCGGCATGCTTGCACCTGTTCTTGCCATTCGCTCTGACTGTTGCCCTACGGGACGGGCTCTTGAAAAGGAGGAGGTGCATAACGCGAATTACTCGAAGAGACCAATTCCGAGACGACCCTCCAGCGGCTCCGACCGACGCTGCCCTCCAGCCGCACATTGAAACCGCCACGCCAGACGGTAAGCGCCAAAGTGCCGCCACGCATGACCTTTTATCGTTTGCTGATTCTCATAAATCCCAAAATTCATTCATCCGTGACAACGCTCAAATCCCAAGGGTGCCTTTTTGCCCAGCTCATTCCACGCGTTAAGCAGTATGAAGCACTTTTGACTTCAAAATGCTCATTCACGCGGACGTGGTCGCCAGCTCAGAAACCGCCCGTCATTACCCTCGCACATGGCTTAATAGCCTCAACAAGGCGCCTCCTGCTCGGGCGGGTTGTTACCGTCGCAATCCAAATGGCTTCGGGCTTTGCCCCGGCTCGAGCGACGTAAAGCAAAGTGCGCTTCATCCTGCGTCACCGTTTCGGAGTCTGCGAACTTGCGAGTCCGTCCAATGCGGCCGCAATGTAAGCGCAGTTGAACGGCTGCGGTCATTGCCAGCCCACGACTAAAGAACAACGAACTTTAGAGGGTGAAGATGATGAAACTCACAGGTGGCCAGGTCGTTGCGAGGGCACTGAAAGAGTATGGCGTCGAATATGTGGCTGGTGTGCCAGGACATGGCATCTGGTCGCTTTTCGACGCATTCCTGGAAGAAGGCTCCCAACTTCCGTTCATCCAGGTCATGCACGAGCAGAGCGCCGTTCATATGGCGGACGGATACTTCCGAGCCAGCGGGAAGCCGATGGCTTGCTCGACCTCGGTCGGGCCGGGCGCTGCAAATACCATCATCGGTCTGGCAACAGCGCTAACCGATTCCACCTCGCTTTTCTACGTATCAGGTTCTCCGCAGACCTATATGCACGGTCACGGCACCATGCAAGAACTCGAACGTCATCAGGATAACGCCTTTCCGCGCGTCACTGAGCAGGTTACAAAACGTGCGTGGCAAGCAAATTCCGTTCAAGTTCTTCCCAGCATCATGCATCGCGCCTTCAGTGAGATGCTGACCGGCCGCCCCGGACCGGTGCATGTCGAAGTGCCGATGGACGTTCAGGTCGAAGCCGCCGACGTTACGATCCATCCCCTCCAGAAGCGGCTTCCGATCGGCATTGCCTACCCAGATCCGCGCGCGATCGAAGCCGCGGTGAAGGTCCTTCTTTCAGCCGAGCGGCCTGTCATCGTCGCCGGCGGCGGCGCAATCTCTGCAAATGCATCCGAGGAATTGACGCGACTGGCCGAAAAACTGGGTGCAGCAGTCTCGATTACCTGGAACGGCAAAGGAGCGATCTCTGAAGATCACCAGCTGTTCATCGGCGCTGTCGGCCAGACCGGCACGACCTGCGGCAACAAGATCACGGCCTCGGCAGACGTCGTCGTTTCCGTCGGTTGTCGCTTCACGGACTGGTCTGCATCCTCGTATGCCAAGGGCGTCTCATTCTCGATCCCTTCGGCAAAGCTGATCCACATCGATCTCGATCCACGCGAAATCGGCAAGAACTACGAAACCGAAGTCGGGATCGTCGCGGACGCCAAGGTTACGCTCGAAGCCATCCTGTCGCTGATTTCCGACGCAGACTCTACAAAGATACTGTCGCGCCGGGAAACTTTCCTCGCTGACGTCCAGAAGGCGAAGGCGGATTGGCGCGCCCTGGTCGAGCCGCGTGAAACGAGCCGGGAAACGCCGTTCACGTCGCAGCGTCCCTTGATGGCGCTTCGCAAGGTTCTCGATCGTGACGGCATCGTTGTCGTTGGATCGGGAAATACGCAAGGATCAGTGAAGCAGAGCTTCCCCGTCTACAAGCCCCGCACCCACATCACGTCCGGTTCCTACTCGCCGATGGGATGGGCCGTTCCAGCAGCGCTCGGAGCCAAACTGGCCTGCCCGGACAAGCAGGTCGTCGCGATCGTCGGAGACGGTGATTTCATGATGTCTCTTCCGGAGATGGGAACGGCAGTCATGAACGGTATCAACGTCGTGTTCCTCGTGCTGAACAATTTCGGATACATGTCCATCCGCGGTGGTCAGCGGAAGTTCATGGGCCGCCACGTCGCTTCCGAGTTCAACCACCATGTCGGCAACGGTGAACCTTATTCTGCCGACATCGCCGCCTCTGCACGCGCATTTGGTCTCGAAGCGTGGAAGGTCGAGAAGGACGAAGACCTCGAAAGCAGTATCAAGGCTGCACTGGAGTGCGGTGGGCCTGCTCTCGTCGAGGTGATCGTATCGCGTGACGCCGCTGGCCCGTTCGCCACCGGTTGGTGGGACTTCCCGTCGCCGGCCTACTACGAGAAGGAACAGGCTGCCTACGCGAAGATGCGCGAACTCGAGCAGCATCTGTAGAGCCAATTTCAGGCTTGGGGCGCCGCCGGCGCCCCGCAACCCACAGTCTCTCCAAACCCAGAATGCGGGGCACGGCTTCCGCAAACGAAGAGTTATTGTCATGATCAGACACATCAAAACTGCCCAAGCCTCGACGGCGGGCGCTTCCGATGGCGCGATAACAAAGGCTGTCGAGGAGCTCCTTTCTAAGGTGGAAGCCGGCGGCGACAAAGCGGTCCGGGAACTCTCCGTTAAATTCGACAAATTCGACCGCGAGTCCTATCGCCTGACAAAAGACGAGATCGCTGCCGCGATCAATTCGCTGACCCAGCAGGAGCGCGAGGACCTGGACTTTGCCCAGGACCAGGTCCGCCGCTTCGCACAGGCACAAAGAGATGCGCTGCAGGATCTCGAAGTCGAGACTATCCCAGGCGTGGTCTTGGGCCATCGCAACGTGCCGATCGAAAATGTCGGCTGCTACGTGCCGGGTGGAAAATATCCTCTGCTGGCATCGGCCCATATGACGGTGCTGACAGCGCGTGTGGCGGGCTGCGACCGCGTCATTACCTGTGCTCCCCCGTTCAACGGACAGATATCCAACAAGATCGTCGCCGCACAGGCTCTCGCCGGTGCAGACGAGATCTACTGCATCGGCGGTGTCCAGGCGATCGCGGCGATGGGCTATGGCACCGAAACGATCGAAGCCGTCGACATGCTTGCCGGTCCGGGCAATGCCTATGTGGCAGAGGCTAAACGTCTTTTGTTCGGCAAGGTCGGTATCGACCTGTTTGCCGGCCCGACCGAAACGCTGGTGATTGCAGACGAAAGCGTCGACGGTGAAATCGTCGCAACGGACCTGCTCGGCCAAGCCGAACATGGTGCCAACTCTCCGGCAGTGCTTATCACCAATTCCGAGAAGCTCGCCAAAGATACACTTGCCGAAATCGACCGGCTCCTGCAGATCCTTCCGACGGCCGCCGTCGCAGGAAAGGCCTGGAACGACTGCGGAGAGATCATTCTCTGCGACACGATCGAGGAAATGGTGTCCGAAGCCGACCGCGTCGCTTCGGAACACGTTCAGGTCATGACGAGCGATCCGAACTATTTTCTCGAGAATATGAAAAACTATGGCGCGCTGTTCCTCGGCGCCCGCACCAATGTCGCCTTCGGGGACAAGGTCATCGGCACGAACCACACGCTGCCGACGAACAAGGCCGCGCGCTACACCGGCGGTCTGTGGGTCGGGAAATTCCTCAAGACCTGCACGTATCAGCGCATCGAGACTGATGAGGCATCAGCCCTGATCGGTGCCTATAGCTCTCGTCTCTGCCTGATGGAAGGCTTCGCGGGTCACGCCGAGCAAGCCAACATTCGTGTCCGCCGCTTCGGTGGCCGCAATATTCCTTACGCGGGGGCCGCCGGCCCGCGCGACGCATAACCCACCGGCGGCTTCGACACCCTCTTGTCGAAACTGCCCGCGATCCACCAACCACTGAGGCAAAAAAGGGGAACTACAATGAAACTGAAAATGCTTCTTACCGCTTCGATCTCTCTTCTTCCGATAGCCGCTGTGGCGCAGGAGAAACCCAAGGTCGAAGGTATCCACCACTGGGTTTCCGAGAGCGAGGTCAAGGCGCTCAAGGTCATTACCGACAAGCTCGCCACCAAGGGCTATACTTGGCAGGATAGCGCGGTCGGCGGGCTCTCCGGCGCAAACGCCTTGCAGGCGCTGCGTACCCGACTTGCCGCCGGCAATCCGCCGACGACGATGCAATTTCTCGGCTTCGAGGGGCTCGACTGGGCGAACGAAGGTGTCTTGCGTTCGCTGAACGAGCTCTATGAGAAGAACGGGTGGGAAAAGACCATCTCTCCCCAGTTGGAAGCATTCGTCAAGAACGGCGACGACTACATCTCCGTGCCGATCAACATGCATCGCCAGAACTGGATCTGGGCCAACAAGGCACTCTTCGACAAGTACGGCATCAACGAGCCAAAGAGCTGGGACGAAGTGATCGCAGTTGGCCAAAAGCTGAAAGCTGCGGGTGTCGTCCCTCTGGCGATGGGCGACGAGCCTTGGCAGATTCTCGAAGTCTTCGAAGCAATTGCGGCAGACATGAACGGGCCGGATTTCTACAAGAAGGCGATTGTCGATCTCGACGAGGACGAATTGTCGAGCGATAAGATGGTCAAGACGTTCGACATGCTGCGCAAGGTTCGCGGCTTGGTCGATGACGGCTTCACCGGCCGCGACTGGGCGGTTGCCTCCGCAATGGTCGCCGACGGCAAGGCGGGTATGCAGTTGATGGGCGATTGGGCCAAGGGCGAGTTCCTCAACAAAGGCCTCAAGCCCGGATCCGACTTTCTCTGCTTCCCGACGCCGGCGCAGACGCCTTATTTCAAGTTCGTCATCGACGCCTTCGGCCTCTTCAAGACCGATAGCGAACCGCTTGTCCTCGCGCAGGACGCCTGGGCGGAGTCCGTAATGGATCCGCAGGTCCAGCGTGACTTCAACAAGGTCAAGGGGTCGATCCCCGCCCGTATCGATATCTCGGTTTCGGATTTCGACGCCTGCGCACAGCGCAGCTTCGCCGACCGCGATGCAGCCCAGAAGAACGACACGATGCTCGGCGGGTTGACGGAAGGCTTCGCCAACCAGCCGCAGTTCACCGGTGTCTTCAGCGACGTGGTCGCGAAGTTCTTCACGACCGACATGTCTTCCGAGGACGCGGTCAAGGCTCTCGTCGACGGAATCAACAACGCAAAGTGAGCGTCCGTCCGGCTCCAGCCCGCCTTGGCGGGCTGGATTACCGCACTTCGACGCACATGCGCCTCAACGCTGGAATGCTGTGATGAACAGTAGGATTTCTCCGAAAGATAGATTTACGCTCTGGTTGCCCCGGCTGGTCCTCTCTCCAAGTTTGGTGGTGGTTTTCATCGGCGTCTATCTCTTCATTGCATGGACGGGCTGGATATCCCTGTCGTCGTCCAAAATGGTGCCGCGATACGACTTCGTCGGCCTGGAGCAATATGTCCGCCTTTGGGCAACGCCCCGCTGGGAGACGGCAGTCGCCAATCTCTTCATTTTCACGGTGCTGTTCCTGGCAATAACGATCGCGCTCGGCCTATTCCTCGCGATCCTTCTCGACCAGCAGGTTCGGGCCGAGGGCTTCCTGCGCGCCGTCTACCTCTATCCGATGGCGCTTTCGTTCATCGTTACCGGCACCGCGTGGAAGTGGATCCTCAACCCTGGACTCGGGGTGCAGAAAGTCGTCAACGAGCTCGGCTGGACCGGCTTTGTCTTCGACTGGATCACGAGGCCGGAATACGCCATCTACTGTGTCGTGATTGCGGCGGTCTGGCAATCGACCGGCTTTGCCATGGCAATTTTCCTGGCTGGCCTGCGGGGCATCGATAATTCCGTGATCAAGGCCGCGCAAATCGAAGGTGCGGGCCTTGTGCGGATCTACTGGAGCATCATCGTCCCCATGCTCCGGCCGGCCTTCCTCAGCGTCATCGTTCTTCTGAGCTATATCTCAATCAAGAGTTTCGATCTTGTCCTGGCGCTGACAAACGGTGGCCCGGGCAGCGCTACCGAAATGCCGTCGACCTTCATGTTTTCCGCGACCTTCAAACGAAATCAGATGGGCATTGGTGCGGCGAGCGCCATGATGATGCTGATGACGGTCGCGGCGATCATCGTGCCCTACCTCTATTCTGAACTCAGGGAGAGCCGCAATGACCACTGAGGTTAGCAAGGCGCGACGCTCCGCCTTTTTCGGGCGCATCTTCGTCTACGGGTCGCTCATCGCTCTTGCGGCTTTCTATCTGATGCCGCTCTGGGTGATGATCGTCACCTCGCTCAAGTCGCTTGACGAGATCTATTCCGGCTCCTTCATCGGTCTTCCGCAGCAGGTCACTTTCGACGCCTGGCAGAAGGCTTGGGACGAAGCATGCATCGGCACCGAGTGCAGCGGCCTGAAGCCCTATTTCGTCAACTCGCTGCTGATGGTCATTCCGGCGGTCATTCTGTCGACCGGGATCGGAGCGATCAATGGCTACATCCTGACGAAATGGCGATTCCCAGGCTCAAACTTCGTGTTCGGCATGCTGCTTTTTGGCTGCTTCCTGCCCTTCCAGGCGGTGATCCTGCCGATGGCCCAGCTGCTTGGCGCCCTGAAGCTCTCGGGAACAATCCCTGGCTTGGTGCTCGTTCACACTGTCTACGGTATCAGCTTCACGACGCTTTTCTTCAGGAACTACTTCATCACGATCCCGAACGAGTTGACACGTGCGGCGCAAATCGACGGCGCCGGATTTTTCCGCATCTTCTTTTCGATCATGCTGCCGGCGGCGCTGCCGATCATCGTCGTTTCGTGCATCTGGCAGTTCACACAGATATGGAATGATTTCCTCTTCGGTGTGTCGTTTACCGCGGGACAATCGTCACCGATCACCGTGGCACTCAACAATATCGTCAACGTCACGATGGGGCGCAAGCAATACAACGTCGACATGGCCGCCGCCATGATCGCCGCAATTCCAACGCTCGTCGTCTACATCCTGGCAGGCCGCTACTTCGTACGCGGGCTGACTGCCGGTGCCGTGAAAGGCTGAACCCATGTCTACTCTCGAAATCAACCGCGTCCGCAAGGCCTATGGCGAACTGGAAGTCCTGAAGGAAGTATCGATATCCATCGGCACGGGCGATTTCCTTGTGCTGCTCGGACCTTCCGGCTGCGGCAAGTCGACCCTCCTCAATATGATCGCAGGCTTGGAAACAATCACCGGCGGCGAGATCCGCATCGGACAAAAGGTGGTCAACCACCTTTCGCCCAAAGACCGCGATATCGCAATGGTCTTCCAGTCCTACGCGCTCTATCCTACGATGACAGTGCGCGAAAACATCGAGTTCGGAATGAAGATCCGCAGAGTGCTTCCGGCCGAGCGGGACAAGGCGGTTAAGGCTGCGGCCGATCTTCTCCAGATCAGCCATCTTCTTGATCGCAAGCCGTCGCAACTGTCGGGAGGCCAGCGCCAGCGCGTCGCCATGGGACGTGCGATCGTCCGTCAGCCAAAGCTCTTTTTGTTCGACGAACCGCTGTCTAACCTTGATGCAAAGCTTCGCGTCGACATGCGTACCGAAATCAAGCGCCTGCACCAGCGCCTTGGTACAACAATCGTCTACGTCACACACGACCAGATCGAAGCCATGACGCTCGCGACCCGTGTCGCTGTTATGAAGGATGGCGTCGTCCAGCATCTCGACGAGCCTCAGAAGGTCTATGACCGGCCGGCAAACGTCTATGTCGCAAAGTTCGTCGGCTCACCGTCGATGAACATCATCCCCGGCAGGCTCGAGGTCGCCGGCTCATCCGTCGCCGCCGTCATCGACGTGCCGAATAAGCCATCGGCGTCCATAACCGGTCTCGCACTCTCTGCCGAGTCAGCCAAACGGTATGCCGGCAAGAATGTGCTTGTTGGGATCCGCCCGGAGAACTTCACACCCGCCTCCGCTGGAGCTGGCAACCACATCGCAGTGGACGTCGATGTGGTCGAGCCGACAGGACCTGATGCCCTCGTCGTGTTCCAGCTTGCAAACGTTGAAGTTACGGCGAGATTGCCGCCGAACGTTACTCGATCGCGCTCTGAAGCATCGCTCGCCGTTGATGCCTCGAAGATCGTCCTGTTCGACGCCCAGACCGAAGCCAGAATTGATTGAGGTATGCCATGCAGCACACGGCGGATGTGGTCATTATAGGCTCAGGCATCGGAGGAAGTTCGCTTGCCTACAGCCTTGCCGCGAGCGGCCTCAAGGTCATCATCCTGGAGCGCGGCGGGCACCTTAAAGACAGCGCGGAAGCTCGTGACGATGTCGCGATTTTCCAAAGAGGCTTCTATCGGCCAGCGGAAGAGTGGCTTGGAACCGACGGGGAAAGCTTCCTTGCCAACAACTACTACTATGTTGGCGGAAATTCGAAATTCTTCGGCGCTGTGATGTACCGGTATCGAAAGGAAGATTTCGAAGCGCGTCCACACCTCGACGGAAGTTCGCCGGGGTGGCCATGCACATATGAAGAGCTGGAGCCGTGGTATGAGCGGGCTGAAAAGGTGTTCCAGGTACGTGGCGCGCTCGGTCAGGATCCGACGGAGCCTTTCCATAGCAAACCCTACGCTTATCCTGCCGTTCCCGACGAGGCGCCGATTGCGTCGGTCCGCGACCGGCTGAAGCGGGCAGGTGTCCATCCGGCGAGCTTGCCGCTGGCGATCGACATCGAGGCTTGGCTTCACCGCGCAAAGACGGGCTGGGACGCGTTCCCGAACACAGGTGTCGGCAAGATCGATGCCGAGGTCGGCCCGTTGACGGAGGCGCTGCGTCATCCAAACGTTACCCTCATGACCGGTGCTAACGTGTCCTGCCTGGAAACGGACGAGACCGGCACCCGCGTGACTGCTGCGGTCTTCGTCAAAGACGGGTTCGAGCAGCGGATCTCTGCCGGAATATTCGCTGTCGCTACCGGCGCGGTTCAGACTGCAGCACTTCTGCTCCGGTCGGCAAGCAAGGCTCACCCGACGGGCTTGGCCAACAGCTCAGACCAAGTCGGCCGGAATTTCATGAACCACAACACATCCGCGATGCTGGTGCTCGACTATCGCCGCAATGCCTCGGTCTACCAGAAGACCATTGCCTTCAACGATTTTTATAACGCCGATAACGACTACCGGGCGCCGCTCGGAAACGTGCAATTGCTGGGGCACATCACCGGCAATATTTTGAAAGCGAACTTCCCGGTTCCCGCACCCTCATGGCTGGTCCGCCTGATCGCGCGACACGCCTATGGATGGTTCCTCACCAGCGAAGATCTTCCCAATCCGGAAAGCCGGGTGATGGTCCGCGAGGATCGCATCGTCGTCAACTGGATCCGGTCGAACATGCGCGCCCACCAGGCGCTGATCAAGAAAACAAAGAATGTCATGCGAAAAGCAGGCTTTCCGGTGGTGCTCACGCACACATTCGGTCGAAAAACAACCTCTCACCAGTGCGGCACCGCTCGGCTCGGGCACGATCCGAAAACCTCGGTTGTTGATCTAAATTGCCGTGCGCATGACGTCGAAAATCTTTATATTACCGACGCCTCAGTTCTTCCGACATCGGCGGCAGTTAACCCGGCCCTGACCATCGCTGCCCTCGCGATCAAGGCGGGTGCTTCGATACGAGGTGTGTGATGTTGCTTCCCCCGTTTGGCTCTGCGCGCTACGGTATCAAGCCGCATTCTGGCAAGCACCATCGCTACGACTATATTGTCGTCGGCGGCGGGTCGACCGGCTGTGTGATCGCCTCGCGATTGTCCGAGGATGAAAATCTCCGCGTGGCGCTCCTAGAGGAGGGGCCCACCGATTCTAGCCCATACATCCACATTCCAGGCGCCTACTACAAGACCGCTCAGGGAAGCCTCTTGAAGCGTTTCGCCTGGGAGGCCGGTCCGGAGCTTGCGCGTAACGAACAGCAGACGATGGTACAGGCGCGCGTACTCGGCGGCGGTAGTTCGGTCAACGCGATGATCTATATTCGCGGTGTTCCCTCGGACTACCAGCAGTGGGTGCAATTGGGCGCTGCGGGATGGGCCTATGAGGACGTGCTTCCATATTTCAAGCGTTCCGAGGACAATAATCGTTTTTGCAATGATGCCCACGGCGTCGGAGGTCCGCTCGGCGTCTCCGACATCGAGCACATCCATCCCTTGACGCGCGGTTGGCTCCAGGCGTGCCAGCAGGCAGGTCTCCCCTATAACCCGGATTTCAACTCCGGCAGTCAGGCGGGGTGCGGGCTATATCAGATTACCGCAAAGGACGGTAAGCGCAGCAGCGCTGCGGTCGCCTATATCAAGCCAGCGAAGGGACGGCCGAACTTGCAGGTCGTCACGCGCACCACTGTCACTCGGCTGATCATCGAAAACGGCAGGGCTGTCGGTGTCGAATACATCCGCAACGGTGAAAAACATGTGCTGCGTGCAGAGCGCGAAGTCATCGTGTCTGCCGGCGCGATCGCCACGCCGAAACTCCTGATGCTCTCAGGCATCGGACCAGCCACCGAGTTGAAGCGGCACGGGATCACCGTGCATGCAGATCTTCCGGGTGTCGGTAAGAACCTGCAGGACCATGTCGAAATATCACTGATCTATCAACTGAGTGGTCCCTACAGTTACGATAAATACAAGAAGATGCATTGGAAGGCGGCCGCCGGTTTGAATTACGCGCTTTTCAAAGGCGGGCCGGCGTCATCAAATCTCATCGAGGGCGGTGCGTTCTGGTGGGGCAATAGGAGCGAACATGTCCCCGACATCCAGTTTTTCATGGTCGTCGGCGCGGGCATCGAGGAAGGTGTCGATGCCGTACCGGGCGGCAATGGTTGCACAATCAACCTCGGTCAGATCCGGCCGAGGTCGCGAGGCGAAGTTACCTTGCAAAGCGGCGATTTCAACGCCGATGCCCGCGTTGCTCCCAATTACTTCTCCGATCCGTATGACCTGGAGGCAATCACCGAGGGTACAATGGTGGCGATGGATATCATGTCGAAACCTGCGCTCTCGAAATATCTCCAGTCACGATATGTGCCGGCCCCGAGCGTCAGCACGCGCGATGACATCCGTGCATTCTGCCAGAGAACCGCGCACGCAGCACTGCATCCGTCGGGGACTTGCCGGATGGGTATCGACGAGATGGCCGTGGTTGACCCGCAACTCCGCGTCAGAGGGGTCGATGGGCTTCGCGTCGCCGACGCGTCAGTTATGCCAACATTGATTTCTGGCAACCCAAATGCCGTCTGCATCATGATCGGGGAACGGGCGGCCGACTTTCTGCGCCTCACGCACTAAGAGCGATGGAGACGACGTGACTGAGCGGGCGATGACGACGACATCGCCCGCTTTCGTTTATCGCGATGGAGTGCGTTCCACCAAAGGTCCAAGCCACCTCGCGTGTCGCCGCTCAGGTTTCGTGTCGCAGCTTGAGCCCATGAACCGCCATGCGCTTGGCGACTGCAAAACCGACGATAGCGACGAGAACAAAACCGCCCGTGATGACGCCAAAGCTTATTGTCAGGCTTGAATGCTGGGCGACAAAGCCAAGCAGCGCCGGCCCTAGAAGCAGGCCGCTATAGCCCATCGTCGTGGCGATCGACATGGCCCTCCCGGCCGAATCCCCTCCAAGATGACCGGCGGCCGCAAAGACGGCCGGAACCAAGTTTGCTACTCCGATCCCGCATAAACCAAGGGCAAACATCGTAACGCTAATGCTGCTCGACACGACGATGATAGAGACCGAGACAGCGCACACCACACCGCCGATGCGAATGACATTGACATGCCCAATGCGCCTTGTCGCCCAGTCGCCCGCAAACCGTCCGAGTGCCATTGTCGCGGAGAAGGTTGCGAACGCATAGGCTCCGACGCTTTCGGAGGCCCCGTGTTCGGTGACGAGAAAGATTGCAGTCCAGTCCATCACCCCGCCTTCGGCCAGCATGGAGAGAAAGGCGATAGCTCCGAACATAATGACAAGAACCAGCTGTTCAGGGCTGAGTTTTATGGTTTTCATCGCCTTCGACTGTGTGCTGCTGATGCGATGTTCAAATGATCGTTCTCTTGCGATCAGACGTGAGCCGAAGGCGACAAGGACTACAGTTGAACCTGCAATGCCGAGGCATAAGTTCAACCCGCCACCGATCGAAACCAACTGGCCGACAAGAAGTGCGCCCAAGAGCGCTCCCACACTGAAGACACCGTGGAAGGAGGACATCAGGTGTCGTTTCGATGTCCGTTCGAGGTGCGAGGCTTCGGTGTTCATCGAGACGTCGAGCGTTCCGAAGCCGGCTCCCGCCGCAAGGATCAGAAGTGCGGCGGTCGGGACGCCGGGAGCCAACGGAACCAAAAGTATGCACGCCCCGAATACCACGCAGCCCGCAAGCGAGAGCTTGTCGCTCTGCAGTCGGTCAATGAACCGTCCGATCGTCACCATCAGAACAATCGCGCCCAGTGCGAACCCAAGAAGGAGGAAGCCAAGTTCTCCCTTGCTGATCGCAAGCCTCGTCGAAACGAGCGGAAGGCTGGAAGCCCACGCTCCGATGCCTATTCCGGCCGCGAGGAAGAAAGCACAACATCTTGCTCGCTTTGACGAGCCGATGCGCCGGAGCACGCCTGTTGGTGCTGGCCTGGTAAACAACATTGAGACACCTGATTATCGCGGAAGGTGGTGCTTGGCGGTCCCAGCTTGAAACAGTGAAGTCCGCCGTCGAAGGTAAGTCTTCTAGGGGGCGAGTAAGTCACTCATCAGGTCTTTAAGCCTACGAGCGACCGCAAAACTGTTTTCTTGGTGATTGCGACGGCAAAAGAGCTCGCAACTCCACCATCCCTCGTAGCCGGTTGCTCTGACGGCATCCGTCCACTCCTGAAGATTTAGCACCCCTTCTCCGGTAGGCACGTCCCGGAGTACAGGCTCATCCGGAATCCCGCCATCGAACTTCAGGGAGTCGCAGACATGAATACCGTAGAGCAGTTCCTTGTCGAGCTTGGCAATCCTCTCCGGCGTGTCACCGGACGTGTAGCAATGCCAGAAATCCACGAGCAGGCGCAGGTTGTCGCGGCCCGCTTTCTCGATTACCCTGAGCTGCTTGTCCAGCGTATTGAGCGGCGTCCATGACAGCGCTTCGAGATAGAGGATAAGATTGTGGTCGGCGGCAATCTCCGACAGCTCCCGCAGATTGGAAGCCGTAAGGTCGACCTGTTCATCTTCTGGAAGGTCGACCAAACCCCTGTAGGGATCTGCCGCCGTTCGTTGCCCACGCGCGACTTCTAGACTCAGCGGTCCTGTAATGACTTCGACGCCCTCAGCGCCCACGGCGTCTGCGAGTTCGAACAGACGGTTTGCTTCCGCAAACAGTTTGGTTTTGTCATCCTTCTGGCGCTCGATATCAATGAGAAAGCCGATGCCCGGGATGAATGTATCGCCAACAAGGGATTTGAGTTCGCTTCTCGATAAGCCAGCGTCAAGGCAGTTCGCAATTTTGTCGCCGGACGCCTCCAAGCCATCGAAGCCTATCTGTCGCGCAATTTCGACATCGATCGCTAACGTCGAATGCCGGGCGACCAGAGAATGAAGGATGATCTGATGTCGCTTTCTCACGTTGCTCTCCTTGATGTTATGCCGGATGTGCGTGCTCGTTGCGGAGCAGCCGAGAACTCTGCTCATGCCGTGCCCCTCGGTTTGATATCGACAACGTCTCCCGACTGGGTCGACGCAATGATCGAGTTAATGGCGGCAAGGTTTGCCACGCTGTCCGCGCCAGTCGAAAGCCAGGTCGGCCTTCCATGAAGCCCGGTGACAAAATCCTGAATGGCCGCCACGTGCACGTCCTTGTCACGGATCGGAATAAGCTCGTTCTTGCCGCCGATCCTGCGCGTCAAAGTGCCGGATCCGCGACCGTAGAGCGTCCCAATGGCGGTCAGCGATCCCTTCGAACCCGCAATCATGACCGTGTCTTCGATCTCGGCGGTCAGGAAGCTTTCATGTGCTTGGAAGATGCAGCCGTCATCCATAGCGAGGACGAAGGCAAGGTGTTGCGACCCACCGCCCATCGGCTTCGAAATCCCGGTGGCCCGATGGGGCTCGGCGTCGGTCAAGAACCGAACAAGATCAACGTCCTCGATTGCCGCGTCGAAGAAGATGTCGCCTTCCAGATTGGCGAACTGACCACGGCGATTGGGTGAAGGATGAAACGCGCCGCCGCGCGCCACGACAATCGAATGAATCTGGCCGATCTCGCCGTCGCGGATCAGCCGCTTCATCGTTTGATGAACGCTAGAAGCGCGCGCGATGTGATGAACGGCGAGTGTGACCTTGAGGTCGTGACAGAGCGACACGAGCCGGGCTGCTTCTTCACGTTCATTGCTGATCGGGCCATCACAGAGAATGTGTTTGCCCGCTTTTGCGGCCGCGGCGATGTGAAACGAGCGTCGCTCCCGCGTGGCGCTGACATAGACGAAACGCACCTCGCGATCGGCCCAGACTCGTTCGAGGTCGTCGGTCGCGTTGGGGATGTCAAGATCGCCGGCAAATGTGCCTGCGTAATGGGCATTGCGGCTGACCACCCATAGCGGTTGATGGCCAATCGAGCGTATCGCGGAAACCATATGCTCGGTCGCGATGGTTTCCGTGCCCATGATCGCCCAACCGACTCTGTCGTTTCCTGCCAAGTAGTGGATTCCCTAGTGTTTCATCGGCCACTATGGCGTTGGATGCCTCATCGGAGCAATTTCGCAACGGCTTGAAGATGTTCTCAAAGTGGCGTAGAATTAGCGTCAGGGTGCTTCAGGTTCGAGCTTGAGGATAGGGTCATGAACTATATGATGGACGATCCGGCGTCGTTTGCCGCCAACTTGCGAACGCTGTGCGATCGCCAAGGCTCGGTGGCGGCCGTGTGCCGCAAGATCAAGGTCAATCGTCAGCAATTCAACAAATATCTTTCCGGTGCCCATCTGCCTGCAGCGGCTAATATGCGCATTATCGCAAATTATTTCGGTTTGAGCGTGCCGATCCTGTTCTCCGACCCCGAGGAGTTCCGAACGCTCGTTGATGGCAACTTCTTTCATGCTATGTCGGCGGCCAGGCAACTGCCGGAATTCGCGCGTTTCGTTTCCGCAATGCTTGTCGAAAATTCCGTTCCGGACAGCGATCTCGTCGGCGTCTACGACCGATACCAGTTCTCCTCTATCTACAAAGGCTTCGTGCTAAAGTCCGCATTTTGCATCTACAGGGCAAACCAGTTTCTGCAGCATTATTACGTCGAACGTTTCCCCAGTTTCGATGATCCTAAGAAGATGGAATATGTCTTCAAGTATTATGGTTTCTGCTTTCCAGTCGCGGATCGGATATTCACAGCCGATTTCGAAGGCATTCAGTCGAACGAGCTGACCTTCGGCGTCTATGCTCAGGTCAAGCGCAACTCCAAGAAGTTCATGTTCGGAATTTCGAGTGGAATTGCGGCTACGGTGTTTCGTCAGCCTTACTCGACTAAGGTCGCCTTACATTACAGGGGACCCGGCTTATTGAAGAGGGAGCAGCTGAAAGGGATCACCGTGATGGACAAGAACGATCCGGCGATCCCTCGAGAGGCACTTCAATATCTCGGCGATGGCTCAGACATGATCCAGATGTCCTGATCGGCCAATCCCGGCGCCCTGTCCCAATCAATGATCAGGGGTGAAGCTCGACAGCAAGCCACACGGAATCAGTGTCACAGTAGTAGCGGTGCCATGGGTAGGTCCATTTGTTTTCACCGGTAACGCGGCAGAACGGGTCGTGCGAATAGCCGATCGGCATCACGACATCTTCGTACAGCGTTTTCTGATCGCGCTCGCGAAATTTCTGCATGCGACCAAGCCCATGGATCTGCGTATGGACCTCGAGGAAGGGGTGCTCGTTGTGGATGAAGCAGTCGGTGTCACCTGGTGCCCACCACAGATTGAGCTTGAGCCTGAAGGGCTGTTCCGCCGCTGGGGCTGCGTCCTCGTTTGTGAAAACCTTGGGATCGACCGTCACCGTTCCGATTTCGTCCTGCGCCGAAATGAACAGCGGCGTGTCGCGCGGAAAACTGCGGATTCTGTTGCCGAGCCAGTCCCATCCGCGAAACTGAGCACCGCCCAAATTGGTCGCCTTGCGGACCTTGATCAATGCAGCTCGCTCTGCCGACTTGATCCTGCCGCCCTTCAACCAGGTTGATTTCCAGGCCGGAACGATTGCGGGATGATCGGTGCCGGTAATCATACGCGAAGGACTGATGTTGACAACGACAGCATCTTCTACGTCGAGATCGACGACGTTTTCCACGAGCTTTGCCGAGATGAAATCGTCTGCAAATGCGAGGTCTCTGGTCTGGTTCTGCACGATCATGGATCCCGAATGATGAAGATGATTACATCAAGCCATTTCGGGCGCGCCAAATAAATTGCGCGATGGTGCGATTAGCGGCGCAAAATGATTATCTCATTGCGTCAATCAGCGAAGGGCATGCGTGGCACAGTGGCCACGCAGGCAAGACCCACGGTGGACACGAACCTTTGCAGGCCGGACGTTTGTTGATCGCCAAGGCGGAAGGCCAAAGATCCTTCGCGTTACTCGCGTCATACTGCTCATCGCTTATCACAGCAGCGAAATTTGATCGAGCAGATTCGCGAATTATTCTCCATCGACAACCATTGAGGATGGAACATGGAAGACGCAGCACTGGTGCCTGAAGCATCGAGCATTCGCTTCGAGGCGGATTCACTTGGGCCTGTCCCGGTTCCGGCTTCGGCCTATTATGGGGCTCAAACGGCGCGCGCGATCGCAAATTTTCAGATCTCCGGCATTCCGATCGGCCACTACCCCGACCTTATCCGATCTCTCGCCTATGTTAAGAAGGCAGCCGCCAGTGCCAACTTCATCCTTGGCGACCTATCGGGAGACAAAAAGGACGCGATACTTCGCGCGTGCGACGAGGTTGCCGAAGGACTGTTTGCCGATCAGTTCGTCCTTGACGTCTTCCAGGGCGGCGCCGGCACATCCACCAACATGAATATGAATGAGGTGATCGCAAATCGCGCGCTCGAGCACCTTGGTCTGCCGCGCGGGCGATTTGACGTCATTCATCCAAACAACGATGTGAATTTGTCTCAGTCGACGAATGACGTTTATCCAACCGCGATCCGCTTGGCCCTCATCCTCTCGACACGGAAATTGCTGGATGCGCTGGAATACCTTTCCGCCTCGTTTGACCGCAAGGCAGGGGAGTTCGGCAGCGTCTTGAAGCTCGGCAGGACCCAACTTCAAGATGCCGTCCCTATGACGCTCGGCCAAGAGTTCACCGCCTTTGCAGTGACCTTACGGGAAGATATGTCACGGTTGGCTGAGGCGGTTGGCCTGTTTCACGAGGTCAACCTCGGCGGTACGGCAATCGGCACGGGGATCACCGCCGACCCCCGTTACGCGTCAACGGCGATTAGTGAGCTCGCGACGGTCTCCGGTGTGCCTTTGCGGCCGGCAAGCGACTTTGTCGAAGCGTGCTGGGATACAGGCGCCTTCGTCCTGTTTTCCGGCACCCTGAAGCGCACCGCTGTCAAGATATCGAAAATTTGCAATGACCTCCGTCTCCTGTCGAGCGGGCCTCGCGGCGGTTTCGGAGAAATTACGCTGCCGCCCATGCAGCCCGGGTCGTCGATCATGCCTGGCAAGGTCAATCCCGTCATTCCCGAAATGGTCAACCAAGTCGCTTTTCAGGTCATAGGCTCTGATCTTGTCGTCACCATGGCTGCAGAAGGCGGGCAGCTGCAGTTGAATGCCTTCGAACCTGTCATCCTGTTCAATCTACTTCAGTCGATATCGTTGATGACGAGCGCTTTCCGCACATTGGCCGACAGATGCGTCGCCGGCATTGTCGCCAATGAGGAGGCTTGCCGGCAGAACCTTGAAGCAGGTACGGCGCTTGCAACCGCATTAACGTCGCTCATCGGTTACGAGAAGGCGGCAGAGCTCGCAAAGCAGATACTCTCCACCGGCAGGACAATGCGAGAATTGCTGGAGGAGGACAGCAGCCTGTCTTCGAGCCTTATCGAACAGGCTCTCGAGGTGAAGTCGTTGACGCAGCCCATCAGGCTTCGGCGGGCTTGAAGTGCTAGTCGGCGCGGATGATCCGGTAGCCCGCCCGCTCGAGCGCATCGCCCTCGCTGGAGTCGAGCGTCTCGTCGATGACCACATGATCCACGTCCCTAGCGTCACCAATCCTGTACGGCGCGTGATCGTGGAACTTGCCCGACGTCGCCATCGTGATGCTGGTTCGGCTGTTCTTGATCAAGGTCTTTTTGAACTGAGCTTCGCCGAAATGATGGACTCGAATTCCATAGTCGGCTGAGATGGAGCAGCCTCCAACAAAACTTCGATCGATGATCGTGTTTTCGAGAAACGAGACCGCCGCGGCATCGACGCTGCCGCCGATCGCATGGTCGACCAGTCCGCCCACAAGAATCAGAGGATGCGCTGCTCTCGTCTTCACGGCAAAAGCCACGTCGATCGAATTTGTCGCCACTGCGACCTGGCGATCGGTGGGAAGGTAGTCGACCAGCGCGATGTTGGTGCTGCCACTATCGAGGAAGACGAGCTCACCGTCCTCAATAGTCCGAGCTGCGGCGCGCGCAAGCCTGCGCTTCTCGTCTATGTCCTGAGTGAGCCGCATCGAGAAGGGTAGAGCGGAGCCCGGTATGGGCAGCGCGCCGCCATAGACCCGTTTGCAACGGCCCTCCGCGGCCAGCAGGCGCAGATCGCGCCGAATGGCGTCTTCAGACACATCAAATTCGATCGCCAGCGATGCGGCCACGACGTTTTGCCCAGCGGCCAATCGCATGGCGATCATCTCTCGACGCGACAGGGAAAGCTCGAGCTTCATGGCGACGAACCGCAAGCCCCCGGGGGCAAGACAGCGGACGAAACGCGGTCGCCAGCGCTGAAAGAGGTTTTTCCGCGAATCGCCGTCATGTGGCTACCATCCGACGAACCCGATCAGCAGCTTCCGCCAGTCGTGTCCCTGGGAGTGTGCCGCGTGCGACGGCATCGACTATCGCTGAAGAAAGATCTTCAAGATCGGCGATGCCTGCAACGAGCAGAAGGTCGGCGCCCGCCGCCAATGACGCGATCGCCGTTTCCGCAAGCGAGCGATCGCGCATCGTTGCAGGAGCGTCGAGATCGTCGCTGACGATCAAACCTGTAAAACCGAACTCTTTTCGTAGCAAAGAGATGATCGCGGGAGACGTGCAGGCGGGCTCGGCTGGATCGATCGAGCGAATAACCGTCGGTCCGACCATGACCGCCTTTGAGCCGGCGTGAATAGCCGCTCTGAACGTGGCCGCGTTATCCAAGATTTCGTCTAGCGGCGTTTCAAGGGCAACGTCCTCGACAGCCGGATCTCCCGCGAGATCGTTAAAGCCTGGAAAATGCTTGGTCGCCGAAGCAATTCCCGCGCGTTGGACCCCCGTGACAAAGGCCTCCACCAGACGCGCAACCGCGACGGGATCGGAACTCATCGTTCGCTTTTCGAGCCACGGGTTCGTGCCGGTGACGACATCGGCAATCGGAGCGAGGAAGAGTGTGACACCAAGCATTCGGGCGGCGACCGCCGTGTCGAAACACCGACTTTCTAGCTGCTCCCTGTCCATCGCCAGGGCCTCGTCCAGCCGCGGCAGCCCTGGCGCGAGACCCTTGAGCCGCTCGATTCCGGCTAACTCCTGATCGACGGCTACAATAAGCTCCGGCCGAAGCATCGTCAGTTTCTCAAGCCGTGCCGCGAAAATCTCAGGCGTCTCGGATTGCAGACGATCGTCAGACATCGATCTTGCGACATATTCCGCCCGCGTTTCTCCGATCAGTATGGACCAGCCCCCGTTTTCAAGAAACGGAACCATCACCTCGTCGAAGTCGAGGCTGGCGAATGCTGGCAAGAGGACAGCATGAGCATCCTGATTGATAGTAAAACTCACCCTATTTTCCTCTCGTAGAATTTTCCGGTTTCGCGCTCACCTCGACAACTTCGACGCCTGCTTCTCTGATCCTCGCGATCAACGGCTCCCGCGTTGCTGTCGTATAAAGCGCAGATATCGTCGAGATTGGTGCAACCTCATAAGTTGCACTGCGGCCAAGCTTGTCGTGTGATGCCAGGAGCAGCGTCCTTTCAGCTGCCTTCACCATCGCAGCCTTTAAAAAGGCATCGTCGATGTCGTCGGCCCGCAGTGTCAGGTTCTCGTCGATTCCGCAGGTCCCGAGAACGCAGATATCTGCGTGAATACCCCGCACGGCCTCCACTGCGACCGCCCCGGTGGCGCTCCGCGTCAGGCGGTTGAGTTTGCCGCCGAGGAGGGTGACGTCGGCAATCGGATGGTCTAGTGCGGCGGCAGCGATGTCGATCGACGTCGTCAGGATCCTAACTTGCAACGACGGCGGCAGGTTACGCAAGAAATGGAGAACAGTCGTACTGGAATCGACGAAAATTGTGACGTCGTTAGGAATGCTGGCTGCCGCCGCGCGTCCAATCGCTGATTTGTCAGGGGCATCCAAGGCCTCTCGCCGCCTGAAATCGAGGACGGGTGCGGAAAGGCGCATTGCCCCACCATGGAATCGCTGCACCAGCCGGGCATCGACGAGTTCCTTCAGGTCGCGACGGATCGAATCTTCAGAGACGCAGAGTTCGCGGGCGATCGCTGTTGCGAGTACGCGGCCCTCTTTATTGATCCTCTCGAGCAGGATGGCCTGACGTTCTTCCGGCGAAGACGTAGGCACGACCTCGTGTCCGTTCTTCATGGGCACAAACCGGTTTGCGACAGTAGACCGAGCGCGACAAGTCGCCTCTCAAGATCCGCGGCTGTTGAGAAGTGGACGGTATGGAAACCCAGCTTGTTGGCGGCGGCGATGTTTGCCGCATTGTCATCAATAAAGATGCAGTCTTTAGCGCCGAGGCCGGACCTTTCCAGGAAACGTTGGAAAATCTCCTCTCCTGGCTTGATCATCTTTTCTCGGCCCGAGACGACAAGCACATCGAAGAGGTGAAGGAAAGGGTAGAGTTTCGTTGCAATCGGAAACGTCTCGGCCGACCAATTCGAGATAGCGTGAACCGGCACGTTCTCGCGCTTCAGGCGCCGCAAGATGTCCGCGGTACCGGGAACCTCGCCACCCAGCATTTCTTGCCATCGTTCCCAGAACGCCGAAATGAGGTCCGCTTTTGCTGGGTACTTCGCGGCCAGGGCCTCTATGCCCTCCGAAAAGACGTGGCCGGCGTCGAACTGCTGGTTCCACTCGGTGCTGCAGACATCGCGAAGAAAAGCTTCCACGCTCTCTTCGTCTGGGAGGAGCTTGCGGTAGAGGTATCGGGGGTTCCAATCGATGAGAACGCCTCCAATATCGAAAACGACGGACAATGGTCCCACGAACATACTCCTTGCGTGTTTGTGCGTTAATATGCGCGAAGGCGCACAACGTCAAGCGAAACATGCAATAAGGCGTATGAGAAGCGGTGAAAGTGGCGTCTCGGCTGGTTTTCCGCCTAGTGACAGTGGGAAAAAACTGCTGCCGTTGAGAAGACCTCAACGGCAGCAAAATCGGCCTTAAAAAGGCCGAGGAAAGCCTGGGGAGGAGTAGCGATGGCTATGCGCGAGAACCCATTGGAATACGGCAGCGATCGCGATCAGGGCTTTCAATCGTCTTTTTACATCGCAGCCGGCTCTACCACAATTTCGCAAGCCCACGCCTCAATGGTCACTCAGCCGTGCCAAGTGCTTCGTCGTGCGTCAGTCCGTTTTCCGAGTTTTCCTGTCGGCGATGAGCTCGACTTGCGTTCAGATCAACGCATTGCAAGCTCTCATCACTAGTCTTTTGGGAGAACGACTTTGGTCTTGGCGGCGCCGAGTTTCGCATAGGCGCATTCGAAGATGAGCCGATCCACGGCGACCTTGAGATGTCCCTGGTTTGGCACCGGCGATCATATCAGAACGAAGTAAGGGCAGATCTGGCCATTGGACTTGTTGCGATAGCGGCTGCAAGCACAAAGAGGTTATCAACGACGGTCGTTGACACTGACGGAGGTCTAGTTCGACAGCGCGGCGGCATGGAGGCAACAGGAGTCAAGGGCCGTGGTTATTGACCTCAATCCAGTATCCATCGGGATCCTGGATGTAGACTTGTCGATACCCGTCAAACCGTTCGCCAACCTTGTTGATATTCCCCGGCCAATCATAATACGCAATCGCCCGGTTTTGCATGTCGGCTAGAAATACGTCGAGGTCGCTCACTCGCAAGGCAAAGTGCGTATCCTTTCTTAGCGACGTGGTCGTCGTATCTCCTTCACTCAAATGGATTGTGTCGCTGCCGCCGATTTTAAGCCAGCGAATCTTCTCATTGCTGGTTTCCGCTATGACTTCAAAGCCAAACACGTCGGTGTAGAATTTGATGCTTCGCGCAAGGTCTTTGACGAGAAGTGAAAAATGATCAATCCGGTATTCTAAGTTCACAACGTCCTCCATGCCCAGTTGCGCGTATAGCTCTCAAGTGTTGAATCGATTAAGGTAGCTTAGGCTTCGTTTGGCAAATTCCAGTGGTTGGCGCGGTTTGTCGTGCTCAACAACGAGCAACCGGGCGCCACACTCGGTTGCTGTCTTCCATAGCGACGGCCATAGCATGGTTCCACCACCAACATCAGACCATCCGTCTTCGTCCTCGTGAGTTCCAATGGGCGCCTCGTCCTTGATGTGAGCCGATACGAGGATGCTCCGATATCTTTTCAACCAGTCTGACGGGTTGATTCCCGCTCGGTTCATCCAGGCAATATCCGCCTGCCACTTCAATGGGCTTCCTCGGGCGGCCGCCATCAGGATCTCGAAGCCAATGCGCCCATCTGCGAGGGGCAAAAAGTCTTGGCGCATATTGTGATAGCCAAGTCCGATCCCGGCACCGTGCAATCTCTCAGCTAAATGAGCCAATTCAGATCCCATAAAGCGCCAGCCACGTGCGCTACTCCTTGACGCGTCAAACGCAACGCCTGGCACAAATAATTGTTTGATCTGGCAACGTTCACATACGTCAATCAACCGCACGAGGCCATTACGCAATACCGGATAGCTAACATGGGCTGACGGTGCCAACAGATGGTGTGCGTCCAGCATGGCTTTTAGCGCCCGGGGATCAGCCAAATGCTCTCCCAAGAGTTCGACGTCCTTAAAACCCGCCCAAGCGGTCGCAGCCAACTGCTTTTCCAGCGGGCCTAGCGACCGAACCGAATACAGCTGGAGCGCTATAACGCTTCTTGTCATGTCCTCAACCTTCTCCCCGATCCGACAGGGACATTGTCACCTTTTCTTCAAGTGACGCTTGCCGAGAGCTATGAGAACTTCATAGACCTCGCCATGCATGCCAGCCCTATAACGGCCACAGCGGAAAAGGCCGCGGGCAAGAGAAACACATGTGGAAGACCAAACTGGGCAACACCCAATCCGCCTGCGGCTCCGCCAAGCGCGCTGCTGAGCGCGGTAGAACTCATGAAGATGGCTGACGCCGTTGCCACAGCCGTTGGAAGCAATCGTTGCGCGGCAATAATTCCCAATGCAGCAAATACGCCCCACACGCCGCCCATGAGGATTTGCCCGGCGAACATACCCATGGCGCTGCTCCAAGCCGCAAAACAGATGTTGGCGAGAACTCCAAGGATCGCAGCGCCACACATTAGCCAAAGCATACCTATTTTACGTGCGAGGAGGACGGCAAATGGCATAATCAACAGCTCTACAAGAGGCTGAATTCCGATGACAGCCCCGCGTGTAGCAGCATCAAGACCAAGGCCCTCGTCCATATACAACAGAAGGAAGCCATATTTGATCGACTCTCCCGCGTAGACGAGGACGAAGAGACCAGTGAAACCCAGGAGAGGGAGCATCTCCTTTAGATTTCGCTGGCGAAGTGGCCTTGCCGTTGGTCCAAACCATTTTTCCAGCGACGGGGTGGCGAGTGTGCCTAAAGGGGCAATCTGAAGGAGAAAGCACAAGGCGGTAAACCATAGCATGGCGCGAATTCCGAACTGCGCGGTTATCCACGTCCCCACCACGGGACCGACAACCCAGCCGGCAGTGAGCGCCATACGCACGATGGAAACAATGTCGTCACTCGCCGCCGTCTCCCTGGCTTGGATGTCGTCATGAATCGCAGCAAAAAGCTGCGAGGCGGCTGCTCCTGAAAATGCAAGCACGGCAGCATTGATCACAAAGGGCATCCAACTGCTGATCGAGAGCGCGATCCCGGCCCAGCCGATGGAACCTAAAAGGGCGCATATGCGAAAAAGCCCAAGCCGGTCACCTGTTCGATCGGAGAAGCTTCCGATCGCATAACCGGCAATAGGTGCTGCCAAGTTGGTCAAGTAGAAGAGGCCTGCAGCGGCAATCGGCGCATTAAGTTCTCTCACGAGGAACAAAACAATTTGCGGGGCTGCGGCCGACATCCCGATGCCAGACAGGAACATGGCGATTGCTGCGCCCAGATAGAGGGGAGACGAAACGAACTGCCTGAGTCTGGATTGTTTGTCGAGGGCTTCCAATTTTCGCGTTCCGTTCAAGAGAAAGGTGCAGTGACCGCAGATGATGAGCACTAGAGAAATCAACCGGTCGACAACATTGGCGGCAACCAGTAACCGGCCTGCCGGCTTCATCTGCCAGGCTGCCACTGTAACCCACCCATTTCTTCAGGTGACTAGGGCTCCAAGAGAGCTTTTTGGGCGTAGGCGACAGGCTCGCCATACCATCCGCTGCTTCGCTTATCCCAGTATGACCGGTGAATGCGGCGAGTTTGTTCACCCACTGAGCCGAAACCGATTCCTGTTCCGTTCACCGAAGAGACCGGGATAATCCCGCCTGCGGTCGTCGTAAGGAAGATTTCCGAGGCGATTAGAAGCCGCTCCAAAGAAATGGTCTCTTGCGTGACATCGAGATTCAGCTCGTTGCACAGTTCCATAACTGTCCTCCTGGTCATTCCATCCAGCATGCCGAAAGAAGGGGTCCTCAGAACTCCGTCGATCACCGCGAAAACGTTGAAGCCGGGCCCCTCTGTGATATTGCCATCGAGATCAGTGAGAACCACCGTATCGGCACCGTTCTCGTAAGCTTCGAACAAGCCCATCTCAAAGTCGAGCCAATGGTAATGCTTCACCAACGGATCGACGGACTGAGGTGGAATTCGGACGCGCCGGCTGACGTGCACTGCCATGCCAATTTCCTGCTTTTCGGGGTTCGCGATCCACATGTACGGCACGCAGAATGCCTGGAAGCTGTTCGAGCATAAACGAAGATCGCGACTACCGATCGGGGGCCGCCCGCGGGTCATGATGATTTGAACGTAAGCATCACGGAAACCGCACACGGCAACGAGTTTGTGGACTATCCGGTGGATATCGCTTCTTGTAACAGGAGTTGTATCCATCCGAAGGCGCTGGACAGATCGCTCAAATCGATCCAGGTGGTCAGTCAAACGGAAAAAGCTGCCATCCCACACCGACACTGTGTCCTGACACGCGTCCGAACGCAGAAAGCCCCAGTCTAAAAGTGGCACCTTCGCCTCTTCGATTGGTATAATTTTTCCATCGACATAGGCGGAGCCTTTCTGAAAGGCGGATTCCTCGCCGCGATCGGGCACATCCGAGGTGGGGGCTGGCCAAACAAGCTTATTGCTCACAACCTTCTCTCTCCGGCGCACCTGCGCTTTGAACTTTTCTCCTCGCATATATGCAGCTGTCGTTAGCCAGCAGAACTGCGGAATCCGTTCGGTGGTGTTGCCGCCTCCCAATCCCCAAACGGGATAATCCTGTTACAACTTCCGGAGCTTTCATAAACAAGCGCCACAGCAAACCTGTGCGATAGTTCTCGATCATTGCAACGATCGGCCCCTGGTTGATCGCCAGATTGCAATTGGAGACCCAATTTTGAGCGGGAGCGAAGGCATCAGCAAAGCCGAACGCTCCCCACAAGCGTCCGTTTCCATAAGAGAAAAATGCCCGTGCCGCAGCTTCTGCTTGGTCGGGCAGGAACGGGAAGCTCGATAGCGCGGCTGTCGGGGCAATAACGCCGACATCATTTTGGGGGCAACTCACGAGGTAGCCTTTGGGACCATCTGATGCCGTCAGGCCCCAACCATATGCCCCATAACCAATGTGTCCCTTCGGGTTTCGTCTGCAATGCTCATAGTTAATTCTGCAATGAGCGACGACTTGGTCCCAATAGTCGATGTGGTCATCGAAAAGACCCCGCGGATCTAAGCCGCAGAACGAGTACTGAGAGAGAAAGAGAGGACCGCCGTATGGCGAGCCGGCGGGAAGGCTATGGCCATAATAGCTGTTACCGTTTCGGTACTTTCCCTCGTTTCTCCATCCGAGTTGGAAGACCTGCGGGTCAATAAAGTGGTCTCGCGAACCCGCCGCGAGTACATAGGCAACGAGCCCCTCATTCCACCCAGTAATAGGCACATTCAGGGACCATTGGTGTTTTGGACTCCAGTGCCAAAACAACGATGGCCGGGCTCCCGGATGTACGAAGCCGCTCCATTCGATCGCCGTGACAATTTCATCAACTTGTTGTCGGATGTTGTCTTCGACTCGCGTTTTCTCATCAAAATATTCGCGAGCGCATATAAGTCCCTGCACGAGTAAAGCTGTTTCGACTAGGTCCGCACCGTCGTCCATAGGCACCAGGGGGACTGAGTTGAGATCGCTGGCTTTCACAAAGTGCGGGAAACCCCCGCGATATCTTGTTATCTTCCGCAAAGCCTCGATGATTGTCGAAACACGCAAGGCGGCACGCTCCCGCGCCAACCATTCGCGATGAGCCATCACGATTATCGCCATTATCCCGAAGCCAACGCCTCCGAGCGAAACCAGATCCGATATCACCTCGCCGTTGGTTCCTCGCCTGTCATAGGGAAGGCCTGTCGCCATATCGGCATCCCAAAAAAATGCGGCATGCTGTCGTTGAATGGTGTCAAGCAGGTTGGGAAGCGCTGTGTACTCAGGCTTGCTAGGTGGTGCCGCGAACAAAGACTGGTTCGCCGCACCGTCACTGTCCAAGGAAGCACTCACAGTCGTCATTTTGGCTCGCATTATTGAATGTTCGCAGGAATTCAGTCAGTCTCTGGTGCGCAGGTTTTGCTGGCACGTATCGATAGACACAGCAATCACGAGGATTACATCCGCAGCCATGTTTGCGCACTTCGCAACCTGCAATTTGTGGTGTCGAATGTGCGCAGAGTTCGCGTCACATTGCTTCGATCGGCAGTGATCCGCCGCAATCAATTAAGCCAGGCCCGAGGGAAATTGGATCTCATCTGGCGCTTGCAGTGCCACTCAGCATGTTGTTGTCGGAGGCTGATGCGACGCTATTTCGAGATACGGAGTTGCCCATCGCATTCCGCAACGAGCCTGAGAAGGCGCAAACCGTCCGACACGTCGCAATAGGGTTCCGTGCCGTTTTCGCCAATCAGCTGACGTATTGCCTCGCGGTAGGCCTCTGCAGCACCGCCATTTACCATGTCAATGTGCGGCAGCTCGACCTTGCCTCCACTCCAAGCGAAGGTGGTTTCGCTTGCGAGGTCCTCATCGAGGGCGCTTAAGGCCAACTCGGCATCCGAGGTGGCACCGCTTTCATGACGGGCGGAGAGCAGAATATGACCTTTGGGATCGAGGTCGGCGGAAATCTTAGCAATGCTCCCAAGAACATACTGCAAGACGGAAAGTGCGTGTGGACCGAGATCATAAAGCGCAGCGCGCGGACTCTGTCGCCAAGTTGAATTGATGTATGGCGACGGAACTCTCATGGAATTCGCCACGATCCGCACTCGTCCATGCCTCAACCCGGGCGCTTTAGCAGCCTGCGCAAGTTGCGATCGAAGTTCGGGGTGAAATAGGCGCGTTAGGAAAAGAACTGAGCGTACGCCACTCTTGCGTATAGCCTCACTTATGGCGAGGCCGTCGTCCACCGTGAGTGCGATCGGCTTCTCAAGAAGCACATGCTTTCCGTGTTCCGCGGCCGTTTTCGCCAATTTGGCTTGGGCTCCAGGCGCGACGGCGAAGGCTACAGCGTCTACATCGGACAAAAACCGGTCAAAATCATCATAGGCCGCAACCTTGTGTTCTGCGGCCAGCTCCGTTGTCTTGATGGGATCTCGTCCCCAGACGCCAACGAATGTTACGCCTGGGTCCCGGGCAAGCCCCGGAGCATGAATTTCCGATGCCCAGTGAGCGGTACCGACCAGACCTATTTTCATGCCGTTCGGATCCTGGGTTTCGGCGATTCTTGGTATCCCAACGCACGAGAAATTTCTTTTGCGGCTTCGGAGACAACAAGACCGATCGATGGAATTTCTTCGGAGACAAGGCGGCTGACGGGGCCGCTCATGCTGATTGCTCCTTTTGGACGCCCCGTCGCGTCAAATACGGGGGCACCAATGCATCGCCCGCCGAGCGACGATTCCTCGTCATCGACCGCAAAGCCGAGCGCGCGGATAGTTTGGAACTGCGCCTCAAGCGAGGCTCTTGTCGACAACGTGTTTCTGGTAAACGTATCCAGCGCCGACGGAGGCAACAGAATGTTGAGTGTCTCCTCGTCCAACCAGGCCAGAATCGATTTGCCAAGCGAACTTGCGTGCCATGGGTTTGGCAACCCCACTGTTGCTCCCTGCTTAAGTGCCTGAGTGGCCTCGATACAATCAATGACCACCAGCTCCTTATGAATCCAAAGCGCAAGGCTGACCGTTTCATTATAGCGACGGTGAAGCGCTTCAAGCTGCGGCCGTGCCAGGTGTCGTACGTCTCGATGTTGGAGAGCTTTTTGGCCCAGGAGATAAACCCCAATGCCGAGGACATACCGGCCACTCCCGTCTCGTTCGACGTACCCGTGGCCTACTAAGCTGGATAGATAGCGAGACGTCGTCGGTTGCCCCAATCCTACCTCACGAGCGATCTGCGACAAAGAACTTGGACCGCTGGCGGAGCCAAGCGCCGAGAGGATTGCCACCGCTCGGTCGACTGCATCAAACTTGCTGGACTTTCCGCTTTCTGATTCCATCCGCCTATCCTTGCTAACTTGGAAACTGAACCACGCGAGGCGCGAGGCGCGTAGATTGAACTCTCGGAGCCGCATCCAAGAGCAGCTTGGTATATTCGTGCCGGGGAGCACGCAGAACCCCAGCGGCGGATCCGCGTTCCACCACCTCACCATTCTTCAATATGATGATGGATTCGGCAATCTCGGAGACGAGTGGGAGGTTGTGCGTTATGAATAGCATCGATAGCCCATCGCGCTTCAGCTCCATCAATAGATCAATAACGGCGGCTTGTACGGAGACGTCGAGTGCCGATGTGATCTCGTCGCAGATCAACAAACCGGGGTCCATTGCAAGAGCCCGGGCGATTGCGACACGTTGCCTCTCCCCGCCGGAAAGGTCGGCTGGATACAAGTTGGAAACCCGTTTGGGCAGGCGGACCCTTTCGAGCAATTGCGTCACTTTGGGCCCGATTGAGCTTCTATTCGCACCCGTGAGCATCGCCGCGCGGCCGACCGCATCATGGATGGATTCGCGCGGGTTAAGGGAACGATCAGGGTTTTGAAAAACAATCTGAAGGGCTGACAATTGTGCCCGCGAACGGTTCGCATAGCCGAAATTGAGAGCCGCATCTTGGAAAGTGATTCGACCCTGACCGCTCGCATGGAGACCGGCAATGCACCGTCCGGTAGTTGTTTTTCCGCTGCCGCTGCCGCCGACGAGAGCCAGGCATTCGCCGTGGCCAATTGAAAACGAGATTCCATGAACAACCCGCATCGGGCCGTAAGAAACGTTCAAGTCCTCTACCTGAAGCAAAGCTGGCAACGCTCCGTCCGGCGCCCCGGGTTCTTCCTCAGCCTTGCAGCGTTGGGGCAACTGCGGGACCGTGCTAAGGAGCATGCGAGTGTACTCGGTTGCTGGACTGGTGAAAATCTGTTCCTTTGTGCCACTTTCAATAATCTTGCCGCCGAGCATAACGGCGACCGTGTCCGCAATATTATGCACGACCGCCAAGTCATGCGTGACATAGACAAAACTCGCCCTCGACGTCTGGACTAGTTCGCGTATCAAATTCAAGATGGTTTGCTGTGTGGAGACGTCTAGCCCGGTCGTTGGTTCGTCCATGACGATCACGCGAGGACGAGTGATGAAGGCCATTCCAATCGCGACCCTCTGCAGTTGACCGCCGCTAAGTTCAAACGGGTAACGGCGCAGGAAGCCGGCATCGGTCGGCAAGCCTACGTCCTTGAGCATATCCCGCCTCATTTCGGCGATCTTCGACGCCGGATAACCGTGAACATGCAACAGTTCGGCGATTTGATCGCCGACCCGCATGCGCGGACTAAAGCTCGTTGTCGGGTTTTGCGGGACCAGTGAAACCTTGCTTCCGCGATAGTCGCGCAGCTCGCGATCTGGGATTGCCAAAATGTCCTTGTTATCGATGATTACCTTGCCACCACCAAACACCATACCGGGGCGCGCAAAACCAAGCAGGCCAAGAGCTAACGATGTTTTGCCAGATCCTGATTCCCCGATAATGGCGAGCACTTCGCCCTCGCCGACGGTAATCGAGGCGTCGTCTACGATGATGCGGCCCTCGGTGTCGCGCATCGACAAGTTCTGAACAAGCAACGGGGGATTAAGCATTTTCCTGCCTCTTCGAATGGCCGATGGAACGGGCGAAGTTGTCGGTCAGGACGTTCACGGCCACCGAGAAGATCGCTATCGCTGCCGCGGGCGCTATGGCAAGCCAGGGAGAGATGGTGATGCCCAAGCGGTTCTCACTGATCATCATTCCCCAATCCGCTGCAGGAGGTGGCAGCCCCAGGCCAAGATAACTGAGCGAGGCGTAAAGGATGATCGATCCGCAGAGCCGAACGCCGTAATCCGCCAACACCGGAGGGAGAATATTTGGAAGGATATCCTTGAGACACACCGCCAGCCAGCGTTCACCTCTGACGAATGCGGCTTCAACGTACTCGTTTCGAGATATGTCGATCGTGATCAATCGAACAATTCTTAGAACACGTGGGACGTGGATGAAGACGATGCCAAATATCACAGTGGTAAGGCTTGGGCCGGTTGCCGCAAGCAGCACAAGCAGGAAGATCGCAGGAGGTAAGGCATAAACAATGTCGGAGAGCGCGACGAGAGTATGGTCGAACGAGCCTCGACGAAGACCTGACAATATGCCGATGGGTACTGCGATCAGAAAAGCCAAGGTCGTTGCCAGAACCGCTATCATCAAAACCGTTTGACCTCCGGAGAGAAAACGGCTGAAAGCGTCTCGCCCTAGAAAATCCGTTCCCAGGATGTGATCACGCGATAATTGCGAAAAAGGGGGGCCGACGATTTCGTCGTACGCGTAAGGGGTGAGCCATGGTCCGATCGTTGCGACACCGACGATTATGATCGTGAGAAGCAACGCGATCCATGATGCGCGGTTAGAAAACATAATCAGCATAGTTCGAAGCATTTGTTCCTCCTCACGTATCAAAGCGAAGCGTTTTGGGCTCGCAGTCGAGGATTGAGAAGCATGATGAGAACCTCGGACACCAGATTGATCAGCACATAAGTTCCTGTAATCAAAAGAGTTATGGCCAAGACCGTGGGCATATCGCGGTTGATAACCGCGTCTGCAAATGCGCTGCCGATACCAGGCAGTTGGAACACGGCCTCGGTAACGACGACCCCACCTGCGAGCCAGGCGGCGTTCAGTGCGATGGTCTGGATCGACGGCGTTACGACATTCGGAAAGACATGGCGTATCAGCACACGAGCCGGGCTGAGGCCCCTAAGGCGAGCCATGTACACGTACTCCGCCGAAAGGACCTCGATGGCCACAGCCCGCACCATGCGAACGACCTGGGCCAGTGTGGTGCAAAGGAGTGTAATGACAGGCAAAATGAAGAGGGTCGACTGCGAGAGCAGCGTTCTGTTGCCTTGGATCAGTGATACCGGCGGAAGGAAATTGAGACCGACGGCGAAGACAACGATCAGGACCGTGCCGACGACAAATTCCGGGAGTGCGACAAGTACGATTGTCGGGACCGTGATGATGTGGTCGGGCAATCTGTCCTTCCATACCGCAGCGGCGGTCCCGAGCAAAAACGAGAGCGGAATCAGCGCCAGAAGCGAAGAGACAGTGAGGATGACGGTATTGATCGCCTTCGGCCGGATCATCTCCCAAACTGGACGACCCGATGGAATTGATCTGCCGAAATCCCCCGACGCTACGCCGGAAGCCCATGAGAGATATTGAGAGATTGCCGGTCGGTCCAAGCCGAACTCGGTGCGCAAGGCTTCCACGGCGGCAGGATCAGCTTTGGGGCCGAGTGCGGCCCTTGCAGGATCTCCCGGAAGAAAAAGTGTCGCGGTGAAGACGACAGCCGAGACGGCTATCAACGTGAAAACAGACAGCGCTAGTCTTGCCATCACCAACTTTGAAAGACGGGCAGTAACCATCCATGGCTCCCTTCTTGATGTTGCCCCACCTCGGGGAGGCGGGGCAATCGCTAGGTTCGGGTGGATTTTAGGCTTCGAGCGAAATGCCTTCGAACCGGTAGTAGCCGAGATTGCGTTGACTGGAAGGAGAAAGCCCTTTCACACGAACATTTGCCGCATCCAAGAGGTCTCTAAAGCCCCAGATTATATAGCCGCCGTCTTCCCAGATGATCTTTTGCGCTTCAAAGAGATAGTCCTTCCGTCGAGACGGATCGAACGTCGTGCGAGCCATGGAAACCCACTTGTCGAAGGCGTCGTTCGTCCAATCCGGTTCGTTCCAATATGCCCCGCGGGCATAGGCCTGTCCAAAAACGGATTCGATTGTGTGTTGTCCCCAATCTGAACTGGCCATAGCCGTCTTCTTGAATTTCGGGCCGGAGTAATAACTGTCAGGTGGAACGACGGTTAGATCGATTTTCACCCCTGCCTGCTTCGCTTGGTTTGCAATGAGGGTCGCGGATGCCAACATTCCCGGCGCGGCGTCCGAGGTGTACAGCTCAAATGATAGATCGTTGTCGTATCCTGCCTGTTTCAGGAGCGATCGGGCGTGATCCGGATCGTGCTGCCTTTGCGGCAGCGCGGACGCGTAGTCGGGGTCGGTTATGCAATGAAGATCGTTGCCGATCATGCCGTAGCCGGCCAGGGCGTTAGCCACCAACTGTTCGCGGTCGACAAGAAGCCGCATCGCTTGACGTACGCGGACATCGGTGAACGGCTTCTGGCCGACCATCATGAACTGGTCTGTCGTAGCTGCGCTCGTTGAGCGCAACAAAGCCATCGCAGGGTTCGCCTCGACGATACGCGCAAGGTTGCCATCGAGTTGTGCGACAACATCGACCTGGTCAGCAATTAGCGCGTTCATCCGCGCCGTCGGATCATTGATAGCAATGAATTCGACACCGTCGAGATACGGCATTCCCGGTTTGCGGAAGGCATCGTTCCGCTTCAGCGTCACCCGTTGGCCCTGGCTCCATTCGACGAATCTGAAGGGTCCGGTGCCGACCGGCTGAGTAAAGTCCTTGGTGCCATCTTTCACAAGAAACATCACTTTGCTCCCAAGAGCCTGGGGCAGAAGTGCGTAAGGTTTAGCGAGCGAGACTTCGACGGTGCTGTCGTCGAGTGCTCGAATATCGGAGGGCTTCATCAAGCCCGACAGGTTGGTGAAGCCGTCGGCCTTGTTTTCCGGCGTGAGCATGTACTGCAGCGAGTACACAACATCTTTGGCTGAAAACGGCGTTCCATCGTGCCACACAACCCCGCTGCGAATTCGAATTTTCCAGACGTTCCCTTCCTTGTTGTGGCTGAAGTCCTCCGCCAGGCTGTTGTAAATGTGTCCGTTGCCGTCGAAATCAGTTAATCGGTCGTAGATCGATTGAGCGACGGCGAAGTCCATGTCTCCCGTCGAGATAAACGGGTTGAGCGACGACTTAGCGCCTGCTGCGCCGAGACCAACACGCAGAGTGCCGCCGCGGGACGGTTCACCGGCATGAGCTCGATCCGCGATCGCCGGGGCTAGTGCGATGCATGACCCGACTGCCAGACCCGCTTTGAGGAAATTGCGGCGCGGCATGGTGGTCGATGTGAAGATGTTGATGCTCGTCTCTTTCATAACAGCTGCTCCCTTTTTTGTGTTGTAACGGCGAGAGGATGAGATGTCGGAACACTCATGGTGATCCGACATCCTTCGGCACGTCCTGGCCTAGGCGATAAGTCCGGCGTGGCGCAGTGCAGCGCGAATATTGTCTTGATCTTCCATGGCCAGATCGCCGCTGGGCTTCCTGGGCTCGCCTACCTTGCGGCCAAGCAGATTGATGGCGAACTTGACGCGTGCGGGAAAGTTGGCTGGCTTGATCATCTCTCGGGCAAGAGGCGCGATTCTTTCCGTTAATTCACGTCCCCGCCTGTAATCGCCTTCCAGGTGCGCCCGGTAAATTTCGCCGTATTCTTTCGGAATGACAGTGTTCACGCCGGAGATCGAGGCGTCTGCGCCCAACAAAAAACTTGCGATGTTCACGCTATCCGCGCCGGCAGCAATTGCGACGCGATCTCCAACGGTCTGGACAAGCTCCGCGACCGGTTCAAGGGCAACCTCTTTTACGCAAATGACACCGGTTAGCTTGGCGATGCGCTGCATTACCGACGGAGGGCTGAAAAAGTGGTTATAGAAAATGATCGGCATTTGCGTCGCGTCATGGATGTCTCGGACGAACGCCTCGAGGCCCTCCTGCGACGGCGTCGTATAGATCGGCGGCCCGACCATCAACGCGCTTGCGCCAGCCTCTTTTGCTTTTTGGCCCCTTAGGATAGCGTCCTTCGTCGTGGTCGTGATGACGCCGGCGATAATGCGAATGTGGCTGTTCTGCACGGCCTCATTGACAAGCTGGCCCAGCTCCTCGGCGCTCAACTCGTCTCCCGAGCCCGTACTGCCTCCAACGACAGCCAGCCTCACACCGACGGATTCCATGAAGCGCAGTTCATTTCGGAACAGCTCGAAATCCAGGCTGCCGTCCGCCGCAAATGTGGAAACGAGTGGCGGGATGACGCCGCTTATCTCTTCCTTGGACAGCGTTTGTTTTGTCATGGTCTCTTTCCTATTTCACTGAGTGAAAGTAACTCTCGTACAGTGAAATAATCCAGAAGCAGGCGTGGTGTGTCAACTCGCCTTTAAGGCGGGCGCGTCACAGTGCGTCACTTATCATCAAAGTGCGAACGCCCGTGGGACCAGTTCTTTGACGTTCAAGCCGGTGGAATGGACAGGAAGTTGCGTGTTTTCACACGAGAAAGGAGACGATGAAAGGGTTGCAGAGAGCTCGCGATCTCAGTTGCGCTGCCGCAGAACCCAGCCGTGTCTGGCTGTTGCCGCTTCGAACAAGCCTGACGCATGCACGGAATACGACAATATTGCCAGCGGCGATGCCCCTTCACGGCCCCGTCGTTGCAACTGATCAGGGACGGCAGTATCCACCGCCATGTCTCACGGATTGATGATGAAGTCCGGCACTCGTTGTCCGGACTTTGCGATTAGGAGGTTATCTCGACGCGCGAGCCGTCAGGCGTCGCGATGACGGCCTCGTAATAGCCGTCGCCCGTCATTCGTGGACCCGAAACTAGGATCCCGTCGTCCTTGCATCTGGCGGCCATTTCGTCGACCGCCCTCTGACTCCCGAGAGATATGGCAATATGATCCCATCCGCTTGCTTCCCGATCTTCACTGGGACCAATCCACGGTCCGGTCATGAGCTCGATTTCGGCACCTGTGTCGGCAAGCTTGATGAAGCGCGAAACGAAACCTTCTCGGCGCTTGCTATGATAGGGCTCCCCAATCTCGGCATCGAAATAAGTCTGCCAGAATGCAACCTGTCGGTCGAGGTCGGGAGTCCAAATCGCAACGTGTGCAATATGCAAGTCATTTCCTTTCCGATTCAAAACGACAGGGGTTTCCGCAGCAACACGGCGTAGGCGCAGCGGTTGCACAAGCGTCAGGGGCACGGGTTCCGGGACCGATCCTTCCGCTTGCGGGCCTCTCTTTCGCCTACCATCGAGCCAAATGTAAAATAGCAAAATGTGTTCGCCTGTTGCGAGGCGTCATTGCGGACCGCCTCGGTCACCTCTCGATGTGGAGCGCTGACGAAGCGGATGCAGAAAGTATTCTGTCTGCACTGCGTTCGATAAAGTCTCCGGCCTCAGCAGCGTTGTCAGAGTAGCATCGTGGTCGCTCAGATCAGGTTTGGTTTCAGAGTCAAAGCTTCCGCAAAGGCTTCCGCGCCAAGGGCGGGTTTGAAGCAGCGTATGTCATATTCGACCAGATTCTGCCTGTGGAAGGAGTCGGTTTTCAGCATTGCGTCGAGTTCTTCCCGGCTGGCGCAATGGGCAAGGACGATTCCGCCAACAGCCGGTTCCATAGGGCCAGCGGCGATAATTGCTCCCGCCTTCAAATGTTCGGCGAGCCATTCGCGATGGGTGTCGAGATGGGCTTTTATATCATCCATGGGGCGGATGTAGGTGAGAGTAACGACATAAAGCATTGATGGATTTCCTTAAAGGAGTGGAAGAACTATGCCACGAGGTTCAGGATCTGCTCGTCGGCGTCGCGGAATGCTTTGGCGGTCATTTCCGGGCCGCCCGCCATCCCTTCAGCATAGATGAGCTGGACGTCCGTGATGCCGAGAAAGCCCAGCATGTATCTAAGATACTGCGCCGGCGTGTCGGCGGGCGTTTCCCTGTAGAAGCCGCCCCGCGTCAGGGCGATGATCGCCCTCTTGCCCTTCACCAAGCCGATCGGTCCGGTCTCCGTATAACTGAATGTCGCACCCGGCTTGGCGACGGCATCGATCCAGTTCTTCAACTGGGATGGAATGTTGAAGTTGTACATCGGCGCACCGATGACGATGATATCCGCCGCCAGGAGTTCAACGACGTGACGTTCGTCTTCGAGCGCTCGGGCGGTCTGATCTGGCGTTCGCGCGTCGGGAGGGAGCATCCGTGCCGCGACCGCCAGTTCATCGAGCGGCTGGATCGGATCGACGGCCAGGTTCTTAATCTGGACGACAGCGTCCGGATCAATCCTTCTCAGATGGCGGGCGATGGCGTCGGCAAGAGCGGAGGAGGCGGAGCCGTCAATTCGCGCGCTGGAATTGATTTGCAGTATCTTCATGAGAATTCCTTTCATGCGCCTCTCACGGCGCGTTCAGTCGATGGACAACGGACGCGGATGATCGCCGGCATGGCGAGCATGGCCGCGGTCACTCGGGGATAAGGGGCGGGTCGCCTGGTCGACGCGCCCGCAGCTCAGGCTTGTGCGGCGTCTTCGATCAGTGCGGTGACGACATCTGCATGGGATATCAGGGACATGTGGCTCGAGAAGACCTCCGTTATGGCAGCCTGACTGCGGTGAGCCATCCAGCTCTGGAGTTCGGGCGCAAGCGCTCGGTCGCTCCTGGACAGAAGATACCAAGACGGCTTTTTCTTCCAAGCGGTGCCGACTACCTTTTCACCGAACGAGGTTGCGGCGATAGGCTTCTGTGTGGCGGCAAGAAGCTGGATCCTCTCGGGCGGAAGATCGCCTGCGAGCGCGGGCCCATAGTAAGCCGGGTCGAACCAGAGCGAATTGCGGCAGTCGGGGCGCGCTCCTTCCATGCCGGAAGAAGGCGAACCATGATTTTGAAGGTCAATGGCCGACTCATTCTCATCAGGCACCAGCGCCGACACATAGACGAGAGACGTGACGTTCGGCGAAAGCCCGGCCTCAGTGATGACCATGCCGCCCCAGCTATGCCCCACCAGTACGACAGGGCCGGACTGGCGGCTCAGGACATTTTTGATGTAGGCGATGTCATCGGCGAGCGATGTCAGGGGGATTTGTGCGGCCGTGACGGTGTATCCCTTTGAGGCAAGCCGGAGGAAGACTTCGCTCCAGCAATTGCCGTCTGTAAATGCGCCATGCACCAGCACTACGTTTTTTGTTTTCTGTTCAGCCATTTCGTTTGTTCCTGTCTGCGCGGATGCCCGCTGCCGCATGATTCCCGCAAGAGCGCCGGCCGCTGACATCGCGATCAAGCTTCTTCTATTCAGGACGGACATGTCGTCGTGTCTCCGGCGGATTTGCGGTCGGCGTCTTGCCGATGTGAGTTCGATTGCAAGATAGCGGGTTGGCAAATGTCGCATTAGGGGTATGAATCGGGACTGATTGTTCTATTGAAGCAACAATGCGATCATACGGGGTGGCAGCGTTTGGAAGACTTGAATGACCTGATGCTGTTTGCCGCTGTCGTGCACCATGGTAGCTTCTCCGCTGCGGCATTGGCACACGGACTGCCGAAATCCAAGGTAAGTCGCCGTATCGCCGGCCTGGAGCGACGACTGGGCGTGCGGCTTCTGCAGCGCTCGACGCGGGCTCTCCACGTGACGGAAGTCGGGCAAGCGCTCCTGCCGCACTGCGAGTCCATGGCGGAAAGCGCCCAGGCGGCACTCGAAGTCGCAGCCTCAGCAGGAGAACATCCCACAGGTCGGCTGAAGGTCGGTTGTCCGATTGGTGTCGCGCACCTCTACCTCGCACCGGTGTTGGGCAAATTCCTGAAGGCAAATCCCGCAGTCCAGTTTGAACTCGATCTGACGAATCGGCGCGTGGATGTAATCGCAGAAGGCTATGACGTCGCCCTCAGGATCAGATCGAGTCTTGACGATTCCAATCTTGTCGTTCGCAATTTGGGAACGAGCGAGCAGATGCTTGTGGCAAGCCCGGAATTCATAGCCACCCACGGTCCTTTCGGCAGCGCGGATTCTTTGCAGCGGAAGCCAGGCGTCGGGCCTGCCGGCGTGAGAGGCGAGAGGAACTTCTGGAGTTTGCTGAAGCCGGATGGTGTTTCCATCGACATCGAATATCTGCCGACGCTCATGACTGACGATGTCTATGTGCTGTGTCAGGCTGCGTTAGCCGGAATTGGTGTCGCACGTCTGCCGGTCAATATTTGCGGAGACGCCATTCGCGACGGCCGCCTGGTGAAGGTCTTGCCGCATTTTCGATTGCACGCGCACGGTCTTCATGCCGTGTTTCCGTCCCGTAGGGGCCTCGTGCCAGCGGTGAGGGCTTTCCTCGACTTCCTGGCCGAAGAGCTCCCGGGGATGCTTGCGGCGGTGACTGGTGGATATGACGATGGCTATAGCCCAGGTAGCCTCGGTTCAAATCGGACATCATGACCGCTTGGTGTAGACGAGGCCTGTAGGTTCGGCCCGCATTGAGCTGTCATCCAGAATGACGCAGTAAACAGCTCCGTTTTCATATACGACGCGGTGTTGATGAGTTAAGACGGTTCCAATGCCCCGCTTTGTCGGGAGGACAAACATATTGTCAAAAAACCTGCGACGTAAGCCAGTCTGCGAAAATCTTCGATAGCCTCCGTTGGCTGCCGGCCTTCGGATAGGCGAGGTAGTGGCCGATGTAGCGGTTGTCACGGCTGTTGCTGAACGGGCGAACCAGACGCCCGCTGTCCAGCTCGCGCCTTGCCAGAGTGTTGGACTCCAACGCCACTCCCAGCCCGTTCGCCGCGGCGTCGACTGCCAGAAAGCTTCTATCGAAGCTCATGGCGGGCAGGGGCGGAGGTCCGAGATTGTTGAGTTCAAACCAGTCGATCCATTGAATCCTTTTCAGGTCGCTGCGGATGAGGGGAAGACGCGCCAGGTCCCGCGGAGTTTCCAGTCGTTCAGCCATTTTTGGAGCACACAGCGGAGAAATGATCTCTTCTCCAAGCGGCACGACGATCAAATCTTCTCTGTTGGATGGTTCGCCGTAGATGATGTCGACATCAAACAGGCCGTCCACGAAACGCGCATAGTTTGTGCTTGCCGCCACCCGGACCTCAACCCCCTCGTTCTTGCCCAGGAAGTCGGGAAGACGTGCCGAGAGCACCTGAGCGGCGTAACTCGGAGCGCAGTGAACCCGCAGCAGGTGGGTCTTGTTGGATGAAATCATCTCAACACCGCGACGAAGCTCTTCAAAGGCATTGGAGGCATGGGACAGAAGCGTCTGCCCCGCCAGAGTCAGGGTGACCTTTCGCGTGCTGCGCTCGAAGAGGGAGATGCCAAGGTCACGCTCGAGCTTTGCAATGGCATGACTTACGGCGCTTGGTGACAGGTGCAGCTCCTCGGCTGCAGCGCGAAAAGACGCCAGCCTGGCTGCGGCTTCAAAGACGCGGACCGCGGAGAGGGAGGCCATCTGCAACATCGGATTAGTGAACCAGATTCACCCACCGTTGTAAACTTCGCGTTTGTCGAACGGCGTCAACTCGATCAGTTTCGAACCCACAAGCCCACTGACTTGTCAAAGATTTGCCAGATGCTCGGGACGCATCGGGAGGAGATTACATGTTACTCAATGGGAAGACCGCGGTCATTTCGGGCGCGGCGAGCAGGCGCGGCATCGGCCGTGCGACGGCGCAGCTTTTCGCCGAGCATGGCGCTCGCGTCGCCATCCTCGATATCGATGACGACGCCGCTGCGGAGGCCGCCGCGGCGCTGCCGAGCGTCAAGTCCGGCAACCATGTCGGCCTGTGCTGCGACGTCGCCGACAAGTCATCCTGCGCCGATGCCGCATCCAAGGTGATCGCCTCGTTCGGTTCGGTAAACGCGCTCGTCAACAATGCCGGCATCACCCAGCCGGTCGGCACGCTCGATATCACCGAAGCCGACTGGCAGCGGATCGTGGCGGTCAACATGACCGGTGTGCTCTTCCTGAGCCAGGCCTTCATCCCCTACATGCGCGACAATGGTGGTGGATCGATCGCCTGCATGTCCTCCGTCTCGGCACAGCGTGGCGGCGGCATCTTCGGCGGACCTCATTACTCCGCGGCCAAGGCAGGCGTGCTCGGCCTCGCCAAAGCGATGGCGCGAGAATTCGGTCCGGCCGGCATTCGCGTCAACTCCGTCACGCCCGGCCTCATCCAGACGGATATCACCGGTGGCAAGCTCACCGATGAGATGCGCGCCGACATAATCAAGGGCATCCCCCTGAGCCGGCTCGGAGAGGCCGCCGACGTCGCGAATATCTACCTGTTCCTCGCCTCGGATCTGTCGGCCTACGTCACCGGAGCGGTCATCGACGTCAACGGCGGCATGCTGATCCACTGAGGTCAATCCGGAGAGACACCGACATGAGCCAGATTGGCCACAATATCAGCCTGACAGAGCGCGCCCGGCGCATCCGCCGTCACGCGCTGCGTATGGGCGAAGTGCAGGGGCAGGGTTATATCGCCCAGGCGCTCGGCGTCGCCGACGTCCTTGCCGTATCCTACTTCCACGCCACGAACTACCGGCCGGACGATCCCGAATGGGAGGGGCGGGACCGTTTCCTGCTGTCGATCGGCCACTATGCGATCGCGCTTTACGCTGCTCTGATCGAAGCCAAGATCATTCCCGAGGACGAGTTGGAGACCTACGGCACGGACGACAGCCGGCTGCCGATGTCCGGCATGGCCGCCTACACGCCCGGCATGGAAATCACCGGCGGATCGCTCGGACACGGACTAGGCATCGCGGTCGGCATGGCCTTGGCGCTGAAGCGGAAGAAGTCCTCTTCCTTTGTTTATAATCTGTTTTCCGACGGCGAACTTGATGAGGGTTCCACCTGGGAGGCCGCGATGTCGGCCGGCTCCTATAAGCTCGACAATCTGATCGGCATCGTCGACGTCAATCAGATGCAGGCAGACGGGCCCTCGATCGGCGTGCTCAATTTCGAACCGCTCGGCCCCAAATTCGAGGCCTTCGGCTGGTTCGTCCAGCGGGTCGACGGCAACGATCTCGATGCGCTCGTACAGGCGTTCGACGCAGCTCGTCATCACGCCGAGGCGAAGCCTCGCATCATCATCTGCGACACGAAAATGGCGAAGGGAGTGCCCTTCCTCGAGGCACGCGATCGAAACCACTTCCTGCGCGTGGAACCCCACGAATGGGCCGAGGCCCTCAGAATCATCGATGCGGGAGCGGAAGCATGAGGCGTTCGAAGTACACCCGGCCTGCGCATCTTGAAAGCGGCATCGACAAGCCCCGGCTCACGACGTCGGCGATGATCGCATCGATTGCCGGTCCCGATCAGCCGACGAGACCGGCACCCTTCGGCAACGCGCTTGCCGCCCTGGCGCGGAAGGACGAGCGTGTTGTCGGCATGTCCGCTGACCTTGCGAAATACACCGACCTTCATGTGTTCCGCGCTGCCCATCCCGACCGCTTCTACCAAATGGGCATGGCGGAACAGCTGCTGATGATGTCGGCGGCGGGCATGGCGCGCGAAGGCTTTCAGCCTTGGGTGACGACATATGCCGTCTTCGCGTCCCGGCGGGCCTACGACTTCATTTGCCTGGCGATTGCCGAGGAGATGCTTGATGTGAAGATCGTCTGCGCCCTTCCGGGCCTGACGACGGGATATGGGCCGAGCCACCAGGCGACTGAGGATCTCGCAATGTTCCGCGGCATGCCGAACCTGACGATCGTCGATCCGTGCGACGCCAGCGAGATCGAGCAGGCGGTTCCGGCGATCGCCGCTCATAAGGGGCCGGTCTACATGCGCCTGCTGCGCGGCAACGTTCCACTGGTCCTGGACGAATACGGCTACAAGTTCGAACTCGGCAAGGCCAAGCTCCTTCGGGATGGCAAGGACACGCTCATCATCTCGTCGGGCCTGATGACGATGCGCGCGCTCGAAGCTGCCGCACAGCTTCGATACGACGGCGTCGACGCTGCCGTCCTGCACGTCCCGACCATAAAGCCGCTCGACGAGGCGACGATCGTCGCCGAGTGCCGCAAGGGCGGAAGGCTGGTGGTCGTGGCGGAGAACCACACGGTCATTGGCGGCCTTGGAGAGGCAGTCGCCGGAACGCTGTTGCGTGCCGGCGTCGCACCGCCGGGCTTCCGTCAGATCGGCCTGCCCGACCAGTTCCTGGAGGCGGGCGCCTTACCGACGCTCCATGACCAATACGGGCTATCGACCGTGAAGGTGACGGAGGCGGTCAAGACCTGGCTCTCGACCTGACGACGTCGGCCGGTTGAGGAGATGCCGGCCGTTTAAACAAGCTTGTGATGGAGGATGAAATGAGCTTGCAGATGAACAGAAGATTTTTCCTGGCGACCGCTGCTGCTGCGCTCGCGGCCCCGGCAATCGTGCTTTCAAGCCGATCCGCCAACGCTGCCGCCACGACCTTGACCCTTGGCCATGGCGCCGCGCCCGGCAATCCCAGAACCGTCGCTGCCGCTAAATTCGCGGAACTCGTCAAGCAGAAGACCGAAGGTCGTATCCAGATCAACGTCGCAGGCGCGGAGACGCTTGGCAGCGACTCCGCGATGCTCACCAGTCTCAGGACAGGCGCGCTGGATTTCACCGCCAACAGCCAGGGCGCAACTTCGGCGATCGTTCCAGAACTCAGCGCGCTCGGCCTGCCGTTTCTATTTGAAAACACGGACAAGGCCGTGGCCGTCCTGAACGGTCCGGTGGGCGCCGAGCTCAACCGGCGCTTCGAAGCGGTCGGAGTCGTACCGCTCGACTGGTGGGACAACGGCATCCGGCACCTGACGAACTCGAAGCGGAAGGTGGCTTCGCCTGCCGACCTAGCGGGCATAAAAATCAGGACGCCGGCCGATCCGATGACAATCGACATCTTCCAGGCATTGGGAGCAGGCACCGAACAGATCGCCTTCGGCGAGCTCTACATCGCTTTGCAGCAGGGCGTTGTCGACGGGCAGGAGAATCCGCTCGCCAATATCGAAAGCTCGAAACTTCACGAGGTCAACAAATACATCAGCCTGACCGCCCACAAATGGGAATCCACGCCGTTCCTGATGTCGAAGATCGCTGAGGCCCGCTTGGGGTCTGATTTAGAGGCGGTCAAGGCCGCGGCAAAGGAGGCGGGTGCTCTGCAGCGGAAGCTCTCGGGCGAGAAGGCCGCTGAGGTGCTCGAGAACTTCAAGAAGAACTCCGCGGTCGAGGTCGCGGAAGTCGATCACGACGCTTTCGTCACGGCGACCGCTTCCGTCGCGGCCAATTGGAAGAAGAAGCCTTTCGGCGATTTCGTCACCCAGGTGGAAGCCGCTGCGAGGGGCTGAGGCTCCTACCCAAGACCCGGAGGCCTCATGAGCAGGTTTTATTCAGCCGTCGATCTGGTCGCCGGCATCATCGTCACCTTAGCGAGGTCGGTCATCATCGTCAGCGGCATCGCGCTGACGGTGGTCACCACGGCCAATGTCGTGGCTCGATACGTTTCGGCGAGCGGGGGACTGTCGTTCGCCCAGGAGCTGCCGATGCTGATGTTCCCATGGTTCATCATCGCTGGAATCATCATTGCAGCCCATGCGGGCGGGCACATGGCCGTCGAATGGCTCTACGAAAAGCTTGACGGGGGCGCTCGCACGACGGCCCTGATCGTAGCGAACGCGATCAGCGTCGCTGCATTTGTGGTGCTGGCGTATCAGGCGACCTTGGTGGCCGAGATCGCCGGCGCTGAACGCAGCCCCGTTCTGCAGCTTCCAAACAGCATCGGCTACTATTCGCTGTCGATCGGCGCGGTACTCGTGTCCATCGTCACCATCGCTGCAACCGCCCGTGTTCTCCGGCTGGGCTGGGATCACCGCCTCGAGATCAAGCCCGAGGAGATCGCGCTATGACACTCGTCATGATCGTTTCCTTCTGCGTCCTCATGGTCCTCGCCGTTCCGGTCGGCTATGGGCTGATCATTGCAGCGGGGCTTGGAGTCCTGTTCAACGGTTACGTCCCGCTCTCCGTGGTCGCCCAGCAGGTCTACGATCAGACTCAGTCCTTCCCGATGCTGGCGCTTCCGTTCTTCATGCTCGCGGGCACCCTCATGCTTGGCGGTGAACTGGGGCGTCAGCTCCTGGAGCTCGCCTCTCGCGCAATGCAACGGTGGCGGGGCGGACCGCTGTCGACCACCGTCGTATCCTCCGTCGTCTTTGGCGGCGTATCCGGCTCGGCCGTGGCGAATGCGAGTGCGCTCGGCTCCGTTCTCATCCCCTGGCAGAAGAAGCACGGGTTTCCGCCGGCGCTCTGCGCCGCCAACAATGCGACCTCCGCTGTCATCGACGTCCTCATCCCGCCGTCGATCCCGATGATCCTCTACGCTCTGATCAGCGGCGTCAGCGTAGGCGACCTGTTCATCTCCGGCATTGTTCCGGGGCTGATCATGGCGGCGAGCTTCGTGTTCGTCTGCTGGTATGTCTCCGTGAGGCGGGGGTATGCCGCTGAAGCCGTAAAGGTCCGCAAGCGCGAGCTGGCGCGACTGGCACTGCAAAGTTTCCCGGCAATTCTGCTGCCGATCCTGATCATCGTCTTTTTGCGATCCGGCCTGGCGACGCCGACAGAGGTCTCGGTCCTGTCGGTCGTCTACTCGCTGTTGCTCAGCGTCCTCTTCTACCGTGACCTGACCTGGAAACGCTTCTGCGAGAACATGGTGGAGGCGGGTGTCGCGACGGGCGTGGTCATGCTCGTGATCATGGGCAGCGCGGCGGTCGGCTGGGTGCTGACATTCGATCAGGCCCCGCAGCACATGGCCGAATGGGTTTCGACGCACATCTCCAGCCCGATCGTCATCATTCTCATGATGAACCTGATCATGCTGGTGGTCGGCATGCCGCTCGACATGCCGCCGGCGATCCTCCTGCTCGGGCCGATCTTCGTTCCTCTGGCCGATTCCATCGGTCTCGACCGGGTCCAGCTTGGCCTGATGATGGTCATCAACCTCGGGATCGGACTCTACACGCCGCCGATCGGCACGACCCTGTTCATCTCGTCGTCGATCGCAAAGGCGCCGCTGGGAACGACGACCAACGAACTCTGGCCGTATTTCGGCATGGCCATGCTCCTCCTCCTGGCGGTCAGCTTCATGCCGGCGCTGACGATCTACTGAGGAGCGTTCGATGAGTGAAACATCCAAGAACGTCATCACCGTCCGAGGACTTACAAAGTCCTACGGTGCAACCTCGGTCCTCAAAGGCGTCGACTTCTCCGTTGCTCGCGGGGAGGTTCACGCGCTGCTTGGCGGTAACGGCGCCGGCAAGTCGACGATGATCAAGATCATTACGGGCGCGGCCTCGCGCAACGACGGAGAGATACGCTTCTTCGACAGCGAGGGCAGCGAACGCAGCGAGGCCGAGGGCAGGGCGAAGGTCGCGGTCGTGCACCAGGAACTTGCGCTTCTGCCGCATCTGACCGTCGCCGAAAACATTGCCCTGCCGCATCACAGGAGAGGTGCGGGCTTGTTTCGGCATACGGCCGCAGCGGGACAGGCCCACGACGCGCTGCGGATGATCGATCAAGACTTTGCCGCCAGGTCTTTGCACAGGCTAGTTGGGAGCCTCAGCCTCCACGAAGGTCAGATGGTTGAAATTGCCAGGGCTCTTTCATCGGGTGCGGAATTGATCCTCCTCGACGAGCCGACTGCCAATCTCACCGCCCTTGAGACGGAGAGGCTGTTTGCGTTGCTGAGGCGGCTGACCCGGGATACCGGTCTGTCGGTTGTCTTCGTCTCGCACCGAATGAAGGAGATCAGGCAGATCGCCAATGTCTGCACGATCATCCGCGACGGCCGCACAGTGGTCGACCGCCAGCCGATGGAAGAGCTGACGGACGCCGGCATCATCGAAAAGATGGGGCAGGTGGCAGCCTCTCATGCACCGGAACGGGCGCTGCGGCCCGACTACCGGTCGGACGCCCCCGCTGCGACGGACACTATTGCCATCGAGGAGGCAGGTTTCAGGCTGGAATTGCAGCCGGGCACCGTGCTCGGCGTGGCCGGCGCACCGGCTGGACCGGCCGCACTGATCGAAGGGCTGACAGGCGCTGCCCGGAAGAAGCGATGGACGGTTGCGCGTGCGGGATGGCCAGATCAGCTCCGATCGCCCCGCAAAGCCGCCCGCCTGGGGGCGGGATATGTGACTGGCGATCGGGCACACAAGGGCGTCCTCCACAGTCTTCCGATCATCGATAACGTCATGGCGTCCCGCCGTGTGACCAGAGGCGCGCTCCTCGCCGGCGGCACTGAAGGGGGCGAATGCCTCGATCTGCTGAAGGCCTTGAAGGTGAAGGCCGCTTCCGTCTGGGATCTGCCGAGCACGCTGAGCGGTGGCACGCAGCAGAAGCTTCTGCTTGCCCGCTGGCTAGGCGTGCCCTCCCGGCTGCTCGTCCTCGAGGAGCCGACCAGAGGCGTCGATATCGGAACCAAGCGAGAGATCTACCAGCTCATCAGACAGATGGCCGCTTCAGGCACAGTGATCGTCTGGTGGTCCACTGAAAATGCCGAACTGCTGGAAGTCTGCGACCGCGTCATCGCCTTCGACACCGAGGGACGGTGTGCCGGCGTGATGGACCGCGATGACTTCAGTGAAGAGAAACTTGTCAGTTTGACTGGAATGGCCGCATGACTGGGACACGGGTACACATCGCGCCGACTGAGGCGCCGGCAACGCTAATCAGACAGAGGGAAAGCCTCTTTAGCGCCTACAGGACAGAGATTGCGATCGCTCTCGCCATCGTGCTGCTGGCGCTTGCGGTCGGCTCGCAAGTTCCGCAGGCGCTCACCTGGGGCAATTTCGCCAATATCACGCAGGCCGGTGCGCCTCTTATCATTATGTCGCTGGGCGTTCTGCTTGTCGTCATCACCGGCGGTATCGACCTCTCCGTCGGCTCGGTCTTCTCCTTGACCGGCATGGTGACGGCCCAGGCGATGGCAAACGGGTTTGGCGGCATCTCGGCAAGCCTGATCGGTCTCGGCGTCGGACTTGGTTTCGGATCGATCAACGGCTTCCTCGTCACGATCGCCGGTCTGGCGCCGTTCGTCGTAACCCTCATCACCTTTGCCGTTGCCGGCTCGCTCGCTTTCATCGTCACGAACGGGCGCTCGATGCCGATCGGCGATCCTGACTTCTGGCTCCTCAACAGCGGCAGCCTGATACCCGGCGTTCCGAATTACATCCTCTTCTGCGTGGTCCTCCTGATCGCAATCGAGCTCTTCCTGAAGAAGATGGTGGCTGGCCGCTGGTTCTATGCCGTCGGCAGCAGTTCGACGGCTGCCTATCTGCTTGGCATCCCGGTCAAGCGCACGAAATTCATGGCCTATGTCACGTCCTCGCTGCTTGCATCGTTCTCCGGCCTCCTGACGATCTCCTACATTCTCAACGCAGAATCCACCGCGGGATCAAGCCTGATGCTCCAGGCCATCGCGGCGGTCGTGATCGGCGGCGCAAGCCTGCTCGGCGGCACGGGCACCGCGGTCGGCGCCGTGCTGGGGGCTCTGATGATCACCGTCATCCAGAACGGCGTGAACCTGATCGGCATCAACAGCTTTTGGCAGGGGTCGGTCACCGGCATTGCCATTCTTATTGCGGTCCTCATCGACCGCTTCAGCAAATCGCGGCGAGGCGCCGTTTGATTTTAACCCGGCATGTCGCCGGACAAGTGGAGGAGGAACGAAAATGAAAAGACTTAAACAGGGACTCAGGATCGCTGCGGGTGTCGCAATCGCAGCCCTGCTTTCTGCAGCGGCGCAGGCGCAGGACAAGAAAACAGTTGCGTATCTTGCCCCATCGCTCGACATCTCATACTGGCAGTGGGTCGGCTACGGCGTGAAGGAAAAGGCGAAGGAACTTGGCATGGACTATGTCGAGTACACGTCTGAAAACTCGCCGGCCAAACAGATGGATAACGCCCGCACTGCCGTGACCAAGGGGGTGGACGCCATCGTGATCGGCCCGGTGAGCTCCACGAGCACGCCACCGCTTCTCGCATATTTGAAATCGCAGGGCATCCCGATCGCCTTCGCGGGCATCGGTCCGCAGCCCGGTCAGACCGACTACACGTCATCGGTAACGGCTAACAACTACGAGACCGGCAAGGCGCAGGGCGAGTTCGTCTGCAAGCTTGCCAAGGACCGCGGTGGCAATCAGGTCGGGATGTTGTCGCTGCCGCAGGACCGCGAGAATGCCCAGAAGTATCTGAAGGGAGCGGAAGAGGCCTTCAAGGCAAGCGGTTGCGATCTGGCGCAGATGCTGGAGACAAGGGGGCTTACCGTCAACGAAGCCGTTACCCAGGCAAACGACATGCTCACCGCACATCCTGATATCAAGGCGATATACGGCATGTACGACGAAGCCGGGACGGGTGCGGCGAAGGTTCTGCAAACCCGTGGACTTACCGGCAAGGTCGGCATTGCGGTCGCTGATGGCAGCCCGACGACGATCGCGCTTTTGAAGTCGAACGCAATCCAGGGCATCTTCTTCCAGGAAGCTGTCGGGCAGGGAATAGACGGCACGCAGCAGGTGTTCAACGCGCTCTCCGGTGGGCCGGTCAAAAAGGATCTCGCTCTCGTCATGCCGCTCGTAACCGCGGACAAGGTCGATGCCCCGGAAGCAAAGGCCGTCATAGCGCGTGTGTTTCCGCCGGCGAACTAACTTGGATTCGGGCGCCGGCGATCATCTCCGGCGTCCCTCCAATGCGTGATCATATACAAGGGCAGCAATCATGGACGACCTACCAATCATCGATCCGCATTTCCATCTGTGGGATCTCGACAACAACTACTATCCATGGCTGTCGGACGGCGTGAAACCGTCCGCTTTCGGCGACTACACCGCGATCAACAAAACTTACCTCATCGACGATTTTCTGGCGGACGCCAGAAATCAGAACTTGGTGAAGGCAGTGCATCTCGACGTCGGATATGATCCGAAGGACCCTGCCGGCGAGACGCGTTGGCTGCAAGGTGTGGCTGACAAGCACGGCTTCCCTCATGGGATTGTCGGATACGCCGACTTGCGCAAGCGCGACGTCGGCGATCTCCTGGACGAGCACATGTCCTATGCGAACTTCCGCGGCATCCGACAGTCGATGAACTTTCATGACGATGTCGCGAAAACCTATCTGACCGAACCGGAAGTCAGTCGGACGCCCAACTGGCGCAAAGGCTTCAAGGAGCTGGCACGGCGGGGCCTCAGCTTCGACCTTCAGCTCTACTACTGGCAGATGGAAGAATTTCTCGAACTCGCCCGCGATTTTCCTGGCGTGCAGATCATTCTCAATCACACCGGCATGCAGGTCGATGGTCCTAGCCATTTCGAAGGATGGCTAAAGGGAATGCGCATGCTGGCCCAGGCACCCAATGTCGCATGCAAAATCTCCGGTCTCGGCATGGGAGATTGGACGTGGACGGTGGATAGCATCAGGCCTTACGTGGAGGAGGCAATCGCGGCATTCGGCGTCGACAGATGCATGTTCGCTTCGAATTTCCCAGTAGACAAGCTGTTCGGCAGCTATGACAAGATCATGGACAGTTTCAAGTCCATCACCGCCAGCTATTCTCAAGACGAACGAATTGCGCTGTTCCACGACAACGCCGCAAGATTCTATCGGATATAGAAGTCTCGGCAGCCGCTGAAATGCGTAGGTTATCGCATCCCAGTGTCACTTGCAGGACATCAATACCCTGCAGTTCACTACTTACTGCTCCTGATCGGACGAATGGGCGCTTGCACGCCTCGGATATAGTCCCAGCCCTTTCAACGTGGTCTCAGCTATCAGCCACAATTCTTTCTCCGAGCGTACCACCTTCGACAGTAACCGGTGTTCTGCTCCCACGTTGCCGGATGTCGCCTGGTCTGTGATCGACTTTCCATGGAAGAGCAACAAGGAGTTTCTCCATGGATACTACATTGGAGGTTCTCACGACGCGGCGGGGCCGAGGTGAGGCTCATCGCCAATGGCCGGACGAGGTCAAGGCGCGGATCGTCTCGGAGAGCTTGCGTTCGGGCGTGACGGTGAACGAAGTCGCCGAGCGCCATGGGATTAAGGCCATCACCTGTCGTCCTGGCGAACACTGGCGCGGCAGGGCAAGCTGGTTTTGCCGGAGCCTGAGGATGCAGTCGAATTCGCGGCCATGGTTGTCGAGACGACCGCACCTGAACCGCCAAACCCCAAGCAGACCTCCCGCACCGAGATTGTCATCGGTCCGGTCACTATCCGTCTTGAGGAAGGCGCGTCTGCCGCCCGGATCGCTGCCATCGCGCGTGCCTTGGCGGCGACGACATGATCTTTCCGTCGAACCGCGTGCGGATCATGGTGGCGACCAAACCAGTCGACTTCCGCAAGGGTCATGACGGATTGGCGGCGCTGGTGAAGAACGAACTGCACAGGGACCCGTTCACCGGAACCGTCTTCGTATTCCGCTCTCGCAAAGCCGACCGGTTGAAGCTGATCTACTGGGATGGAAGTGGTATCGTGCTGGCCTACAAGCGCTTGGAAGAGCACAGCTTCACCTGGCCCGGCATCAAGGATGGGCTGATGACGCTTACCCACGCCCAGTTCGAAGCCTTGTTTGCGGGTCTCGATTGGCGACGAGTTCGTGCCGTCGAGACGAGAGCGCCGGCGGCCATCGAATAGCCTGCGGCACGATGACTCAGTCCATCACTTTCCGAACGCAAAAGCGGCTTGGTATTGGTAGGCTCCGGTCATGTTGGATGCCACCGATCTTCCCGATGATGTTGCCGCCTTGAAGGCAATGCTGCTTGCGGCCCGACTACGTGAAGCGGATAAGGTTGCCCAAATCGCTCGCAAGGACGAGCGGATCGAACGGCTTGAGAAGCTGGTTGCCGCCTTCAAACAGGCCGCCTTCGGGCGCAAATCCGAGAAGACCGATCCAGACCAATTCGACCTGGCCTTGGAAGACCTGGAGACGGCCATGGCTGCCATCCAGGCCGAGGATGAGGCCGACATTCCTGCCGGAAACAGGATTACCAAGCCACGCGCGATCAATCGCGGCTCCCTTCCAACGCATCTGCCTCGTATTGAAGAGGTAATCGAGCAGGAGAGCCTGGTTTGCATCTGCGGCGGATGTCTCCACCGCATCGGCGAGGATGTCTCCGAGCGGTTGGACGTAGTTCCAGCGCAGTTCCGCGTCATCGTCACCCGCCGCCCCAAATATGGGTGCCGTGCCTGCACTGATGGCGTCGTCCAGGCCCCGGCTCCAGCAAGGCTTATGCAGGCAGGCCTGCCGACGGAAGCAACCGTCGCGCATGTGTTGGTCTCCAAATATGCCGATCACCTTCCGCTTTATCGACAGGCCCAGATCATGAGCCGCCAGGGCGTCGATCTCGACCGCTCTACTCTTGCCGATTGGGTCGGCAGGGCAGCGTTCGAATTGCGTCCCGTCTTCGATGCGCTGATTGCCGACCTGAAGCGCTCGACCAAGTTGTTCATGGACGAGACCCGTGCTCCGGTACTTGATCCCGGCTCGCGCAAGACCAAGACCGGATACTTTTGGGCGCTGGCGCGGGATGATCGTCCTTGGAACGGAAGCGCTCCCCCAGGTGTCGCCTTCACCTATGCTCCGGGTCGGGGTGGGCTCCATGCCGAACGGATATTGCAGGGCTTCTCCGGTATCCTGCAGGTCGACGGCTATGCCGGATACAACAGGCTGATCACACCAGACCGCGTTGGCCCGGACATTCGGCTTGCCCATTGTTGGGCACATGCCCGTCACAGGTTGGTGGATATCGCCCGCAACGGAGGAGCACCGATTGCCGAGGACGGCATCAAACAGATCGGTGAACTCTATCGGATCGAATCCGAATTGCGCGGCCTTGATCCGCAGGCTCGCCTTGATGGACGGCAGGAACGTTCAGCGCTGCTGATCGCCGACATGCAGGCCTGGCTTGTCCATCATCGTGCCCGTGTCGCGATCAAATCTCCGCTAGGCGAAGCGTTGGCCTACATCGCCAAATACTGGGATGGCCTAAGGCTCTTCCTGAGCGACGGCCGCATCGAGATCGACAATAACAGCGTCGAGCGGACCATACGGCCGATAGCCTTGAACAGGAAGAATTCTCTCTTCGCCGGGCACGATGCTGGAGCGGAGAACTGGGCGACCATTGCCTCGCTGGTCGAGACCTGCAAACTAAATGCGGTCGATCCGCTTGCCTATCTGACCGCCACGCTCACCGCCATCGTCAACGGTCATAAGCAGAGCCAGATCGAGAGTCTTCTGCCATGGAATTGCCTATCAAGATGACTCGTCGTCGCCGGCCGCCCACTACCCTAGTATGAAGGCGTCTGAATAATCTGCGATAGGCGCGTCGATGGAGCTGACTATAGCTATCTCATTACCCGATTGGTTTCGAAGGAGATTGTTGACCAATATAAATCGCACAACGCCAAAATCCATGACGCGCTGCCGACGACATGCAATAGTTGCATCATCCCGGCAACGTGGCGAGAAGCGAATGAGTGCGAACGGACCGAACGACGATTGGCCAAGAGCTGTCATCGAATTCCTGAGGGAAAGTCTGCCGGTGGACAGTCGATCACCGCTGAGATGGTCCGATAGCAGCATGACAGCTTATCAGCGGGGGTGTGATGCGTTGGTGGCGTTGGGACAGGCAGAGCGCGCCGGGCCAGGCGCGCTGGCGAAGGACCGGCCAAAACTACCCGAAGCTCTACCGCGCTGGGATGACATATGCGTGACTGTCCTGGGACTGGCGGATGTAACGTTCTTGCATCCGGGAGCGCCCACGCCACCGGAGACATATCAACCAATTCGGACGGCTACATACACGAATGTCGCTGCCTACAAGACGGCAGACGCGGCACGGGCTAGCACGGACATTTTGCCGCTGCTCGCCATCCTCGGTCTCACGGAGAACGGGCGATGGACAGAAGCTTCAGAGACGATCCACTGGCGAGATGCGGACGGCTGGAAGCCTTCAAACCTTGAAGACGTTCGCTTTATGGAAGCAGTTAAAATTGCCTGCGAGACAATGCCTGATGACATTGAGGACGAAATGGACCGCCTCGTGACGATCACCGACGATGATGTCGAAAAGAGTGCGACACGTATCCGCAATTTCACAGACACGACCTATGCCAACGCCAGGCGACGAGGGCAGGACGTCGCGCCTCCCGAGATTGTCCCGCCGGAAATTGAGCTGGCGCGCGCGCGTGCTAGCGTCGAGCAAAACCGGTGTGGCCAACTTGACTGGCTATTCTATCGACGCTGGCGGCTATCCGACGGCTGGCTCTCGGATGAAGCGACCCAGCGCGCGTTCGAAATATTCCACGATCCGCTTGCAGAGAATATGAGACGCGCCATCATCAGCGAGCGGTACGAAGGCCTCGTCATGGCCGAACTGGGCTGGAAGCCACCGGCCAAAACGTTAGCCTCATAACTCTCGGCAACGATCTGTTACCCTTGCGTCCCTCCACGCGCGCCCAGCCGCTGGCAAGACCTACCCGGCGCACCGGCTTTTTTGATTTGAGCGTAAGCTGTAAAATCGACATAGGCCGACAATCGCCAATCAAGCCTGATCCGGAAGGTGCGGTCAGAACACCGCTTACGTCACATGTCGATAATCTCCCACCCTGTGATCGTAGCCGACGTCATTGCGCGTGCCGCTCAGCAGCTTTGAGGAGTCCCACTGTAAGCTGTCCCGGTTCGATCAAGACCAGAACCCCTTGTCACCAGCCGGCGTGGCGTGACAGAAGGTGTCAGCAACCAAATCTCAAAACCAGCAAGAGCGCCATAGCCACGGCTAACCATTGGGAATTAATAACTCGCATCAACACGATGAAAACCCTGTCAGCTTGAGACGAGATCGACTGCGGCCGAGGCTGCCAGCAATCGCTCCAGTGGCAAGCGCCCGTCATCGACCGCTTTCTCGATGGCTTGGGCGAGGAGGCGGAGATGTGGCACCGCTGCTGGGGAGACCAAGAGAAGATCTGCGCCGGCGATCAGCGCCTGCACCACGATTTGTTCAAGTGATTGGTTACCCAACGTCGCACGGTGATCCAGATCGCAGGTAATCACTAGGCCCGAGAAGGCGAGTTCCTCGCGCAAGAGTTTGATCAGGTCCGGCGAGATCGAGCCGGGCTGCGGCGGCGTTACGGCGTCGAAGATGGCAGGACTGAGGAAGACTGCATCAGCGCCGGCCTCGATTCCCGCCGCGAACGGTGCGAGATAGGGCCGCAAGGCTTCCATCGTCATGGGGACGCGGGCGTCTTGAGTTGCCGGCAGACCGGTGATGACCGGATTTCCTGGAAAGTGCTTCAGCGTGCTGCCGATGCCGGCCTGCTTCACGCCGCGGACATAGGCGGCCACCAATCGCGAAACCTCGGCGACATCATTCCCAAGCGTTCGTCCTGCTAGCCAAGGGTTGTCCTTGGCGACTACGTCGGCAGTTGGTGACAGCAGCAGATTGATCCCCAGCTGCCGGGCATCGTGTGCCATTGCATGTATCTTCGCCGTGAATGCCTCATCGGTCATAGCTCGGCTCTCGCTTAAGGTGGGCAAGGCGGCTGTCAATCTGTGCAGGCGGTGAACAGCGGAGACATCGGCATCCAGAGCGAGCAGGGCAGGCCCAGCGATCCGGCGAACTTCATTCGTCGTCGCCCGCCAGGTTTCGGCCGTTTCGTCTCGTATGCGGTCAGGGTGCATTATGCCGGTCGCGTATTCGGCGCCGTCTTCGCCGAAGAGGATAGCCCGGCCGCCGCTTTCGAGGAATTCGACGAGATCGGGAGAAAGTCGCAGCTCTGTCGTAACCGGAAAGAGCGTGCTGTAGGCAAGCCGCAAGGGCGTGTTCATTGCAACTCCTCGCATAGGATGGATGTTAATCGCAATAGCGACCATGGAAGTACACTAACATGCACATCACGCTTAGTCGGAGAACGGCGAGCCGGCGAATTGGGCCCGTCGTCAACAAGAGCACTCTTCTATTGCCGGATTGCTGCAGCACTACTCTAAGGGATACCCGGATGTGCCCACTGAGCATTGACCGAGGGGCCGCTAGTGGTCAAGGCAGAAGCGGCGCCGCTGGCAGTGGAGCCGCCCCTCACTCCTGCTAACGCCCGGTCTTCGTGCGCCATTCGGCGTATTTGAGTTGATGCTCTTCCTTGGTGCACGGGTAGAGACCGATTATGGCCGCGCCGGATCGAACTTGTTCGAGAACGAAATCTTCGTAACTTTCCATGCCCGTGCATTCATCGGCAAGTTCGTCAGCCAGATGAGCGGGAATAACCATGACGCCGTCCTTGTCCCCAATCATGACGTCCCCTGGAAAGACAGCCACGTCGCCACAGGAGATCGGCACGTTGATATCCAGCGCTTCATGAAGTGTGAGATTGGTCGGCGCGGAAGGCTTGGCGTAATAGGCAGGCATGCTGAGGGCACCTATACCCTCCGCGTCGCGGAAACCACCATCGGAAACGACGCCGGCTGCGCCGCGTACGGCCAAACGCGTTATCAAGATTGAGCCCGCAGTCGCAGCTCTGGCGTCTTTGCGCGCATCCATAACCAGCACGTGGCCCGCGGGACATGTTTCGATAGCTACGCGCTGTGGGTGATGCGGATCGCGGAATACAGTAATCGGATTGCGATCCTCGCGAGCTGGGATGTATCGCAGGGTAAAGGCCTGTCCTACCATATTTTCCGCCTTCGCCGCGACCGGTACCACGCCCTGGATGAATTGATTACGAAGCCCGCGCTTATAAAGCGCGGTCGCGATGGTAGCAGTTGAAATCTTTTGATACTTCGTGCGAGTCTCTTCCGACAGGATATAATCAGACATCAGTCGTTCCTCTTCGTCAATTCATTGCGCAGATCTGCATTGCGATGTTCGCCGCTACGATTTTTCGGGTGGCCGTAGCCTCCTCCGCCGGGTGTTTCCACAAGCAAGCGATCACCGGGGGGGATGATCTGCTTTCCCTTACCCTTCAGCTTCGTTCCGGATTTCAACGCGACGACACCGGGGGCACCTTGCTCGCCGCCGAAACGTCCACGGGCGGGATTCTCAATTCTGTCGAGCGCGGCATAAATGTAGAAGGGATGGCCTTCGCGATGCCCGATTTCGATACTTTGGCCGAGCCCCCCTCGAAACTCGCCGTCACCGCCCGAGCCGGATCGGAGTTCCTTCCGCCAAAAAATAAGTGGTGTGAGAGTCTCGATAATCTCCACAGGGACTCCAGAAACTCCGGAAGGAAACGCTGTTGCGTTGAGACCATCGAGCCTCGACCGTGCACCCGTACCGCCGGTTTGTACGGACAAGGCGGAAAAGCGTCTGGTGGACGTTATACCTTGTGTTAGGCATGCGTCATGCGCATCTTCCAAAATAAGGTTCCAAAGTGCTGACGCCCCTTCGGCCAAGACGTTTTCAGGAACCAGTTGAGCAACACACCCGTAGACGACGTCAGGAAGCATCTGGCCTATCACATGGCGCGACGACACCGGCGCCGGACGCAACGCGTTCACGATCGTATCCGCGGGTGCCGTTACGGTCACGACGGAGAGACTGCCTGAGTTATTGGGCACCTCCGGAAACAGGGCGCAGGCGAGGGCGTAAGTGGAATAGGCTTGCGCGTAACTGATAGGCACATTGATGCCACGTGCCGAAAGCCCGCTGGTCCCGGTAAAGTCGACGGTTATATGATCTGCCGAAATTTCCGTACGTGCCTTTAATTTTACCGGTTTATCATAGCCGTCCATCACCATCTCGGCTTCGGCCATCCCCTTCGGCAAAGCGGCAATAGCCTTCAAGGCAGCCTGTCGAGATCGACTGACAATCTGGTCGCAAAGAGGTGTCAAATCCGTTAGGTCGAATTCATCGAGCATGTCGGTCAGACGGTTGACGCCGATCTGGTTACAAGCCACTAGAGACATGAGGTCACCCTCAAATTCCGCAGGATAGCGTGAGTTCGCTCGGGCAAGGGAAATAAGCGTCTGATTGATTTCTCCGGCGGCTATCAGCGCAGTCGGCGGGACGTAGAAACCCTCTTCGAACACATCACGCCCATCGGGACCGAAGCCAATTCCGCCAACATCCATGAAATGGCAAGTCGAGGCAAAAAGGCCAACCATCGTTCCCTTGTAAAACGCCGGTGTGACAGCGACGAAGTCATGAAGATGGCCTGTCCCCATCCAAGGGTCATTCGTGATGAAAACATCGCCCTCGCACATGGATCGCGCGGGAAAAAGACGGAGGAAATGCAAGACCGATGCGGCCATCGTGTTTACGTGACCAGGAGTTCCGGTGACAGCTTGCGCGATCATACGTCCGTCTGGATGAAAATAGCCCGCCGAAAGATCGCCAGACTCGCGGACGATCGGGCTAAAGGCCGTGCGACGGAGCGCCTGTGCCTGTTCTTCTACGACAGCGATAAGCCGATTCCACATGATCTGGAACTCGATCTCACCAATGGCTGGAGTTGCATCGTTTGCAGGATTTGCAGTCATCGTTCGCTCCTCTCTCACTGAGCCGCAGCCGTGCGAGCGGCAAGGTTGGTGAGCACTAGATGTCCAAAGACGTTGCACTCCGCACTGAAGCCCTTGGGGACAACCGTATTGGTCTCCCGCTCAGTGATCACCACTGGTCCCATCAGCGTCACGGCGGGTGTTAGATCTGTCCTTTCGAAGACAGGAGCATTGACTGTCGTGCCATCGACATCCGTAAAGACAGTCTCCCCCGAGGGGTTGATGGAGTCGTGCGGTTTCCAATCGCCGCCCACTCCCACAAGCGTTGGCTGTGGGGCAGATGCCGTCACTGCCCATGTTAGGATCTCAATCTCATGATTGGGAAGGAAGCGGCCGAAGACCTTAGAATAGCGGTCATCGAAGGCACGCTTCAATGCTGAGGGATCAATGGAGCCGCTGGGATCGACCGAGAGGTCGACTTCGAGTTCATGCCCTTGTCCGACATACCGAAGGAATGCCGAAAGACGCTTTTCGATCGGTTGTCCACCTGCAGCAGGAGAAACCACTGCAACAGCTTCCTCGCACATCTCCCCAATCAGTTGGCGTATTGAGTCTTCATTGACGCGATCAAGGCTGCTATGGCGACTGCGGACCACCTCATAAGCCATCGGCGCTTCGAGAAAGCCGATCGCAGACCCAACGCCGGCTCCCAGCGGGATGATCACAGTGTTCAACGATAGCTTGCGGGCAAGCTGAGCGGCATGCATGGGGGCTGCGCCTCCGAACGCGATCATGGCGCGCCGACGCAGGTCCTTTCCGTGCTCAGCTGCGTGAACCCGGCTAGCATTCGACATGTTCTCTTCGACGATCGCGGTAACTGCGGCGGCGGCTTGAACAGAGTTCAGCGAAAGAGCTTTTCCGACGTGAAGATCTAGCGCTTTCTCCGCCAGCTCCCGCCGGAGGATCATGCGCCCGTCGGCAAATTTCCGGGTGTCAATACGGCCTAGGATGAAATCTCCATCCGTTACTGTCGGCCGTGTTCCTCCAAGTCCGTAACACGCAGGCCCAGGTTCCGAGGAGGCGCTTTCCGGGCCCACCGTTAGCCGGCCAAGCGCGTCGACCTGCGCGATCGAACCACCGCCGGCCCCAATCTCCACCATCTCGATTACGGGGATACGGACTGGCAGACCGGACCCTTTCAGAAAACGTTCCGTGCGATCGACTTCGAAACTCCGAGATTTCAACGGTTGTCCGTTGTCGATCAAGCAAATCTTGGCGGTTGTGCCACCCATGTCGAATGAAACAATCTCCTTTAGACCGCATTCATTCGCGATTTTCGCGGCCAGGATTGCTCCGCCGGCCGGCCCGGATTCGACAAGCCGAATGGGATAGTCCGCAGCTTGATCAACAGTTGTAAGGCCGCCTCCCGAGGTCATTAACAGGATCGGCGCGGAGAGACCTCGCTGGCCGAGCTCGGATTTCAAACGACCAAGATAGCTCGCCATGATGGGACGAATATAAGCGTTTGCGACCGTCGTTGAGCCCCGTTCGTACTCTCGCACTTCTGGGCAAACCTCGCTAGACAGACTGAAGTATACTTCCGGCAGCTGCGCCGAGAGAATTTCGTAAACGCGTCGTTCGTGGCAAGGGTTAGCGTAAGCGTGCAGGAAGCAAATCGCTATCGATCTAACATCCGCCGCCTTAAGCCTGGTGACAAGCGCAGCAACCTCGCTTTCATCGAGGCCGACAAGGATCTCACCGTTCGCCGCGATACGCTCCTTTACGGTGAAGCGAAGTTCCCGTCCGACAAGCGGTTGAGGCTTCTGGATGAAGACATCGTACTGATCATGACGACTTTCGGAGCCAATTTCTATTGTGTCGCGGAAACCTTCCGTCGTCACCAAAGCGGTAGTCGCACCGCGTCGCTCGATAATTGCGTTCGTGGCAAGCGTCGTGCCATGGAGGAAGATGTCCAGGTCGGCGAATGCCAGAGATTGTTTTTCGAGAAGGCTCTGAACCCCATCAATAACCGCGCGTTCGGGCGCTTGATGGGTTGTCAGGACTTTGGTTGAACTCCTTACACCATCAGTCTCGATAACAATGTCAGTGAACGTTCCTCCGATGTCGGCCGATGCCCGATTGATCCCTGAACTCATCGTTGCAGCTCCACTATGTTTTTTCCACATTTGTAATTTTATCCAGATTTTGTCAATCAACAAACCAAGCAGACATACATTATTGTAAGCGCCACTTTCCAAAATTACTCTGGGTAGTTTTTCCGTATATGCATGCAATCTCCGGCAATAAAAGGACGAGAGAGTGGAGGTCGAACGTCCAAAAGATGCCGCGTCATCATGACCCTAAAAAATAAAATTGACAAAGATGTAAAGTGTGCTCCTATTGGAGGCGCGATTGTCCGACAACGTCTGGGACTACGACACGGACATCACGTTTCGATCGTGATGCTTGGCACACGCGGGCATCATCTCGGATATCGAATTACCGCAAATCTGATGACAAAAGGGGAATGCCGATGCGTAGAATTGCCTTGAACGTGACCGCCGCGGCAGCGTTCGGCCTGCTTGCCAGTAGCGCCTTGGCCGCTGACAAATCTGTCGAAATGCTGCACTTCTGGACCAGTGGAGGTGAGGCAGAAGGCGTGCGGGCGCTGAAAGACGCACTCGCTGCCAAAGGGATCGAGTGGAAAGATGCCGCTGTCGCCGGCGGAACCGGAGCCAACGCCTACCAGGTTCTTCGTTCGCGTCTAGCCGCTGGTACACCTCCCTCCGGCGCTCAAATGCATATTCAGGAGACTTTAGCCTGGGCTAACCAGGGGCTGCTACGCGACCTTTCGCCACTTGCAGAGAAGGACGGGTGGCGGAAGGAAATCTTGCCTGCGATTCAATCAAACTATGAGGTAGACGGAAAGTGGGTGGCGGTTCCCGTCACCATGCACCGGTCGAACTGGCTCTGGTACAATTCTGCGCTCTTAATGAAGGTTGGCGCCGAGCCGCCCAAGTCATGGGACGAGTTCAATGCCATCGCGGATAAGCTCAAGGCTGCCGGCATTACACCACTCGCTCTCGGCGGTCAGAACTGGCAGTACGGGGATCTTCTGGAAAGCGTCATCGTGGCAAAGGGGGGGGCGAATTTCTATCGAAAAATCGTCGCCGGAGATCTCGAAGCAATCAAAAGCGACACGATGATCTCCGTATTCGATCAGATTGCCAAACTACGTGGCTATGTCGATGCAAACTCTCCAGGTCGCGATTGGAATCTCGCAACTGCGATGGTCATCAACGGCGAGGCGGCTTTCCAGATTATGGGTGATTGGGCCAAGGCAGAATTCGCGCTGGCCGGCAAAAAGCCCGGGATAGATTATGGTTGTGTTGCGTCGCCTGGCACTGACAAGGACTTTATCTGGCTCGTCGACAACTTTGCGTTTTTCAATCTCAACGACAAGGCAGCGGAAGAGGCGCAGAATACTCTTGCGGAAACCGTTCTCGATCCAAAAGTGCAGGTCGACTTTGCGATAAAGAAGGGCTCTATTCCAGTGATCGACAATGTTGATGCGACGCGTCTCGATGCATGCGGACAGAAATCCTACGAAGATCGGAAGAACGCCGCCACAACCAATGGCGTGGTGCCGTCGATCTTCCACAATGCAGCGCTTCCCGCCGCTCAGACTGGCGTATACCTTGACGTCGTGTCCGAGTTCTTTGTCACTCCGTCGATGACGTCCAAGGATGCGGTTGAAGCGATCGTAACCGGACTTGGCCAGCTCTAGACCTACGAGTTTCACCGTGGCCGGCGTCGTTCGTCGTCGCCGGCCTTTCGGGTTAGCCACTGCCACGCATGACGACATATATTAGGATCTGACAATGGCCACTGCGTTCATACCACCCACGCCACCCCGACAATTCGTTAGCTGGATCGATGGAAAGTGGTCACATACGTCCGAACCAGGAACGGACGTACGAAATCCATCGAACAGTGCGGTTGTGTCTCGCTTGGTGCAAAGCACCGAGCGCGAAGTGCATCTTGCCTGCCAGCGTGCTCACGCAGCTTTCGTTGATGGCTGGCGGGACGCAAGCGGAGAAGCAAGGGCTGCGATTCTGTTGAAGGTCGCCGCTGGTATCCGGACCAATATAGACGAACTCGCGTGGTATGAGATGGCCGAGAGCGGTAAACCTTGCCGCCAGGCTCGCGCAGAGATAGAGCGATCAGCAATGCTTTGGGACTATGCCGCGACCCAAGCACGATCTTTAACCGGTGACAGTTTTGGTGGACTCGGCCGTGATTATCTCGCATTGACTCTGCGGGCACCGATCGGTCCAGTTGCAATTATAACGCCGTGGAACTTTCCATTTCTCATCATCAGCCAGAAGCTGCCGTTTGCGCTGGCGGCTGGATGTTCGGCAGTGGTAAAGCCATCGGAGTTGACGTCGGCAACCACTTTGTTGCTAGGTCCAATTCTTAAGGACGCAGGCCTTCCCGACGGCGTCGTCAATATCCTGGCAGGCACCGGCCGCGTCGTCGGGGAAGCACTTCTTGCTCATCCGCGAACGCGGATGATTTCCTTCACTGGCTCGACGGCCGTCGGCAAGCATGCGATGCGGGTCGGCGCCGATTGCCTGAAGAAGGTGTCGCTGGAACTCGGCGGCAAGAACGCGCACATCATCATGGCAGACGCGGAATTGGATGCGGCGCTTGATGCAGCCTTGCATGGAGCATTCTTGAACGCCGGCCAGTCTTGCAATCAGGGCGGCAGGCTTTTGGTGCAAAGCACTATCGCGGCTGAATTTACGAAGCGGTTTGTTGAGGCTGCGAAGAGAATCCGCGTGGGCGACACGCTTCGCGAAGATGTCCTCATGGGGCCGATTATCAACGAGACCCAGTACCGCAAAATAATTGGCTATATCGAAGCTGGAAAGGCGGAAGGGGCGAATTTGGCGCTCGGAGGCACGTGGCGCGAAGAAAACGGCGGACGTTTTATCGATCCTACCGTCTTCACTGAGGTAGAACCCAGCATGAAGATCGCGCAGGAGGAAATCTTCGGCCCAGTATGCACCATTCAGACATTTGAAAATCTTGACGATGCGTTCGAGCTCGCAAATGGCACGGAGTACGGCCTGTCTGCTGGAATTTGGACCCGCGATACGTCCTCCGCGATCAGGGCTGCGCGCAGCCTTGAAACAGGTACAGTTTGGATCAACACGTATCTCGACGGTCCCGCCGAACTTCCCTTCGGAGGTGTTGGAGCAAGCGGAATCGGTCGCGAAGTCGGTCGTGTCGGGTGCGAAGAATTTACGGACGTCAAAACGGTCCAGCTCCGCAGCAGTGGCTATGAGCCCCGCTGGATCGGCAAGGCTCTTTGAGAGCAAAGAAGGAACCGTCCATGGAAAAAGAATATGACTACATCGTCGTCGGCGGCGGTTCGGCGGGTTGTGTTGTGGCTTCGAGATTGAGCGAGAACAGTGACGCGCGGGTTTTGCTGCTTGAGTTCGGGGAGAAGAATGATGGCCCTCTGGTGCGTTGGCCAGCAGGTTACGCCAAATTGCAGGGCCCTAGGTACCGCTACGAATGGGAAACCGTGCCCCAAACTGCGCTCAACAATCGTCGAATGCTGTTTCCGCAAGGGAAGATACTGGGTGGCGGGTCATCCGTAAATTCAATGGTTTACATTCGTGGAAACCGGCGTGATTACGATCATTGGCGCGACCTCGGCAACGACGGTTGGGGGTACGATGATCTCCTTCCCTATTTCAAGAGGTCTGAAGACAATGAGCGTTATCTGGACAGTTTTCACGGGAGCGGCGGCCCGCTTGGCGTTTCAGATCAACGGTCACCGATCGATTTGACACGAGTGTATATCCGCGCCGCTCAGGAAGCCGGCTATCCGTATAACACCGACTTTAACGGCCGGCAGCAGTACGGGATCGGATATTATCAAGTCACCCAACGTGGCGTGCGTCGCTCGAGTTCGGCTCAAGCATTCATTTATCCAAACATGGGGCGAAAGAACCTGACGGTGAAAACCGGCGCTCGTGTCTTAAGGGTACATGTCAAAAGCGGCCGAGCTACCGGCATTGACGTCTCCTGGAATGGGGAGGTCATGTATGTCGCGGCGCAAAATGAGGTCATTCTCTCTGCCGGGGCAATCAATTCCCCGAAAGTGTTGCTGCTCTCCGGGATAGGTCCCGCTGGCGAGCTAAAACAGGCAGGGGTGACGCCGATCCATGACCTTCCAGGGGTAGGCAAAAACCTGCAGGATCATTTGGACGTTTACTGCTGTGCAAGCCTCAAGGAACCGGTGTCATATAATGGGCACGACAAGGGGCCAATGGCGCTATGGTACGGATTACAGTTCATGATGTTCGGAACCGGGGCCTTGACCTCAAACGTCTGCGAAGGCGGTGGGTTTGTTTCCACAGAGGGAAACGCCGATTGGCCCGACATACAAATGCACTTCCTCCCAGCCTACGTCATCGATCACGGTCGGGTTAAGGTGCGAGGCCATGGGATGACGCTGAACACCGCGTATCTGCGGCCGGAAAGCCGCGGGGAAGTGACCCTTGCTTCGGGCAACGCGGCCGACGAACCGGTGATCGACCCAAAGTATATGACGAATCCGAATGACTGGGCGCACACAATCGATGGATTCAAGATTGCCCGCGAAATCCTCCGCCAGCCGGCGTTCGAGAAACTGTACCAAGCAGAACATTTACCCGGCGCAAAAACGGCCGCTGAAGAGGATCTGCGGGCCTACGTTCGCGAATGGAGTAAAACCGACTTCCATCCTGCCGGCACTTGTAAAATGGGGGCAGATGAGATGGCGGTGGTGGATGCGGATCTGAAGGTTCGTGGGGTTTCTGGCCTGCGGGTAGTCGATGCTTCGATCATGCCGACCCTGATTTCGGGAAACACAAACGCGCCCTCGATCATGATTGGGGAGCGAGGGTCAGATGCGATCCTCGGTCGGCGGCTCGCCGCCCAGCAAACGGTCGCAGCATAAGGTCAAGCGATTTTTGAGCGGCACGCCACTAACGATTGAGCGGTTGACGCGGGAGGCGAACGTCACCTTCCGCGTCAAGGGTTTGTCATTTGACGGCGACCACAAGTTCGATTTCAACACAAGAGTTTCGCGGCAGTTCGGCGACACCTACGGCCGATCTTGCATGGTCGCCACGTCCGCCCAAGACTGCACGCAGAAGATGAGTGGCGGCATCGGCGACCTGTGGCTGCTGATTGAAGCCATGAGCCGATGCGACGTAAACCGTGATCTTTAGCACCTGAACAACATTGTCCAGCCCACCTATTGCATAGGACAACGAGGCCAGTGCGTTTCTAAGCGCAAGGTCAGCAGCTTCTTTCGCCTGTTCCAAGGTTACGTCAGCGCCCACCTTGCCGGGATGCAGGTCGCTATTGCCGGTTTTTGGTACGCTGCCGCTCACCCATGCCTGCCCATTGTGGACCAGCACTGACGTGTAAGCGTAGGCCGGCGGCTGGTACGCCGGGATGTCGTATCCGTTGTATTCAAATCCTGAGTCCACGGTCATTTCCTTTCAAAATTGACGGCCTGTAACAATCCCATCAGGCGCTCTCCTGAAGCCAGCACGTCCGATTTGCCGATCGACACGAATGTCGGACTATAGGAACTTTTTCGGCTTGATGTAAAACAAAAATGCTGCCAATATTACAAATATGTAAGAGGGCGAGCTTGCCGTGCCACAAAAAGTGAAACTTGCAGACAAACTGTATGACCTTTTTTCCCGAATGATCGCTTCGGGAGAATGGGCTGCCGGCAGCCGCATTCCGGCGGAAACAGACCTTGCCCAGTCGAATCGTGTGTCTCGTCCCGTCGTGCGTGAGGCCCTGATCAGATTGAGGGCCGACGGGTTGATCGGGCCGCGAGGTAGGACTGGCCATTACGTTCTTGTTGATGGCGATGAGCGTGACGCTGGCTATCGGCCGATCGAGAATGTTGCCGACCTTATCCAGGTATTCGAGTTCCGCTTTTCCATGGAGTGTGACATCGCGGCACTGGCTGCAATTCGCCATGACGATTCCGACATGAACGAAATTCGCAAAGCCGGTCTCACCTTGATGGGGGAAGCGTCAGACGACACTTTCGGAGATGTAGATTTTCGCTTCCATTTCGCACTCGCAAAGGCCAGCCGGAATGCGATGTTCGTCTCGACGATGAGCATGCTGCGACGCCAGATCGAATTCGGAATGCGGCTAGTCGGAGAGTTTAAACAGGGTAAGCCCACTAACCGCGTCGAAACTGTCTTGGAAGAGCACGAAGCGATTATCGAAGCTGTGTCGAGGAAAGATCCCGACGCTGCCCATGCTGCAATGGGCGAGCATATAGCGATGTCTCGCAGACGGCTTCTCGGGTTCGAATTGCCGGTCGAGTGGCAGCGATCGTCACACTTCGTGTCGAACTACAATCACTACACTGAGAACAAGGACTCGGGACGCCATGAGGCTTGATGCGCAATTACGTCATGACGGTCGATTAGCGCAATTTTCCGCGCGGCACATGTCAAAGCTGGTCGTTGCGCCATCGCTTTTTGCGATCTCAATTGGCGTCTACGGTTTCATGGTCTGGACCGGCGTCATTTCACTCACGAACTCAACAATTATGCCGACATACAGCTTCGTCGGTTTCGAGCAGTATGTGAAGCTCTGGACCAACAAGATGTGGCTGACAGCAGTCAGTAACATCGTTGTTTTCTCTTTTCTTTTCATTGTCTTCTGCATCGGGATCGGACTCGCCCTTGCCATATTTCTCGATCAGAAGCTGAGGGTCGAAGGCCTGTTGCGGACGATATATCTCTACCCTATGGCTCTGTCCTTCATCGTGACCGGCACAGCGTGGAAATGGATCCTCAACCCAGGTCTCGGACTTGAAAGACTTGCGCATGATTTCGGTTGGACATCCCTTCAATTTGACTGGCTGGTCAATCCCAGCATGGCCATTTACACCGTCGTAATTGCAGCAGTTTGGCAGTCATCGGGATTTGTCATGGCGCTCTTCCTCGCTGCCTTGCGGGGAGTCGATAACGATATAGTGCTTGCCGCGCGGTTGGATGGAGCGCGACCCGTTCACATTTATCGGCGGGTCATCCTTCCTCTCCTTGCGCCCAGCTTCCTCACTTCATTCGTCATCCTGGTCCACCAAGCGGTCAAGAGCTTTGATTTGGTGATCGCACTGACCTCCGGAGGGCCGGGCAACTCCACGCAACTCCCCGCTACCTTCATGTACATTCAAACTTTCGGGCGCAATTCGATGGCGCTTGGCGCCTCAAGCGCGGTGATGATCTTCATGACGGTGTTTGCGATCATCGTTCCATATCTCTACTCCGAAGCGCGGAAGAACGCCTATGCTCATTGATTCTGAAGGTTTGCCTGGAGACAAACGGTTCACGATTGGCAAGGTGGCGATTTACGTTTGCGTGATCGCGATGGCACTTGTCTATACTCTGCCGTTCATCGTGATTGTGCTCACATCGCTCAAGGATCTGGATGATATTCGGACCGGGTCGATATTGTCTCTGCCAGCCAGGTTGACGCTCGAACCATGGAAGCTTGCTTGGGATTCTGCATGCATATCGGTGCAATGCGAAGGACTCCGGCCGTATTTTCTGAACTCTGTAACGATGGTGATCCCCGCACTGATGGTTTCCACATTCCTGGGCGCCCTGAACGGTTATGCGCTCACGCTAGTGCGTTTTAGAGGAGCAGACTTCGTCTTCGCCGTTCTGCTTTTCGGCTGCTTCATACCCTATCAGATCGTGCTCATCCCAATGGCGCGCGTCCTCGGCTTTGCCGGCATGGCAAATTCCATTCCGGGCTTGATCCTTGTGCATATCGTCTACGGAATTCCTTTCACGACGTTGTACTTTCGCAACTTCTTCATGTCAGTCCCTCATGAGCTGGTTCAGGCGGCTCGCATGGACGGGGCCGGCTTCTTCACGGTCTTCACAAAGATCCTCTGCCCGATTGCGATTAGTTGCTTCGTTGTCTCGGTGATCTGGCAGTTCACCAATATTTGGAACGACTTCCTGTTTGGGACCACATTTGCTTCAGGCGCAAACGTGCCCGTGATGGTGGCACTCAACAACTTGGTGAACGCCACGACTGGCGTCAAAGCTTACAACGTTGACATGGCCGCGGTTCTCATCACCGCAGCCCCCACCCTCCTGATTTACATTGTTTCCGGGCGCTACTTCCTACGCGGTTTGATGGCCGGCTCGGTGAAAGGATAAGACAGATGTCGTCACTGTCCCTCGTCAACGTTTACAAGTACTACAGCCCGCATCTGTGTGTCCTCAACGATATCAATATCGAGGCTCGCTGCGGGGAGTTTCTCGTCCTGCTAGGGCCTTCCGGCTGCGGAAAGTCGACGCTCTTGCATGCGATCGCCGGTCTGCACAAGATTTCCGCTGGCGAAATACGCCTTGCGGACCGCGTGCTCAACGACGTTCCCTGTCAGGACAGGGACATTGCAATGGTCTTCCAGTCATACGCCCTCTATCCTTCAATGACCGTGCGGGAGAACATCTCTTTCCCTTTGCAGATGCGCAAAATGCCGGCGGTCGACCGCAGGAAAGCTGTCGACGACGTGGCCTCGCTGCTGCAGATTGGTCATTTGCTTGATCGGAAGCCTGGGCAGTTGTCAGGTGGGCAGCGCCAGCGCGTCGCCATCGGTCGGGCGCTCGTTCGCGACCCTAGTCTGTTCCTGTTTGATGAACCACTTTCAAACCTTGATGCGCTGCTGCGCGTTGAAATGCGAACCGAGCTGAAAAAGCTTCATCATCGTATGGGACGAACGACAGTCTATGTAACGCACGACCAAATTGAAGCGATGACGTTGGCGACAAGGATCGCCATCTTGGACAGGGGCATAATTCAGCAATTTGGGACGCCGCATGAGGTCTACAACAAGCCGACCAACCTTTTCGTGGCGACGTTCATCGGAAGTCCTCGCATAAACCTGATCACGGCGACGAGCCAAAATGGTGCGATTCACTTAAACCAAGGTGAATTGCGCTTCGGTGTTCCGGAAGAGTTCGTCAAGGCTGCCGGCCAAAACGAAACCAAACTAACGGTAGGCATCCGTCCGGAGCATTTCTCTATTCCTAACGAGCGTCCTGCGGGACTCGATTCCATTGATATAGATGTAGACGTCACGCTGATCGAGCCCACAGGTTCCGATGACGTGGTCCTGTTCCGCTATGCAGGAACGGAGATGTCGGCTCTGCTCCGGGCGGGATCGATCTCCAATCCGGGGCCGGCCCGCCTGCGCGTAGACATGTCCCGCGTCAATGTCTTCAACCAGGAAACGGGTACCCGGCTGTCATGACTTTGTCTGTTGACGTCTGCATCGTCGGCTCTGAGGCGGCGCGCGTCGACGGCCTGGGTCTCGTTTGCGAAAGGAATGGGCGTTTCTCATCGATGCGCCTGCGAATACGGGAAACGACCGAAGTGTTCCATCGACAGGGATTGCTGCACAGCGCATGCCTTGCACAATTCCTCGGCGCGGCGTTCTTCCGTCATCTATCGCCGCGCCAACAATTCGCCTGGGCAATAGACCAAGAATACATTCTACAAATCAAGGAGATGCAAATGAAAAAGAAAGTCAAATGGGGTCTGATCGGCGCAAGCAGAATTGCCGCAGAGTGGATAATTCCAGCGATCAGGGAGGCAACTGACAGTGAAGTCGCCGCCGTTCAGGGTTCAGATAAAGACCGTGTGGAGAAGTACGCCCGTGCTCACGGAATTCCATTGGCGGTTTCGTCTGTAGACGACTTGCTCGCATCAGACGTAGACGCTGTTTATATATCCAATACGAACGAGAAACACGCTCCGTGCGCCATCCGCGCGCTGCAGGCGGGGAAGCACGTTCTCGATGAAAAGCCGATGGCCATGAGCGTAAAAGATGCCCAGGCTATGGTCGGACTTGCTTCCGACAAGGGCCTCGTGTTGGGCGTCAATCACCATCTCCGTTCGATGAACTCCCACCGCAAGCTGCGCGAGCTGGTAGCCGATGGCGTTCTCGGAGATTTGGTGGCAGTGCGCATTATGTTCGGCGTTCTGTTGCCTCAGGCCAACCGCGGATGGAGGACGGAGAGTGCAGATGCCGGTGCGGGGGTATTCTTTGATCTAAGCGTGCATGACGCTGACCTGCTCCATTTCGTACTTGGTGAAAAGATTACCCAAATCGCGGCATTTACGTCGAACAACGGCATTTCCGCCCAAGGCATTGAGGACACAGTTGCCGCAATAGCTCGAACGGAGTCGGGACTGCTTGTTCAGATCACCGAAAGCTTTGCGATGCAACATGCAAAGACCTCCCTCGAGCTGCACGGTACCAAAGCTTCCGTTTTTGCTGAAGACGTCCTCCTTCAGCGCGCAGGAGGAACAATATCTCTCTGTACCGATGGATCAAGGGTACCGGTAGCCATTGAGCATTCGAACGCTTACCCGCGCGTAATCAGTGCTTTCAATGATTCAATCAGAGGTGAGGGCAAGCCTGTGGTCACTGGGGAGGACGGACTGGCCTCGCTCAAACTCGCAATTGCAGCGCGCGAAGCCGCCAGAACCGGGCAGGTAGTAGCCGTTGACACTATGCGTTGACGCCCAGGCACGCGCGGCGGCAGTTCGTCTCTTGTGTGAATACGCGCTCTCCTCGAGCGGGAAATAGTAGATAGGATATTGATTTGCCATGCCCATTCTAACGCGAGCGCAGCTAAAGCTCGCTCTTGACGCCCTCCCGCGAGTTGAACTCGCACATCTCCCGACACCTCTCGAAGCGTGCCCGCGATTCTCCGCGAAACTAGGGGGACCCCAAATCTGGATCAAGCGCGACGATTGCACGGGCTTAGCTTTTGGAGGCAACAAGGCGAGACAACACGAATACATTTTAGGCGACGCAATCAGCCGGGGTGTTAACGTCGTTATTCAGGGCGCGGCGTCGCAATCCAACCAATCTCGTCAGCTTGCCGCCGCGGCTGCGCGATTGGGCATCAGATGCATTTTAATGCCGCGCAAGGATGATCGTTTCGAGGAGGTACAGGGTAATCAGCTGATTACGCGGCGATTTGGCGCCGAGATCGTCCCAATTGATCCGGCAGCGTCCGCTAAGGTTGCCAAAGAGGCGATGGCGGAGCGGCTGCGTGCACAGGGCTTCATGCCGGCGATCCTCGGGATGGGCTCAGAAAGTGCGCTTACCTTAGCGGCAGTCGCATACATTGACGCCTATTGTGAACTGATAGATCAATTCGCTGCGATGGGCGCTTTAACGCCAACGCACATATATGTAACCTCTCAGGGAAGCACGCAGGCGGGATTGCAGGCCGCAGTTATGCTATTGGGTCATAAGACTCTGGTTCGCGGAATAAATCCGATGGACGCCCGCAATGAGGCGTATGAGCTGCCGGGGGTCATCGCGGATCGATGCGTTTCCGCCGCCCGAATGCTTGGTTTCGATCTGAACGTAACTGAAGAAGATATCGACAATTCCGTTGACTATGTTGGAGCAGATTACGGTCAACTATCAGATGCCGCCCAGGCCGCGGCGGACTTGATCGCGAGTTCCGAGGGTATCCTCGTGGATCCGGTGTACTCGGCGAAGGGGCTCTCGGGTTTGGTAGGAGATATCCGCAGTGGAAAACTCACCAAATCAGATCGTGTGGTATTCCTTCATACCGGCGGCTTGCCGGCGATATTCTCATATGCCGGCAGCTACTCAGGCTAATCCACCACCACAGCAAAAGGCGGCCTGGCACAGCGCTATCAAGGCCTCTGCCAATCGCCAGCCACTTCGAAACCAAGAATGCGAAGCCGCGATGCTCGCAAATGCTGCCGCATAGCTTGAAAAGCAGCCTTGGGTTCTCGGGCGACGATCGCGTCTACGATCGGCTGATGCTCACGTCTCACGACGTCAACTCGGGATCCCTCGGAAGCCGATCTAAACTCACCGGTGAGGCGCATACCGAATATAATTTGTGAGTGCAGCATGGTCAAAGTTGTCTCAAACATTTGATTTCCAGTAGCCTTCGCTATGGCAACGTGAAAATCTAGGTCGAGATCGCCGAAATTCTCGTCATTCACAATGTCATTGAATGCATGATGAGCACGTTGAATGAGACTTATTTGTTCATGCTCCGCCCGCATGGCCGCCACTGCGGCGGCGTCACATTCGACCGACAAGCGAAACTCGAATGCATGAATAAGATCAGCGACGTTTTCAATCGGCTTGTAGCTGCTGTTTACGGGAGTGGCGGCGCTTGCGAGGACGCTGCTGCCTGAACCACGCTTGGATCCAATTATCCCCTCTGACCGCAGCCGGAAAAGCGCCTCCCGTATGACAGGTCGCGATACGCTATGCATTAGCGCAAGCTCCGCCTCAGTTGGAATGCGGGTGCCTTCAGGCCACTCGCCGGTCGAAATCTTAGAACTGAGGCTTTCATAGACCTTGTCCGAAAGCTTCACCCGTTCCTCAATCTGCAGACGCATTGTATCTTAGCCGCTCTCGAATTTGTCGGACAATGCTTTTATCATTGTACAGAACTACGGGCTACTGGCACTGAGGAATTTCCCTCTGCTGACTTGGGCGGCAACTGCCAATCGGCGTCTAGCGCCCGCGCAATCACGGGCTTGGTCGATCGAATGGGCAGGGGGTCCAATTTGTGTCGAACCACTAGCTCCTGGCCGTGCGCTCTCTGCCCACCACTTCGTCATTGAATTGCAAGCGCTCGGTTAAGCATACAGACAGCATGACCGCGTCCTTTGCTTTTCGATACGAAGGCATGACCCATCGTGCTCAACATCGTCGAGCGCGCGATCCGGCCCCAGGCCATTACGAGAAAGAACTCACTCTTCGCCGGCAGCGACGGCGGCGGAAGGACCTGGGCGACCATCGCGACACTGCTGCAGACGGCAAAACTGAACAACGTCGATCCGCTCGCCTAGCTCACCCAAACGCTCGAGCGCATTGCCAATTGCTGGCCGAGCAGCGAAATCGACGCACTCATGCCGTGGAACTACGCCGGCTGAACGGCCCCAGCTTGTCGCTTACGGTATAACCTTCCAGCAAATTCAAAAGTACGAGAAGGCTAAGAACCGCGACAGTGCTCCAGTGCTCTACGGGATCATGTGCGCACTGGACGTACCCGCTACTTATTTTTTCGACGGACTAGGGGCCGGTGGCGGGCCAGTGCCAGAGCCTCTGCCAGTGGAAGATTTGAAGCCGATCGAGCCGTTGTTTACTGCTCCGGAACATGTGAATCTGTTGCGTAATTATCTAGGAGTGTCGTTGGCCGTCCGGAAAGCGGTTCGCTCACTGCTTTCCATCGTAGCAAAGGAGGAGAGATAGGATCCGTGACGATTCAGCTCGAGCGGTGCAGCCGAGCGGCTAGCGAAATGTCTATTGAGTCGTTCCATAAATAAGCGTTATCTCACACGATTGAGATTACGCTCGTCGGTTCAGATACATTCAAGAGCAACTGAAAGAAGAGAGAACGCCCGAAGGCGGTCTCAAAAAGCTATGGCATCTGTCATTCATTTGCATTATCATTTCGCCGAAATGTGGAGATAGCTATGGCTGCAAATGCACTGGTACAAACTCGTATTGATGCCGAGGTTCGGGATCGTGCCTCCGCAGTGCTTGAAAATATGGGGCTTACGGTATCGGACGCGGTTCGGATCTTACTCACCCGGACGGCCAATGAGGGTGCGCTGCCGCTGGAGCTTCTTTCGGGCAGTGAGGCCCATGACGCTTGGTTTCGCACCAAGGTACTTGAAGCGTTGAACGATACTCGACCGGACGTTTCGGATGATGAAGTCGAGGTACATTTTGCTGAGCGTCGAGCGACAGCCCGCCTTAACGCGGGTGCTCGCAAATCGTGAAACTTACCTGGTCGGCGTTCGCGCTATCTGATCGCGACGCCATCTTCACATACATAGAAGCAGAAAATCCCTCAGCCGCCATTCTGGTCGATGAACGGATCGTTGCTGCCGTCCGTCGGTTGGTAGATTTTCCCGCTAGCGGTCGCGTTGGCAGAATTGCTGGCACCCGCGAACTGGTAATTAACGGCACGCCATACGTCGCGGCCTATGCAATTACCGAAACAGCGGTCCGCATTCTTCGCGTCCTCCATTGCGCGCAGGAATGGCCAGACACCTTGCCAACGAGCTAGGCTTTGCTCTCGATGCTGAGAATCAACGGGTTGTTGGTTCGAACTGGTTCAAGGCGTATAGGAATAAGCGCTGGCTGACTGTCCGGGTTGGCTCGGGTTTGCGGCAAGACGATCCGGTCGGTGACAAGGGCGGTCATAGTCAGCAGAAGGTCGCTTGGGGCGGCCTTCTGCGTTCTTGAACGCTAGTGCCTCATTCAGCCAGCGGACTTGATGCCCGTATTGCAAAGGCTCCAATAGCCGCCACCCTTCTGGATCCACTTCAGATCTCCAAGCGTGCCGGCGTCCTTCGCCGAGTGATAGGAGTCGACGCAGGTATGTAGGCGAGCCTTTGCAGGCGTCTCGCTCGAATATTTCTTGTCGATCGCCTTCGGGAACTTGACGCTCTTCGGCGCCGCGGTCGTCGCCTTTTCAGGTTCCTTATCGGTTGTCTTCGCGACGTCCGCCTCGTCTTCCTTATCGGCGGCAGCAGCGTCCGCGCCACAGAATTTGGCGCGGAAATCGTTCCACTTCATGTCTTTGGCGGAGCCGTCAGCTTTCGCAGCCTGATATTTCGTGCTGCATTCCTTCATCGTCAGCGCGTGGGCCGGCGATGATATGACGAAAGCGGCAAGCAACGAGCCGGCAGCGGAGAAAAGCAATTTGTGCGACATGTGATTGGCCTCGATCGATGATTTTGACGTTTCTTCCGCCTCCTGCTCAATGAACCTCCGATGAACAGTGGTGCTGACAAATGATCGCAGCCACCCGCGCTTGCGTCGGCCCAGCAAGGTCGGAACGTCTACATAAGCCTTTTGGATAGATATTCGCCGTGCCCTACCGCAGTTACAATCCTCGCGCGAAATGACGAGGATGGGGGCATGCGTCGCAGTTATCGCGATCCACAGAAGAAACCCGTGCTATTCAGGGCACCGGGCTTGTTCATCGCTGCGATCGCATTTGGTGCAGCCGGGGGCTCAACGGTCAGCGACCTGCTCGCTTCATGGAACGCTTCCGGCGGCGCCGGACAATCGTGCGAGATCAAGGGCAATATCAGCATCGACACGGGTGAGCGCATCTTCCATGTGCCGGGTCAGCGATATTACGCACAAACGAAGATCAGTCCCCGGTATGGCGAACGTTGGTTCTGCTCAGAATTTGAAGCCCGGGCGGCCGGCTGGCGGAAGTCGAAATCGTGATAAAGCCGGGATTCGCAAATCCTTTGTGGCACCGACTGGCGCAACGAGCTTTCGAGGCCACCGCCTGGTTGTTGCTATGGTGTTCACGTTCTGGGCGAAGAAGATCGCATAATGGATCGACTGGAAGTGGTTGTGTGCCGACGAACGGAAAAATCACCGCAAACACATCGCTATTTCCGGCGAGGGATCTCCGGTTCGATTCTTTTCAACTGCAATGCTGACGTGGAATAGTGGTCCTCAGAAACTGGTCCCATTGAGAGCTGTTGTTTTAGCCAATGTCAGTTCTCTTCGGTCTCAAGCCATTCGACAGCTTCAGGCCAGGCTGCACATGACCCTTTTTGCCCGCCGTACTCGTTACATGGCCTTTCGTTCGGCACATCGTTAACGGGGGCTCTGACTTCGACTGCTTCAGATCATTGCCGACGACCATCAAATGGTGGATTTGATGCGACCATAGAGAGCTTACCATATTAAACATTCCGCGATTGCCAAAAAGCAAACTCGATCGATTTACCCTTCTATCAATAAAATCGTCCATGCTGTGTTAGCGAATTCTTGAATTGCAGCGGGCATCGTCCGCCCACCTTAAGATGAACCGGAGCTGGACCTCATGACGATCTTTGGCCAATCTCGGCTTACGCGCATCACCTACGCCGTGCTGCTTCTGCTCATGTTCTGCTTCGATTTTGCGAAGGACCCGATCGAGCGCCTGATTATGGCCGAACATGATCAAGCAGCGCGTGAGTTAATGGCGCCACGCCCGACAGGCGGCACAGGGACCGCCGTCGGAGGAGAGGTCAGCGGCAAAAACATGCCCCTGATGTTCAAAGGGGAGGAAGAGTTGGTGAAGCAGATCGCAGCGTCCGGCCGCAAGCCGACCGCAGAGGATATGCAAAATCTACGTGCTATGGCCGCCAAAGGGGCGATGCAGATGTCGTTGGGCGTCGGAGCGAGCGATACCGAGACTGCCAAGCTCGTCTCCCGCCGTTCCTTCTTCGAAACGCTATACATGGTTGCCGCGATCGCGATGACAGCGATTACCATTGTAGGCATGCTCTACATGGTATCGAGTCGGCTTCGCGACATTGGTTGGCCGCAATATCTGCTCTGGCTGCTGCTCGCGCCCGTCTTCTTACCGAGATTTTTCGCAATTCCCTTGCCGACGATTGCGATCCAGGGAATTACCTTTTTCTTCTACGGCGCGCTTCTCGTTCTTGCCTTCGTTCCCGGTCAGGACTCCAGTCCACCCGCCCGTTACAAGCTGGCCCAGCCGACACCGGCCAAACGACGGCCGGGTCAGTTCGGACGACTTGGCACACAATAGTCTGGCGGCTCGTGCGGCCGAGTCGAACCCGGCCCGACCAAGCGACTGTGCCCGTCGTTGACACGTTCACGAGAGGGTATGTTTCGGCCGTCAATGGCCGGAAAAAGAACGTCGGCGAAATTATTCAGCCAGCGAGAGCATTGCGAAGGAATTTCACTTGCAATTGCAAATGCAATTTGTAATCTCCGTTCGTCCGTCGTAGTTGGCGAGATTGCAACTCATTCGGGCGATTTGGTAACCCATGGGGCTGGGGATACATGAATAACATTGCGACGGAAGCGTCGGCTAATTCAAGTCAAAACGCATTATCTGAAGAGACGAAGAAAAAACTTGCTGGAGCTAAGGCGGCATTGCAATCGACCTTTGGGCAGGTTGTTCTCGCGATGAGCTCAGTACCGCGCTACCGCAGTCAGATGTTGTCCGATCTCCACCATCTGGTTGTCGATCCTTTGATTAATGATCGTATCGCGATTGCGATGCCCAAGGCCGTCACCGGCATTGAACCGCCGGCGATTGCCATCTGGGCGACTGTCAGTGCCGAGGTTGATGCTCGTATTTCGGAGCAGGCTAAAGCGGGGGTGTTCCCGGTCCGGCTGAAGCCGGAAGACTGGAAGAGTGGTGACATCGTTTGGCTGCTCGACGTGATCGCGCCAACGCGCGAACTGGCAACGATGGTGCTAACGAATTTCCACCCGGTTGCGAAGCAGGCCAACATCAAGATCCACCCGATGGTCGCGCACCTCGTTGATCCTGAGGTTCTTGCGAAACTCTCCAAAATCGCCCAAGCGTCGACCCATGGCGAGCAACACGCCAATACATTGAACTGATGCCCGTAGGGCGTCAGTATCCCCGATCCTTTTGGGCGCTAGACACGCATGTCAATTTATAGTGTCGCTGTTGCGCCTAACGACGAGCGGAATAGTATTCAGTCCTGACGCCTAGCTTAGGATGTCGTGCTGAAAGCGGATGGCTATGATCTGATCGCGAAGTAACTACAACAATATAATTGCTTCTTCCAAGTTGAGCGGAAATATGGGCGACTCCAAGATTATACTTCCCACACCAGATGAAATCAAAGATGCGTTTTCATACATAAAACAAAACGCACCAAAATTGATTGAAAATTACAAAATCGCTGCCTTGCAGCTTTCTAGGGCGCCGAAAGATTACAGCTTAAGTGACGAAGAAAGAGCAGCTAGCATAATTGTTCCTGATGATTACATAAATCTACGAAAATTCATTAACGATACGTACAAGGGAAGAGATCCTGTGTATCTGTCGCGTCTATATGCGGGAATTCATAAAATTATTATTTCATCCGAGGCGTAAAGATGACCGATTTTATCGTTGATGCAGCTAATTTTTATACGCTCGCTCAGATGAACGGCTCCTCCGGCCTGGAGCTACTTCAAGCGCTGATCGATGCAGGACACAAGATCGTTATCACTGATGCCGTGGAAGCCGAGATAACTTTTTCTGAAACGGCAGGTTATAAGGATGCACAGATTGCGTCCGACTGGATCACAGCACACCAGTCTGACATCGAAGTTGTACCAACTGACACTTTCAAAGACTTATTTCCAAACGGTTCAAATGGGTCTCCTCTGCCTAGAAATCTTGGCGAAAAGTCAATTTTGTGGCTTGCAAATTCTTCTCGCTATGCAAACAATCCTGCAATTTTTGTTTCCGACGACAGTAAGTTTTTTGGACCTGACATATTCAATCCAACAAAGCCCATTCAAGACGGAGTTGTGAGGCATACAACGGATTTTCTTCTGAAGTATGCTCTCGATATAGATTTAATAGACCCGACAGATTACGTCATTTTACGAGACGAGCTGCTTGCCACTGACCGCATCGAGATTAAATATAGTTACACCAACTCGGATCTAGCGATTTCGACGTCGGTTGACCCGATCGATGGAAGCCTTGTTTATAAGAACATAGCTGGCGATGAAGTCCATGTCAGCTTTGTCGCCACTGACCCTTTCGTAAAGCTAGAAAAAGTTTTTGGCATTTATGCTGGCGCTCTTAGCGAAGCACATGATGGGATGAATGGCAGTTTAGTGGGCGACGAGAGCATCGTAAGCCTGTTGGCGCGATTTATGGCCGACAAGAGCGGCGGTGTAGATCCCGCCGTCTTCGCAGAAGCTGCACAACATCTTTTCAACCAACTCAAGGAAGGTTTCAGCCATCCAAACTTTGAGGCGTCTTTCAAGGCGGGGCTTGTTGCTCAATTTGGCTCCGCCACCGGTGACGCTGCAGAATTGTTGAATGCGGCTTACGAGCCATTTATTCATGGATTCCAGACAGGCGATTGGTCCAAACTGGGTGAGACAGTGTTCGAGTTCGGTCTCAGTTCTGCGATCGGCTCCTTTGTAGTTGGAGCCGCGGCCGTCGGAGTCGGCATCACACTTGGAACGACCGCAGCGGAGATATTCGCAGTTGGCGTGGTCGCGGTTGGCATAAGCGACGGCATAAATGCTGCTCTCAGCCTAGCGTCCAAAATATTCGATGATCTGACTGAGGCTATTCAGCCTCAAGAACAGCCCAGCCAACAGCTATTGGATGACCTTCTTATCAGGAGATTGCTGGGGCATCTCTACGATCAAGACAATCCAAATTTCCAACTCAAAGACGTTTTGAGGCAACTGGTTACTCTCGCGTCTGCAGAAGGACCTGATTTCCGATTGACCGGTCATTCCGGTCCTTATGACGCTGAACATGCGACGCTGATAATAGGAACGCCAAATAGCGATAAGATTACGTCAACGGACAACAACGATGTTATTTTTAGCGGTGCTGGAGATGATGTAGTCACAGCGCGCGGAGGTAAGGATATTGTTCTCGGAGGAGCAGGTTCCGATATATTCATTGACTCTGTAACAGAGGGGACAGAGGACGGTCGAAGCAACGAAGACGATATCTATGTTGGTAGCGAAGCCTTTGGGGATGTTTCTCAAAATTTTCAAAATTGGCTTTCAGGCGGTGGCGAGACTGACATTGTACGTTACACGGTCGATTCCTTCGTTGCAGATGATCCAGAGACGCCCGACGATGAAGGCAGATTGCAGCAGGAGGGCGTTCGAGTAACGGAGCTTAGCCTCTCAAATATCCACACAATTCAAACGGTCGCTATTACGGTTGAAGATCGGGCAAAAGGCAATGCTGCCACGGATCAGCTCATTGGGATCGAGAAGGTCGAGTTGTCTGGCCGACCGGACGAGTTAATCGTTAAAGATCATTCTCTTGATGTCGCAATCCTGATAGATATGGGTAAGTCTGGCCGGATCGAAAGCGAGCTCCCGGTCGGAGAGGCGTTAACTTATGACGCATTCACGATTAAGGTGGACGTCGTAGATTACTCCGGTCTTTCGCATGGAATCAACTATCTGAATGGCGTGACCTCTGACCACGACGAGGTCGGCACGCTCGACAACGTCTTCCAGTGGCAGGGTTACGATCAGGAACTCCTGACCATCGTCGACTACGCGGCCAAGGGAGCGCTGGGTTACAACAACGCGCTCCATGTTCAAGGCGCCGATCAGGTCAAACTCAGCGATCATGACGATGTGCTGATCAGTGCCGACTTCGGCTCAATCATCACCACCGGCGAAGGCCAGGACAAGGTCTGGTTCACCAACGGAATTGGTGTAACTGATCTCAGCAGTGACGACCGCATCGCTCTTGGCGGTGTGCTGACGCTTTATGGCGGCCTGAGGGACGAAGCGTCCGAAGACCCGTATGCCTGGGGTCCATATGGAACGGCTTATGCATTGAATGCCGAGGGTGAACTCGTCATCCGCAACGCATTCTGGCACGTGACCAACCCGGACGGCACGCCGTCGGACGACGTCGCGACGATGTACGTCCTCAATTGGAAGGACCAGACTATGCCGGGCCCAGGCGGCCAGGGCGAGGTGGGGCCAGGCGGGATCTTCCTGGCCGAATACCATATGTACTTTGTTCGCTTCCGTGACATCACGATCGATATGAAGGGCCAGTACTCCGTGCTCGGCGAGGGCGCGTTCGACATTCTCGGGCTGATGATCAAGACTATGACGGGTCATTATCCCTGGGGTGGACAAGACCCTCTCGTCCTCGACCTCGACGGTGACGGTATCGAACTCACGGCGCTTGATCGCTCGAAATCCAAGCTCGATCTTGATAACGATCTCTATGCCGAGTCATCGGGTTTCGTCGGTAAGGACGACGGCGTTCTCGTCCGTGACTTGAATGGTGATGGTAAGATCACTGGTTCCGACGAGATGTTCGGCAATGCTACGACTTCGGGTCTTGCCGCAGTCGCCCTTCTCGATGGCAATCATGACGGTAAAGTCGACGCCGCCGATGACGGGCTCGCAGACTTCGATGGCAATGGTGCGATCACCGCGGCCGACACCTTCTCGTCACTACTCGTCTGGCAGGATGCCAACGAGAACCACCGCACCGATACCGGTGAGCTCAAGAGCGTCACTGAGCGAGGCATTGCCTCGATCAACGTCACACCTTATGCCGGAACGACGACCCAGACGGTCAATGGCAATACGATCACCAGTACTGCAGGCTATACACTTACTGACGGTACGGTTCGCTCGATCGCAGACGTGCTACTCAAGCTCGACAACCAGAACACAACATACGTCGGCGCCCCGATCCAGGTCTCTCAGTCCGTCCTCAACCTTGCTGATCTTAAGGGGCGTGGCACCCTTGTATCCCTGCATGAGGCGATGAGTGTTCTTCCGGCCGCTGAGACGGCTGTGCGTGCTGCAGTCCAAACGCTGACCTCGCCGGTCCTGTCCGATTTGCGCGAGGCAATCCGGCCGATCCTGACTGCCTGGGCTGAAGGCTCACCGGTCAAGATTGGTGCTGATATCATTACAGGTGCCGCCGGACTGACAGCCTATGATGATCTCGCAATCGTGCGCAAAGACGGCAATGTCGTCGATTACGCCTGGGGCGTTTCCTCCTCCGGTGATGCCACGTCCGACATTCCAGGCATCCGGATGGCCTCGGGTGTTATCGTCTCGAGCAGTGAGGGTACATCGGGACGGGGCGAATTCTCAGGTCTTATGTCGCAATGGACAGGCGCCGGTTCATCGATGGTCGTCACAACCGGAACGGAACTGCATAACGGTGTTGCGGTATCCTATCTCGAGTACCGCGACGGTGACGACTACCTGCGCATCTACAACTACCAGAAAGCCGACTGGAGCAGCAATCTTGCATCGTCGGACAATCACACGCTCGGCAGCGGCGTCGTGATCGACACGATCGCAGGTTCAGACTTCTCCTTCTATGAACGATTGATCGGTGAATCGCTGCAGGCGTTCTTCGATGTGCCGGATTCCGCCAAAGCCGGCTACCAGGCGGTCGCGGCGTTCCTCGACAAGATGGATGATGCCCTCAACCTCTTCGCGGTTCGCCTTGCGGTGCAAAGCGGTCCGCTTGCGCATTATTTCGACAGCATCGACTATCATGCCCAAAACGACGGCTTTACTTCGAAGAGCGGCTCGCAGATTGCCGCTGTCTTCACCGCGCTTCTTGCAGACGCCGAGCAAAGCAGCGACGCGGTTTCGTGGCTCACCGATTGGAAACCCTTCTTCGATGTTTTCCTGTCGGATTATTCCCGTGGATCGGCATCGCAGAAAAATACCTATGCATTCCTGGCGCAAAACATGCTCAACGCGGTTGAGCAGCATGCAGGGGGTATCTCGGTCGTCGACTTCGCACATGCTTTCGGCATGGCGCAGGACTTGTTCTTTACAGGCGCTGGCGAGGTCAATGGCAGCGGACAGGACGACATCCTCATTGTCGATGGCGGCGAAACGGTCGTTCGCGGCGGCACTGGCTCGGACAACTATGTCATCGGCAAGAGCTTCGGCTCGACGGAGATCTTTGACGACGATGGTCTCGGCGGCAGCGTCGATACGGTCCGCTTCTCCGCCCACAATGCCGGTGACATCATCGCCTCGCGCGACGGCATCGACTTGCTTCTGACCGATACGGTCACCGGCGCTGTATTGCGCGTCAGCAATGAGTTCGAAGGGCGCTGGCCCGGCTTGATGATCAGCGACGCCTCCCACGACTTCGGAATAAACCAGATCGTGTTCAAGGACGGCAGCGTCTGGACCAAGGTCGATATCGCCGAGGCCGTCTCGAAGATTGACGATGCCTCGACGCACGTCGTCGGTACGGAGGACATCGACGTCCTGCAAGGTGGGAAGGGAGATGACCTGCTCGAGGGCGGCGGTGATACCGACATTTACCGATACGGTCGCGGCGACGGGCAGGATACAATCCACGACTTCGAGGGCAACGCCTTCCGCAATGACCAGGATATGCTTCAGTTTCTGGATGGCATTCGTCGCGATGACCTCATCTTCCAGCGCGACGGCGCATCGAACGATCTCGTAATCCGCTTCAAAGACAACCCGCTCGACAAGATCACGATTCAAGGGCAATTCGCTGCCACCTATACCGGGCCCTACGGTACCTGGTACATGAACCGCATCGACGTGTTGACATTCGATGACGGCAGCAGCCTGACGAGCGACCAAGTCGCCAGCGTCGTCCTGCAAGCCAATTCAACTGACGGGAATGACGAGCTTTATGGCATGGAGCGCGAAGACATCCTGCGGGCTGGCAAGGGTGACGACTTCATCTCCGGCGGAAATCAGAACGATCTCTATCTGTATGCGATTGGAGACGGTCACGACGTCATCCAAGATCGAATGACCAATATTCTCTCCGGAACCGATGATTTCCTGCGATTTGGAACAGGTATCGACCGAGAGGATATTACCTTCGGTCGGGTCGATGGTGACCGCCATTCAATCATCATCTACATCAATGGTGGTGAGGGAAGCATTACCATTCAGAACGAATTCGCCTATGCAGCATCTGGCGTTTTTGGAGACATCTTCTTCGACCGTATCGAGCGCATTGACTTCACGTCGGGCGATCAGAGCATTTCTTGGTACGAGCTCGCGACGAGGATCATCGCGTCGGAAAAGACGAGCGGCGCCGATATCATCGACGGTTTGGATATCGATGACATCCTGGATGGAGGCGCCGGTGACGACGTCCTGTACGGTTACAACGGCAACGACACGTACGTATGGGGCCATGGCTGCGGCAACGACACTATCCAGGAGCGTGGCGCCGGCGCCTTGAATGGCGGGGATTTCGACAAGATCATTTTCAGCGATCACGTAGTTGCGTCTGACATTCAGCTAATCCGAGACGCAGGCGGCTATGACCTTACCATAAAGCTTCGCGATAGCGGCGAAACGCTGACGCTGATCGGCCAATTCTCCTACAACGCCATCAACTATCGACCGGATCAGGTCGATGAGATCCACTTCTCTGATGGAGTAGTCTGGACCGCCGCCGATATCCGCAGTCAATATCTGCTTTCGATGAAAACCGCGGGTAACGATTCCATCTACGGGTTCTGGACAAACGACACGCTGGACGGGGGAGCAGGTAACGACTACCTGGCCGGTGGCGATGGCGACGACACTTATTTCTTCGGCTACGGCGATGGAGAGGACGTCATCCAGGAGAGCTATGGCATTGTGCTCTATTCCGATAACGACACGGTTCGGTTCAAGAGCGATGTCGAGGTCGATGACGTCACTTTCCATCGCGTCGGCGACTACGACCTGCTGATAACGCTTGCCGGATCGAATGATTCGCTTCTTATTCGCAATGAATACGACATCGCCGTTTGGGATATGAACGACGTCGAACAGTTTGTATTCGCTGACGGCACGGCTCTGTCGAAGTTCGACCTCATCGATGAGTTTATCGCTGCCCAGGTGACTTCTGGTGACGATACGATCACGGCTCTTGATTTCGACGAGACAATTGCTGCAGGAGCGGGGGCGGACACGATTGACGGTCGTGGCGGCAACGACGCGATCACAGGCGGCCTTGGCGACGACACCATTCGCGGTGGCGGAGGCAACGATACGTTCTACTACGGCCGCGGTGATGGCAATGACGTCGTCACCGATGCGTTCTACAGCGGGACTAACGATCGCCTCGTCTTCACTGATATTCTTCCGTCCGACGTACGGCTCGAACGAAGCGGCTATGACCTGCGCATCATCATTGCGGGCTCGGGTGTGGGCGTGGAAGGATCCCTCCTGTTGAAGGACGAATTTGCCGTCGACATCTGGCACAGCACAGGAGTCGAGGTGATACAGTTCGCGGATGGAACCATATGGGAGAACTATGATCTCGGCACGATCTTGCTCTCACGACAGGCAACCGCTGGCGCAGATACTCTGTGTGGAACAGATTTCGAGGACGAGATCACCGGCGGACATGGAAATGACGTGCTGATCGGTAGCGGCGGAAATGACACCTACTACTACAGCCGAGGTGACGGCAACGACACCATCCAGGAAGGTTATTATCAGGGCAACGACGACAGACTAGTCTTCATTGACATCAACCCGGCCGAGGTCAGTCTCGTTCGAAATGTCAACGATGTGACGCTCGTTATCGCAGAAACCGCTCCCGGAGCGGGCGACGGTGCATCGATACTGCTGAAGGAGACCTTGGACGACTTCTACGGAACCGGAGTGGACAAGATCGTCTTTGCAGACGGCACGACTTGGACGCGCTCCACTCTGCAAAAAATTCTGGTCGACCATTCGGGAACGCCCAATGACGACACGATCATTGGGTCCAATTCCGCGGATGTCATCAATGCCATGGCAGGTGCAGATACGGTTGATGGCTACGATGGCAACGACCTCATCACAGGTGGTAAGGGTAATGACACCCTCGTAGGTGGCGGCGGAAATGACGTGTTCTACTATAGCCGCGGAGACGGAAACGATATCGTCCGCGAATACTACTACAATGGGACAGCTGACAGACTGGTTTTCACCGACCTCAATGTATCCGACCTACAGTTTTCGAGGAGCGGCGGCGACCTAACCATTGTTGCTGGGGCAGACACGCTAGACACGGCCGATGATGGCCGCATTGTCTTGCCTGACGAATTCAACATCGACATCTGGGCTACGACGGGCGTTGAGCAGTTTGGTTTTGCTGACGGAACAGTACTCAGCAATGCTGACATTGCTTCCATCATTCTTTCGGGGACGATTACCTCCGGCGATGACAATGTCGTCGGCTTTACCTTCGATGATGTAATTTCGGCAGGTGACGGCAATGATACGGTGGATGCCGGCGACGGCTACGACACGATCACTGGCGGTCATGGCAACGACATTCTCAATGGCGGCGGTCGGAACGACACCTATTACTATAGCCGTGGCGACGGCAACGACATGATCACGGAGAATGCCTTTGGAGGTTCGAACGACCAGCTGGTGTTCACCGACATCAATGCCGGCAACATCTCGCTGGTGCGCAACGGCGGCGACGTCACCTTGGTCATCGCCGAGAGTACCGCAGGTGTGGGTGATGGCGGCTCGATCCTTTTGAAGGCAAGCCTCGACGAGTACTACGACCAGGGTGTCGACCGGATCGTCTTTGCCGATGGCACGATCTGGGACCGCAGCGCCATGCGTTCGGCTCTGCTGGCCCAGATGAGCACCTCCGGTGACGATACGATTACCGGATTCAATGCTGCCGACACCATCAATGCCGGCGCCGGCAACGACACGATCAATTCCGGGGATGGCAACGACACGATCATTGGCGGGACCGGAAACGACACGATCAATGCTGGCGATGGCATTGACACGGTCACCGGGGGAACCGGC
>NZ_JBXSOL010000024.1:0-93785 GCF_057784555.1 Rhizobium sp. CNPSo 3670
CGGCCAGGTTGAAATGTCCGCTGTTGCGCAAAGTAGAAATGTCACTTTGGACGCGTCTTCAGCCATTTAGAGATGCGACAGGCTCGCCTCTCGATGTTTTGGTCAATGCCAACGTCAGGAGCAAGGACGACGACCTCCAGCCTGGCCGAGACCATGAGCGTTCGGAGTCGTCATATCAGGGCCAGACCGCCATGGGCCTGCTCTGACGAGGTGCGCAGGGAACGGAATCCGGGCAATCAGGTTAGTCCAAGGAAAAGCGGCCTTTCGAGCCCTGGCGACGAGGTGAACCCGAGGAGCAGGTTGTGAATGTTGTAAGTTTTCCGCGCCAGCGCCGCGATGATCCCGATCGCGCTTTCGTCAGCGCCGATGCAGGTGAGCGACGGCTCTATAAATTTGCCCTGCAGTACGAGATGGATGGCAAGAGCTGGGCGACCGACATCTGGGCCTATTCATCCAAAGACGCCGAAGATCGCGTCGCTGCGATGCGGCGATCGCTGACGATGTGCGGTCAGCTCTATGCCGAGGTGGAGGCCAACGCTCCGACGCCGCTCTGAGCATTTGCGACGCGGCTATTGCCAATCGTCTTCCGTCATCGGCTATCGACAGCGCCGCTCGTCACTTTGCCGACTCGCCTGGAACAGTTTGTTTCTCGAAGAGTTTGGATCGCAAAATATCTGTCGGGGATTCTCCTTCGACAATATCGGGAGGCAAAAATGTCAGCGCGATCGAAACATCCGCCAACTATCGGCGAGAGCACGCATGCGGCTGGCGGATGGGCGGCGGCGCGATCTCTTGGAGAAATTCTTCTCCGCGAACACGTCCCCCGATCGGGGCCGTCACTGCTTTCCCATCACAACAAACCAGACGGCTACATGTGTGTCAGTTGCGCCTGGGCCAAGCCTGCAAAACCGCATGCGATGGAATTTTGCGAAAACGGCGCAAAGGCGACCGCCTGGGAGGTCACTTCCCGCCGCGCCGACCGCGCCTTCTTCGCCGCCCATACATTGCATGAGCTGGAGCAATGGAGCGATCACGATCTCGAAGAACAAGGTCGCCTGACCCATCCGATGCGGTGGAACCGCTCGACCGACAAATACGAGCCGGTGGACTGGAACGATGCATTCGCAGAAATCGGCGGGGAGCTCCGGTCAATTCCTCCGCGTGAGGTTGATTTCTATACGTCCGGGCGCGCCTCCCTCGAAACCTCTTACATGTATCAGCTTTTTGCCCGCATCTTCGGCAGCAATAACCTGCCCGATTCTTCCAACATGTGTCACGAAAGCTCCTCGGTCGGCCTGCCGGAAAGCATCGGAGCCTCCGTCGGCACGGCAATCCTGTCCGATTTCCAGAACTGCGATTGCATTTTCTACATGGCGCAGAACGTCGCCACCTCTTCCCCGCGGATGCTGCATGACTTGCAGGATGCCGTCGACCGGGGCGTGAAAATCGTCACCTTCAATTTGTTGCGCGAACCGGGACTCGAACGTTTCACCAACCCGCAAATGCCGAGCCAGATGCTGACCGGCCGGTCGACGCCGATTTCGTCGGAATATTATCAGGTGAAGAACGGAGGCGACATTGCGGCCCTCTTCGGCGTCTGCAAAGCCTTGATCGAAGCCGACGATGCAATGAAGGAAATGGGGATGAGCAAGGTTTCCGGCTCCGATGCCGTGCCCCATAAACCGGATAATGCCGCGTCGGTGGCGTTCGCCGCTTCCATTGCGGCGGCCGACAAAAAGCATGTTCTCGACCACGATTTCATTAACACGCATACATCGGGTTTCGAGGAGTTTGCCGAAGCCGCCCGCCGATATGACTGGGCCGAACTGGAACGTGTTTCCGGCTTGACTCGCGAGCAGATGATCCAGGCAGCCCGCACCTATGCCCATTCGGAGGCGGTGCTGATGGTCTATGGCATGGGTCTGACGCAGCATGTGATGGGTGTCCAGAACGTTCATATGGTCGCCAATCTCGCGCTGCTGCGCGGCAATATCGGCAAGCCGGGCGCCAATATCTGCGCCGTGCGCGGCCACTCGAACGTGCAGGGCCAGCGCACGGTCGGGATAACGGAAAAGCCGGACCTCGTGCCGCTCGACAAACTGGCGCAACTCTACCAGTTCGAACCGCCACAATGGGAAGGACGCTCAACCGTCGACACCTGCAAGGCGATCATGGAGGGCGAGGCCAAAGCCTTCGTCAGCCTCGGCGGCAACTTCCTGCGCGCCGTCCCGGAAACGGAAGCGATGGAGGAGGCCTGGCGCAAACTCCGCCTGACCGTACAGATCGCGACGAAGCTCAATCGCAGCCACGTCATCCATGGCGAAATCGCCTATCTCCTTCCCTGTCTCGGCCGTATCGAAGTCGATGAACAAGCGAGCGGTCCGCAAGCCGTCTCCATAGAAAGTTCCGTGGCGCATTTCCATGTCTCGCGCGGCAAGGCGAAGCCCGCAAGCGAGGAGCTTCTGTCGGAGCCCGCCATCATCGCCGGCATCGCCAAGGCGACGCTGGCGAAGGGTCGAGTCCCGTGGGACGAATGGGTCGGCGATTATTCGAAGATCCGCGATGCGATCGAAGCGACCTATCCCGAGACGTTCAGGGATTTCAACAAACGCATGTTTCAACCTGGCGGCATTCCGAGACCCGTGCCGGCCAGGGAACGCAAATGGACGACGCCCAACCAGAAAGCCAATTTCCTCACGCCGCCGCGGCTCTTCCCCGAACTTGACATCGGTCCGGGCGCCACAGAGGTTCTCAACCTCGCCACGTTACGCTCCAACGACCAGTTCAACACGACCATCTACGGTTACGGCGATCGCTATCGCGGCGTGAAGGGATCGCGAAAGGTGGTATTCATGAACGAAGAGGATATTGGCAGACTGGGCTTCAAGGAAGGCGATTTCGTCGATCTGACGACCGCCATCGATGTCGCCACAACGCGCCGCGTCACCGGCTTCAAGGTTGCTCGGCACGCAATTCCGGCCGGGTGCTGTGCGGCTTATTACCCTGAGGCGAACCCGCTCTTTCCGCTGGCGCATCACGACGCCAAGGCCAAGACCCCGTCTTACAAGATGTTGCCGGTGCGGCTCAGTCTCTCGGCCCTGTCGTCGCGGTCCTGACCCGGGTCCCGGCAATGCGCGAAAGCAAGCAGGTCCCCTGGTCGGCGGCAGTATCGCTTCTCACGATGGCAGCCGTCTGGGCCGCCATCGCCTGGGCAAGCCAACCGCGCTTGCGTCGCGCCCATCCCGCCGTGACGTCCGGTCCCACTCGCTTCCCTTTGCTTGCCGATAGCGCCGTCAAGAAGGACGGCACCTGGTTGGTCTCGATAGTGCTGCTCTGTATGTTCGTGATCGGAGCCACGATCGGCTGGGCAAGACATCCAAGGCAATATCGTGCCGATCCACCGGTCACATCGTCTCTCGATGAGTTCCGGCTGATGCCGGACAGGATCGGCGGCACACCACCCGACGTCTATTTCGCGCTTGGTAAGCCCTATGAGAGCACCGCCTATGATCTGAGCCAGGGCAAGCGCCTTTATTCCTGGTTCGGCTGCCCTACTTGCCATGGAGACGGACGAGGCGGGACCGGCCCTTCGTTTCTTGACGGCTGGTGGTTTTATGGCTCGGAAATGGTATCGGTCGTGGCATCCATTCGCGACGGACGGCCTCACGGCATGCCTGCCTTCGCGAACAAAATGACGAGCGACGAGATCTGGCAGCTCGCCGGCTATGTCAGGACGATCGGCGCCTATTCCGCCCTCTATACCGCGCCAAGCCGCAACGACGACAAGCATACAAGACCGGCCGAGAACCGGGCGCCGGCCGCAACTCTTTTCGAGGAAGGGCCGGTGGGCGTCCGCTCCGATCGAGGTGTCCGGCCTTGAAGACCGCCCCGGCATGCACCCTGTTTCTGTCCGGCTGCGCTGCGGGCACGCAATCGGCACTGAATGCGGACGGACCCGCCGCTTCGGAACTCAGAAGCCTGATATTGCTGTTTGTCGCCGTCTGCGGCGTCGTCTTCGTGCTTGTCATGAGCGTCATGGTATGGGCACTGGTTCGCAGGAAAAACCAGATCCCCGGCGAACCGCAAGCCGAGCGTTCCATGGCAAGGGTCGTTGCCGGCGCAATCGTTATGACCGTCCTGGTCGTAAGCTTCCTGACGATCACCAGCTTCTACGCAACCAATGGCGTCGACCGCGGCCGGGACAATTCGCCGACCATCGCCGTTCGCGGGCAGCAGTGGTGGTGGCAGTTCACCTATCTCGATGCGGATCCCGCCAGGACGTTCCAGACCGCCAACGAGCTGCATATCCCCGTGGGAACCGATGTCCGGCTGCGCCTGGACTCGACTGATGTCATTCATTCCTTCTGGGTGCCGAACCTAACGGGAAAGCAGGATCTGGTCCCCGGCCGCGACAACCGGCTGACGCTGCATGCCAGCAAAGCCGGCATCTATCGCGGCCAATGCGCCGAATTCTGCGGCCTGCAGCACAGCCACATGGCGCTGTTGGTGATCGCCGAGGAGCCCGAGGACTATGCCAGATGGCTGGAGCTGCAGAGAAAGACGGCAGCCGCGCCGGCCGACGGTGACGCCGCTACGGGAAAGCTCGTATTCATGAGCAAGCCTTGCGCCGCCTGCCACACCATCCGCGGCACCGAGGCATCGGGCACCTCCGGGCCTGACCTCACCCATGTCGGCAGCCGCAGCATGATTGCGGCGGGGCTGTTGGAGAATACCCGAGGATCGGTTGCGGCATGGATTGCCGACCCGCAAACGCTGAAGCCGGGCAACAACATGCCGTTGGTCCCCCTCACCGGCGAAGAGCTGCGACAGGTGAGCGCCTATATGAGTGGTCTGCGATGACGGTCGGCGGCAGAACCCCTTCCCCCGCCGACCTGGCTGCCGGCTGTCCCGAGGCGGAAGCCTTCCTCAGGCGCACATGGTCGACGCCGCCTGGATTATTAGCAGCGCTCTCCACGGTCGATCACAAGATCATCGGCAGACGCTATATCGCGACAGCCTTTGTCTTTCTCATCCTCGGCGGCGTGCTTGCACTGGCGATGCGCCTCCAGCTTGCTTTCCCCGAGGCCCGCTTCATCAGCGCGGACCGGTACAATCAGATCTTCACCGTGCACGGGACCAACATGATGTTCCTGTTTGCGGTGCCGGTCATGGAGGCGATGGCGGTCTACCTCGTTCCTCTGATGGTCGGAACCCGCAACATCGCCTTTCCCAGGCTGAACGCCTTCTCCTACTGGATCTATCTCGCCGGAGGGCTGCTGCTGTGGATCTCCCTCGCCCTCGATACTGCCCCCGATGTCGGCTGGTTCTCCTACGTGCCTCTGGCCGGCCCGCAATATGGCGCGGGGAAACGGGCAGACCTCTGGGCACAGATGATCACCTTCACCGAGGTCTCCGCCCTCGCCGTTGCCGTCGAAATAGTCGTGACCGTTTTCAAGCTGCGGGCACCCGGCATGTCGCTCGATCGAATCCCCGTCTTCGTCTGGTCGATGCTGGTCACCGCCTTTCTCGTCATCCTGGCCATGCCGGCAATCATGTTCGCCAGTTCGTCGCTCATTCTCGACCGGCTGGTCGGCACCCAGTTCTATAATCCCGCGGAAGGGGGCGATGTGCTTCTCTGGCAGCACTTGTTCTGGTTCTTCGGTCATCCCGAGGTCTACATCATCTTTCTTCCGGCAGTCGGCATCGTCTCCGCCATGATCTCCACCTTCACGCGGCGTCCTGTCTTCGGCTATATGCCGCTGGTGCTAGCAATGATCGCCACCGGAATTCTCTCCTTCGGCCTGTGGGTGCACCACATGTTCGTGGCCGGCCTGCCGCGGCTGGGGAGCAGCTTTTTCACCGCCTCGAGCATGGCAATCGCCATTCCCGCCGGAACCCAGATCTTTTGCTGGCTGGCAACGCTGTGGGATGGCCGTCCGATGTTCAAGACACCGCTGCTTTTCATCATCGGCTTTCTCATCACCTTCGTCATCGGCGGCCTGACCGGCGTCATGGTGGCGTCGGTGCCGCTCGATACCCAGGTCCACGACACCTATTTTGTCGTCGCCCATTTCCATTATGTGCTGATCGGCGGCTCCGTCTTCCCGCTGATCGGCGCGATCTATTACTGGTTCCCGAAGATGACCGGCCGGATGATGAGCGAAAGGCTCGGCCGTTGGGCCTTCGGCCTGATCTTCACCGGCTTCCACCTGACTTTCTTCCCCATGCACATCCTGGGCCTCCAAGGCATGCCGAGGCGGGTCTACACCTATCCGCCCGAGCTGCCCTGGGCTGGCCTGAACCTGTTCGTCAGCCTCAGCGCCTTCATCCTGGCCGCCGGCTTCCTCGTCTTCTTCATCGATGCCCTGCGCAGTTTCCGCCACGGCCGGCCGGCCGGCCCCAATCCCTGGAACGCCTCGACATTGGAATGGGCCGTAGCTTCGCCCCCTCCCCCTTATAATTTTCGGCATATTCCGGTAGTCGAATCGCGCGAACCGCTCTGGACATCCGGCGAGACGTTGCCGGTGGCGACCGGACTTCGGATCGATCGGCGGGAACTGATCGTCAGCAGCGTCACATCAGGCGAGCCGGAAGCGCGGGAGTCCTCGCCAGCCGATTCCATCTGGCCATTTCTGGCCGCCATTGCCACGAGCATTATGCTGATCGGCTCGATCTTCAGCCCGTGGGCCGTCGTCTGGGGAGCCGTGCCGGTGGCAATCACTCTGACGGGATGGTTCTGGCCCAAGCAAACGCCGGAGGACGAGTCATGAAGGAGCGCGTGGTCACCGATCTGTCGAAGCTTCCCCTGCACGGCCTGGGCAGTGCGAGCCTGACGTTCTGGGGCACCAGTGCCTTCATGCTGATCGAAGGCATGGGATTCGCCTTGGCGATTGTCGTCTACTTCTATCTCATGAGCCTGGCGCCGCGTTGGCCGATCGAAGCCCCTGCCCCGGATCTTCTTCCCGGCACAATTCTTACCCTGCTGCTTCTCGTCAGCATCGTGCCGAATATGCTCGTCGCGCGGTGGGCAAAGCACAGGGATCTCCCCAAGGTGCGCGCGGGACTGATCGTCATGGCGCTTCTCGGAGCGGCACCCCTCATACCCCGCGCCTACGAATTCCCTGCCCTTCACATCGGCTGGGACGATGATGCCTATGGATCGATCGTCTGGACCATGCTCGGCCTGCACGCAACCCACATCATCACCGACCTCGTCGATACCGTCGTTCTCGCCTGCCTGATGTTTTCGAAGCATGGCGACAATGCACGGCGCTACGGCGATGTCGAAGACAACGCGCTCTACTGGAACTTTGTCGTCCTCGCCTGGCTTCCTCTCTACGGATGCATCTATTGGGTGCCGCGGCTATGAGAACAGCAACCACAATCGCTTTTTTTCTTATGGCAACACCGGGATTGGCACATGATGGCCATGCCCATTCGAGTTCCTTCCCATGGACGGCCGATCCCTGGATAATCGCGCCTCTCGCAGTCTGCGCAGCCCTCTATGCAAGCGGAAGCCTTCGCTTGATGTCGCGATCATCCGCCGGCCGTCGCGTCGTCGCGCACCGTCTTTTGGCCTATTGCGCTGGCTGGCTGGTGCTTGCCGGGGCACTCATCTCTCCCCTGCATTGGCTGGGAGAGCAGCTTTTCACCTTCCATATGATGGAACATGAGTTGGTCATGGCGGTTGCCGCGCCGCTCATCGTATCGGCACGCCCGTCGGCGGTGCTGCTCTGGGGACTGCCAGGAATCGTCAGGCGTCGGGTGGGGCAGGTCCTCGCCTCGAGCATCGTCCGCAGGACCTGGACGTTGCTCAGCAACGGCACTGTCGCGACGCTGCTGCACGGGGCGGCGATCTGGGCATGGCACGCGCCTGTTCTGTTCGACGCCGCGATCGAAAGCACGCCGCTCCATCGTCTGCAGCATCTTTCCTTTTTCTTAAGTGCCGTCCTGTTCTGGTGGTCCGTCATCTGGAAGACGAACAGGGGGCTGGCGGCCTGGCATCTCTTCCTGACGATGCTCCATATGAGCATTCTCGGGGCCCTCATTGCCCTGTCACCGAACGTGCTTTACGCCGTACAGACGCGGTTGTCCGAGGCTTGGGGCCTGTCGCCACTCGAAGACCAGCAGATGGCAGGCGTGGTAATGTGGGTTCCTGCCGGCATCGTCTACGCCGCTGTTGCGCTGGCGCTGGCTGCCTTGTGGATCAGGGATTCCGGAAAGGGAGGCGCAGATGGAACACGTATCGTCGCCCCATAATTCCCTTCGCCCCGCCTTTGTGATCGCCGCCTGCCTGGCGAGCCTGACGGCGGCATTGACCTTGACCGACAGCTACCGGCAGCGATCCGAAAGGCAAGCTGTTGCCGTCGCCATGACAAAAGGAGACCCGGCGCGGGCGCCGGCGATTTTTCGCCGATATGGCTGCGCCGGATGTCACACCATTCCAGGCATCGAGGGCGCCGACGGCAAGGTCGGCGGCGATCTCTCCGGTCTGCGCGAGCGGGTCTACATTGCCGGCGTGCTCAATAATTCCGCCGACAACCTCATCGGCTGGATTGTCGCGCCGCAGGCCCATTCGCCAAGAACGGCGATGCCGGCCACCGGAATTTCCGAACAGGAGGCCCGCGATGTCGCAGCCTATCTCTATGCTCGCTAAGAAAAACGGGTGTCCGTTCAGACCGCCTTCAACAGTTACTCGGACCATAGCAACGGCGCCAGTATCCAAACGTTGATAATAAGCGCATGATCACCTTTAGGTGCGTGCCGTCCGGAAGTCTGAAGTCATGACATGCATCAAAACAAAAACTAAAGCGCGTGGCATGAATCAATCTGCGCGACGCGCTTTAGAAGGAGGTCGACGTGGACCGCGCGATTGTGAAGAAGCATTTGGAACAGGCGCGAGAACATGTCGCCCTGGGAGGACTGCACGTCGCTCGGCAGCGCGAGATCGTTGCTGAGCTGATCAACCGCGGCGCCGACGTGACGGAAGCAATTCGGCTTTTGACCAATTTCGAGGAGTCGCAGGACATGCATGTGGCGCACCTTGAGAGGCTTAAGGCAGAGTTGCTAGAATGTGACGAGAAGCAAACAGGCCGGCAGATCCGAAGATAGTTCGGCCCCGTGACGGGCGAGAGTTTTACGCTGTTCTTTTAGCTATGCCCGCTGACCCCGAAAATAGCTGCGGTAGACGCACGGCCATCAGCCTATAGCTTGACACGGTTCAAGGGCTTTGTCTCAGCTCTCCCGGAGAGAACTCCTCCATCAGCCAAAATCTGTCCTCTCGCACGACTAAGCATCGACGCCTCATCCTTCAGCCGTTCGCCTCGTCCTCAAGCAGATTGCTGACGGAAATGGGGCTTGCGATCGAGCAACTGATTCCATCCTCTCCAAATGTGTAGGAGGTTTTTGCATCGAGCTGGTAGGGCAGCGCGCGCTCGATCAGTTCACGGCCTTGGCCGCCCCCTTGCGGTCTGGAATCTTCGGGCGGCATCTTCACCCCGTTCTCCCGCCAGTCCACATGCAGCCACGGCTTGCCACCTTCACCGTCTTGTTCCACGCGCCACATGATCGACAGTTGCGCTCGAGGCTGGCTAAGCGCCCCATATTTGACGGCATTGGTGGCCAACTCATGCATTGCCAAGGCCATAGTCTGGACGCTGGTCGAGCGAAGCCTGACGCCTTCCGCGCCATCCAGGATGATCCGGTCCATCTGGCCGTCCAGTGCGCCGTGAGCCGCCAGTTCGGAGCGGACAAGCTGATCGAACGTGATGCGCTCACCCTCCTGCAGCCGCGAGAGTAGGCTTTGCACACGCGCCAGCACATCCAGACGGCTGCAAAATTTTTCGTTGAAATCGGCAAGATCAACGCTGTTTCGCATGGTCTTATCAGCCATCGAGCGGACAACGGCCATGAGGTTGCGCGTGCGGTGCTGAAGCTCTGCGACGAGTACCTTCATACGGTCGGCAGAGGCTTTTTCGTCGGTGATGTCGCGGCCGATACCGCCGATCTGTTTGACGTTCCCCTCCTCTCCGAAAAGTGGGAAATCGGCGTTGCGCAACCAGCGAATTTCATGGTCCGATGCCCGCCTGATGCGGTACTCGAATTCCACGCGTTCCCCCTCTCGCACTCGGCGGATTTCGGAAAGCGCCTGTTCGCGATCTTCGGGAATGATCAGTTCGGCCCAGCTGCGGAAATTGTTGCCGGTCATGGCCTGCTCCCGGTCGACACCGTAGATGGTCTCGAAAGCCGGCGTCAGATAGACCCATTGCAGCGTCTCCGCGTCTCGGATCCACAAAACGTCGGAAGAGGCTTCGCCGAACAGGCGGAACTGCTCTTCGCCCTGCCGCACAGCTGCTTGCGCCTGTTTTCGCGCCGAGATGTCGATGCAGAACTCGGCGATCGTACCATCGCCAAGATCACGCCCGGCGAACAACATCCAGCGGCGCGTGCCGTCGGCGAGGAAAAACTCCTTTTCATACGGCCCGATCTTGCCGGTCTCCTTCAGAGCCTCCATCTGGGCTTCGGTCTCGGCGAGATGCTCCTCCGGAGTCAGCCGACGCCAGTGCAGCTCGCCGCGTTCCATCTGCGAGCGGCTGTAGCCGGACATCTTCAGGAAAACCTCGTTGGCGTCGAATATGACGCCATCCCGATGAAGAAAAATCACGCCGACCGCGTCCGTCTCCAGGACGCGCTGCAGGCGCTCCTCGCTCCGTCGAAGCGCCACCTCCGCCTCGTAAGTGGCGGTCAAATCGGTAAACGTAACAACAGCTCCGCTGATATAGTTGTCGACACTACGATAAGGCAGGACGCGCGCGGCGTAATGCCGGTTGTTCGTCGGGTCGCTGACCTTTCGGTCGACAGGCACCAGCGTTCTAAGAACGAGACGAACATCGTCCAGGAGCTCCGGATATGCGACGCGCGAGACGACGTGGTCCAGCGGCCGCCCGACGTCGGTTTCAAGCAGATGGAATATTTCCGTCGCTGCCGGCGTGAAGCTCCTGACGCGCAGATCGTTGTCGAGGAACACGGTGGCGATCTGCGTCGCTTCGAGAAGGTTCTTCAGATCGGAATTCGTGCGATCGAGTTCGGTAACGCGATGGGCAAGCTCACCATTGACGGTCTGCAGCTCCTCGTTCACCGACTGCAATTCTTCCTTAGAGGTTTCCATCTCCTCGTTGGCCGACTGCAGTTCTTCATTGATCGACTGATATTCTTCGTTGGAGGATTTGAGCTCCTCATTGGTCGATTCGAGCTCCTCGATCGTTGCCTGAAGACGGTCACGGGTGACGCGCAGATCGGTCTCCAGACGCTGGACATGCTCTTCGTTCGTCAGCCTTCCTCCGTCAGGAGCCGTCCCTTCGGCTACCTGCCCGGCATCCTGAAAAAGCACGATCAGCGAGGTGACATCGCCGCTTCCGAGGGGTTCGACAATGATGTTGACGGCGTAGGTGCGATCATCCTGGCGCAGCAGCACCCTTGGAACTTCGACCTTGACCGCCTCGGTCGTGGCACGCTGCAAGGCCGATCGCATGTCGAGCCGCAGATCTCGGTGGGCAAGGCTCAGGAGATTGAGGGTCGCCGTCCCCGAAGCCGGTTCGAGGTAGCGGCCGGTGCGTCCCGAAAAGTGCAGCACGTCATAATGTGAATCGACGACGACATAGGCCGGTGCGAATCGCTCTGCGACGACCTCTGCCTGGCGGCTGATCGTGGCCGACAGCCGGCCGGTCTGCAGCATCGGCGCCGGCGCCGAAAGCGCATGGTCGGGGCTTCGAGGGCGTGGGGCGAGCGGGAAGTCCGGAATGATCCGGGTTGCCGTCTCCACCCTTCGAAACAGCCGGTTCCTTCGGTCCACAGGCGCGAAAAGCTTGGTGTGGCGGGTAACGTTTTCCGAAGAACCCAGAAACAGGATACCACTCGGCCTGAGGGCGAAGTGAAAGATCGGGATGACCCGGTTCTGCAGCTCGCTGTCGAGATAGATCAGCAGGTTCCTGCAGGAGAGGATGTCGATTCGAGAGAATGGCGCATCCTTGACGATGTTGTGCGGGGAGAAGATGCACATTTCCCGCAGTTCCTTGACGACGCAATAGGTGTCACCCTCACGCACGAACCATCGGGCAAGCCGGTCCGGCTGGAGCTGGGAGGTTATCGCTGCGGAATATCGTCCGGCACGCGCAATCCCCAGCGCGCGTGCATCGAGATCTGTCGCGAAGATCTGCACGTCGGGAGGGTAATCCATGGTCGCCATATGCTCGCGCAGCAGCATCGCTATCGAATAGGCTTCCTCCCCGGTCGCGCAGCCCAGCACCCAGACGCGCAGCTGATCACCAGGTTCCTTGCCCTCGAACAGCCTAGGAATTTCACGCTCCAGCGCTTCGAACTCGGCGGGATCTCTGAAAAACTGGGTAACGCCGATCAGCAGGTCCTGAAAGAGGTTTTGAACTTCGTCGCGGCTGGCGCGCAGCCGCTCGATGTAGGTATCGATATCGCCGATTTGCAGCACCTGCATCCGCCGCTGAACGCGCCGCGTGAAGGTGCCGCGCTTGTATCCGTGGAAGTCATGGCTGGTGACATTACGAAGAACCGTGGCAATCTGCGTGATCTGTGCCTCGATAGCGCTCGGGGGCTCCTCATCCAGGCCCGCGTCTTCCTCCTCGAGGACATTGCCGGCATAAAGTGCGATCTGGGCTGCGATACCCTTCGCCGGCAGTCGCAAGTCAGCGATTGCCAACGCCCTCCCTCCTCAGCAGATTGAGCGTCGCCTTCGTCTATCTCCGTGATCGACAGACCGCCAAATTTCTTGGTTGCCGCCACCCCGGCGATGCCGTCATTGTCGAGACCCGCCAGAACCACAGCGATCGCGCGCTCGTGGGCATGTTCCGCCAGCGAGATCAACATCGTGTCGACCGTGCCACGATGGCCAACGGGTTCCGAGGCAGGCCGAATGCGGATATGACCATCCTCGACGGTCATCATATCGTCGGAGCCGCCGACGTAGATATGGTTCGGAAGGATGCGCTCTCCGTCCACCGCGACCGTCACCGCCAGTCGTTGTTGCTGTGCCAGCATTTCAAGGACGGCAGCTGCAGTGAGCCCCTCCTCCTGGCGCACCGCCACGAGATAGGATGCGCCGAGGCCGGCGCCGATGTCGGAGAATATCTGCTCGAGCGAACGGAGCGAGCGAGCGCACACCGCTATGCCGACGATCACGATAGGCTGTACGTGCTGATCTCGTTCAGCCGCGCCTGCCTGTTGCTCGAAGTCTTGCCGTTCGTCGTACGCCACCGTCGATCCATGCCTCTGCCGCGGACGCTTCTAAACCGCCCGCACGGCAGAAAGATACAACTTTGTCAGATGGCCTGGAACAGCGACGCGCGACCGTGGCGCAGCGAGCTTAGAGCGGCGTCACGAAGGGTCGCGGAATATTGCCGATACTCCGCCGCCCTTGCCTCGTAAAGTTCGGCAACGGCATTGCGGCCCGTGGCGCGAGCGTCGCGTGCCATCCGCTCCACGAGCGTCAGCCGCTCCTCCATGATGCGCATGGCGATTCTGATCGCCTCATCAAGCTCGTCGATATGCGAAGCAAGGACGTCGGCGGTATAGGCGTGGCCGATCTGGCACCGAAATCGCAACGGCCGCGAACCGCGAACCTCGGAAAGCACGCCATGGCAATCGGGGCAGGTCAGGACGCTGGGAGACGCAATCTTGCGAAGTGCCGCACTGCCAAGCCGGTCGCCAGCCGCAATTTCGACCTCCAGCCGCAGATCGTCGGAGGGCACATCAGGAAACGGCCCTGCCTCGCTTCCGGCGATTTTGACAAGAAGCCCGCCGAGTTCGGCTGCCGAGGCCACATGATCGATCTCCACCTCTTCCAGCGCCGCTAAGGGCATTTGATCCGCCTCGGCATCAAGTGGATGTTGCACCACGGTCGTCCCGCCATGGGACTTGATCGCATGCAGCCCCGCCGCTCCGTCATTGAGCATCCCCGTCAGGACGATCCCTACTGCCCGTGGGCCGAACGACAAGGCGGCAGATCGAAACATCGGGTCAATCGACGGACGGACCATGTTCTCGCGAGGACCCGCTCCCAACTTGATCGTTTCACCCATGAGGAGAAGGTGACGGTCGGGTGCAGCGACGTAAATGTGGCCTCGCTCGATCGGCTGCCCGTCGACCGCCTGCCTCACAGGCAGGCTGGAACTGTCGGCAAGAATCGCTGGCAGCAGGCTGGGAGAGTTTGCAGGAATATGAGTGCTGACGAAAATGCTTGCCGGAAGATCGGCGGGCAAATCGGCAAAAAGGGTCTTGAGGACAGCTCTGCTCCCCGCCGACCCGCCGATGGCAATAATATCCTTGGTGGCGTTGGAAGACATCATCTCGCCTTTCATGTCATCCCAACAGCCGATGCTCCATATGGTTCCCTTGTGCGTGAGCGCAAACGGAATCATTCCGACGGGGGTACCGGCTCGAAGCGACGGAATGCGGCAAAGATGCCGGCGAGCCAAGTGCGCCTTCCAATGAGCACGTGCCTCGCTTCAAACTGTTACAAAAGTCTTTGCGCGTCCCAAAAACGCGGGTGGGGGTCGAAGGATTGCGGCGTGCAAAAGTTGCCCCTTCGATGGGATCCTCGTCTGTGACGAAATTCAGCAATTTTCGCCACTGAGATTTATGAGCGGCTATCTCTACCCGGTATTTGGGGGCTGTAGAAGTAAGGACGTGATTGGTTATTCGCCCTTCTAACATTCTCGCTGCCCCGCAACGAAAACCCCATCAACCGCTCGTATTCCGCCTCCGGAATGCCATAAGAGCCACTGGCCTTGAGAATGAGGCCCTCGCGATCGACGACGATTACCTTTCCTCGTACCGACCTGATGAGTTTTTCGCCCTCTAGAATAGGAAGCACGCCCGTAACTCCGGAACGCCGGACGCCGAGCATGGAAGACATGTGCTCGTGGGTCAGAAGCAGCACCTGGCTTTCCGATCGATCATCGAGCATAAGCAGCAAACGGGCCAGTCTCTGTTCGATGGAATATCGGCTGTTGGCGAGGGCCGTATAACCCAATTGAATTGCGAGCGTCCTTGAAAACGTTGATGAAAGCGATCGCAACTGCGGTGCCCTCTGCGTCAGACGAAGGAAGCTGTCGACGTCGGTGCGCTGCGCGGTTCCTTCCGTCTGCACCACAAGCTTGTAGGGAGTGCGCCAATCGCCCTCCAACAGCCCCGTGCCGGTTACCCCTTCACGCCCGATAAGGCCAACCTCTACCTGTGAGCCATCCAGCGACGAGGCGACCAGCGAGACCGTCCCGCTTTCAATGAAGGAAACCGTCGTAATCTCTCCAAACTGCTTTTCAAGAATCTTGCCTTGAATCAGCTGAACCTGCTTGAGAAGCGGCCGGATAAGATCATTTTCTCGCGGAGAAAGAGCGGAAAGAACGAGATTCTTGTGACCGCCTGATGACTTCGCCGTCGAACCTCGGCACTCGGAAAGGGCAGTATAAATCGCGCTCGTGTCCAGCGGTTTTTCCACGAAAATCCGATCCGCAAAGCGGGGAGGCACGACATCACGGCTGTAGCCAGTTGCGAAGAAGAACGGGATATTGCGCTTCGCCAGCGCATCGGCGACAGGGAACACCATCGTTCCACCGAGATTGATGTCCAGAATGGCCACTTCAATTTGCGAATCTTCAATATATTGCAACGCTCGTTCGACGCTCGGTGCAGGCCCGACTATCTTGATTCCAGTTGCGGTCAGCTTCGATGCGAGTTCGCTGGCGAGAGCGTAATCGTCCTCGACGACCAAGACAGCCTTTTGCGCGAGTTCGTCAAAAGCCGTATTCATGACGATCTGCCTCTCACATTATACCTGTTCACTTAAAACGTTGCGGCCATTGCACTGTTCCGTCGCCCAACCTGATGACGTTGCATCAATAATAGCTTAATCACCCCCGTTCTCGCCTTCTTCAATATCGCTCGATCGGCGATACGCATCAAGGATGGGGCGTCGGGCGCGGCGGGAGCGACTTCAGGTATCGGGCGATAGCCATCCGGTCGGCCTCCGGGAGCTCCGCCGTATTCTCGACCACATCCGCCATGGACCAGCCGACATAGCCGTGACCCGGCGTCCTGCCGCTGTGAAGCATTTCGGCGACATCCTGCTCCGACCACGAGCCGATACCTGTCGGCGTGATGTTAGGGTTGAAACCGACACCTTCAGAACTCACTCCGCCGGCGAACCGCGTTTTGGGCTTTACGGCGCCGAAGATGTTGCGGGACGAGTGGCACTCGGCGCAATGACCGAGGATCTCCACGAGATAGGCACCGCGATCATGTACGGGATCGCCGCTCGGCGTTGCTGCCGATCTGCCTTCGCGGAAGAACAGGAGTTTCCAGAAGCCGACAAACCGCCGAATGCGAAACAAGGGGGAAATATCGTGTGGCTGCGGGCGCTCCGGCACGGGCGAAAGCGAGTGCAGAAAGGCGTAGAGATCTCTGACGTCGCCGAGAGTCATCCCCGTGTAGCTGGGATAGGGGAATACCGGGTAATAATGCTGCCCTGAGGGAGAGACCCCTGAAATCAGCGCATTGGCAAGGTCGGCAACCGACCACGATCCGATACCGGCAACCGGGTCGGGCGAGATATTGGGAACTCTGAAGGTCCCATAGGGCGAGGCCAGTGCAAGATCTCCTCCGAGCCTTAAGCGGTCCGGCTGACCGGGGGAAGCATGACAGGAGGAGCAGCCGCCTGCAGCAAAGACCACTCCGCCGCGCTCGACATCCCCGGGCGTCAGCGTGGGATCGCCGGCAGCGAAGCGTGGATGCGGCCTCGTCAGCAGCCAGGTTGCGAGGCAGACAAGGAGGACCGCGGCGACAGCGGTCGAAAACAATCGGGCACCTTTCACCATCCTGGACCCGCTAGAGCAATCCCGGGAAAACCATGAAACAGTTTTCCGTCCGGAGTTGCGAACGACAACTCAGAGCGGTTTCGCGTTTCCATGGAAAGCTCAATCGCTCTGCATGAACCCTCAACCGGGCGGCGGCTCGACCATATATGGCCGCCGCCCCAGGCGGCAGAGATAAACTTCTCGCTCGGGATTGGCCTCTATGACAAAACCCGAGCTGCGCAGCATCGCTTCGACCGCCGCCTTGTTGGGAATGAACCAATTGGTGGGATCGGCAGCATAGCGCTCTTCGACAAAGAACAGCTTCGGAAAATCCGGCCGATCAAAAACCTTCCATTCCGAAAAGTCGTAATCCTCTTCCAGCGTGGCAATACGCTCTTCACCACGCTGCAGGCATTGGAACAGCATGAGGTCTGCAACCACATGTTCGTGGAGCAGATCCAGTGCCAGCAACGGATGGCGCAGGTGGTAAAGCACGCCCATGAAGAGCACAAGATCGAACCTCTCCCCGAGTTTCGACACCTCATAAACCGACATCTGCCTGAACTCGACGTCGAGGCCGAAATGATCGGCGGCGAAACGGGCCTGCTCGAGATAACGTGGATCACTGTCGATGCCCAACACCCGACCGGCATTGCGGCGCTTCATTTCGAGCGCATAAAAGCCTGCATTGCAGCCGATATCGAGAACGCTCCGCCCTTCCAGGTCCTTGGGCACGACATGTTTGAAGCCTTCCCACTTGAATGCCGGATAGTCACCGAGAAAGTGATCCGGTGCGGTTTCGAACTCCCCGAGCCGCATATTCTGAAACCATGGGCCGAGTTCGTTGATACGCTGCTTCAAAGCCAGGTTCGTCATCGCTTGAATCCGCTTCTCGCTTAGTTGTCCAAGGGAGCAGCCTGCGGAGCCACCGCGCCCCGATGACGGCGAGCCGCCGCGACGCGTTTTCGGGGGCGATCATCCAAATTGGCGGCAAACCAATCGATCGTATATCTCAGCCCCTCGGCGAGGGGCACCGTCGGCTGCCAGTCGAGAAGTTCCGCGGCGCGGGAAATGTCGGGGCGGCGGCGCTGAGGATCATCCTTCGGCAAAGGTCTGTAGGCAACAGCCGTTCGCACCGGCACCATCGAGCAGATCATCTGCGCGAGGTCGTTGATGGTGAACTCGCCCGGGTTGCCGAGATTGACGGGCACTCCGGGGTTGGGCCGCAGATCCATCAGGGCCATCAGACCGCCCACGAGATCGCTGACGTAGCAGAAGGACCGCGTCTGCAAGCCGCTTCCGTAAATGGTCAGCGGTTTGCCCGAGAGAGCCTGCACGATCAAGTTGGAAACGATCCGCCCGTCATTCGCCTGCATTCGCGGCCCATAGGTGTTGAAGATGCGGGCGACCCGCGCGTCGACGCGGCCCGCACGCAGCATGTCGAAGCAAAGGGCCTCAGCGGCGCGCTTTCCCTCGTCATAACAGGCGCGCGGTCCCGTGCAGCTGACATTGCCGCGATAGTCCTCTTTCTGAGGATGCTCGGCCGGATCCCCATAGACCTCACTGGTCGATGCCTGTAGAAACGAGGCCCGGTGCCGCTCGGCGAGCGCCAGCAGATTACCCGTGCCGGCGACACACGTCATCATCGTGTGAACGGGATCCGCCTGGTACTGCGGTGGCGAGGCGGCGCAGGCCAGATTGTAGATCTGGTCGAGCGGTTCGTCGATTTCGAGGATTTTGCAGATGTCCTGTTCAATCAGCCGGAATCCCGGGTGATTCATCAACGGTCGGACATTGCCGGGCGAGCCGGTGAGATAGCTGTCGACGCAGATCACGCTGTCGCCACGGCCGAGAAGAGCATCACAGAGATGCGAGCCGACAAAACCGGCGCCTCCTGCCACCAGAACAGTCTTGCCTTTTCCGCGACGATTGACTTGAAGCATCGATACTCTCCTTCACGCTGAGATACGGTCGAAAGCTGGATTGGCGGGTAGGTCGGAAAGAGCCCGGACGAGCTCACCGGCACGTGCGGCACCGGTATGACTGCTCATCACCAGCTTTCTCGCTGCGGCGGCGACCGCCAGACGGTCAGTGTCGGGAAGCTCCGTCAGCAGCGCCACGACATCCTCCGGCGCGCGCGCAATGAACAAGGCCTCGCCGTCCGGCAGCAGCTCATCGAGGCCCTGCCAGAAGTCGCTGATAATGGGCGCCCCGCAGGCGGCAGCCTCGAACAGCCGCACGCTGGGAGACCAGCCGGCGGCGATCATGTCGCCGCGGGTCACGTTCAGCGTGAACCGCTGCCGGCTGTAAAAGCTTGCGTGATCGGCAGGCGGCAGATGCTCGATGCGCTCGACATTGGCCGGCCATTCGATCTCGGCGGGATATTGCGGCCCGGCGACAACGAAGCGCATCCACGGCAGGCGGCAGGCCGGCTCCAGCAGAAGCCGCTCCAGTGTCGGCTGCCGGTCGGGGCTATAAGTTCCGAGATAACCGAGATCCCAGCAAGTGGGCTCGCCGGTATTGGCATAGCGCCTCTCGTCGACCGAACAATAGAGCGCGATGGCCCTGCGCGCGCCATATCTCTGTTCGAGCCGCGTCAACACCCTTCCTCCGGAGAAGGAGAAGTAGGTGTCAAATAAAGGAATCTGGCGCAGCGCCAGATATTCCTCGTCGCCGCGATCGAGCTTGGCGAGGGTGACCGGCGTGTCAATGTCATAGAAGCAGAGCCGTTTCAGCTCCAGCGCCCCGAGCCTGTCGATGAGCGGCACGCCATCGGGAACATAGGATCCGACGATGACGGCGTCGGCCTTGCCGAGCCTTTCGCCGTGACGCTCGACCATTGCGCCGATATCGGAATAATAGGCGAGCTCGCAGAAATCAGGCGAAGGTAAGTCCCGATGGCTGGCATACCACGGCACGTCCCGCTCCAGGAACAGGACCCGATGGCCACCCTGCCTAAGGCCTTTGATCAAGGCGCGATAGGTCGTGGCATGGCCATTTCCCCAGGAAGAGGAAAGAGAGAGGCCGAAGAAGACGATGTCGAGCGATCCCCTCATTCGGCGGCCTCCCGCGCGCCATGACGGGCGCGAAAAATCTCGTCCGCCGTTTCGGCGCGATTGACATAGGTATGTTCGGCCAGAACGCGCCGGCGCGCCCTTTCTCCGATTTCCCGTGCGGCTTGGTGGGACAAGCCGCTGAGCAAGGCAGCCACGTCCTGTCCGTCGCGGGCGACCAGGACCTCCTCGCCGGACTTCAGAAAGACATCGATGCCTTCCCAGTAGTCGGTAATAAGGCAAGCCCCGGCGCCAGCGGCCTCGAAGACCCGCGTCGCAGGGGAAAAACCATTCTCCGCCATACTGGCGCGCGATATGTTGAGGACCGCCATCGGCGTCACGTTGAAGGCGTTGTGATCACGCGTCGGGACATGGCCGATATAGCGGACGTTTGAAGGGATCGGCTTGTCCTGCCAGCCGGAACCGCCGAGCAGGAACGTCCGGTTCGGCAGACGCGACGCCGGTTCCAGGAAGAAATGCTCGACCCTGCCCTCGCGATCCGGCAGGCGGTTGCCAAGGAAACCGAGGTCGGCGGCGAAGCGGTAGTCCTGCGGCACCGGATGATGCGTTTGCGGGTCCAGCGCATTGTAGATCGGCACGCATTCGGCCGCTCCGACGGAACGGTATGCGCTCACGACAGGATCGCCGCCGCCATAGGTCAGCACGAGATCAAGCCCGGCGAGCGCACGGCGCAAAGGATGATCTGGGTTGGCCCTAAGTTCGGCAAGCGTGGCCGGCGCGTCCACGTCCCAGAAGATCTTCAACGCTTGGGGTCGGGCGTTGCGCAGCACCTCTTCCAGCAATCGGTCGTCCTCGAAACCGACACCGCTCGCCTTGACGACGATATCAGCCCTGGCCGCCTCGCTTGTCACGGCCTTGAGGGCGTCAATCGTCCCTTCGTAGACGACGACCCTGCACCAGTCCGGCGGATCCATGTCGCGGTTCTTCTGCCGATCATAGACATCGGGCTCATAGAAGGTGATGTCATAACCCTTCTCCGCCAGCGCCCGCAGCAGACCGCGATAATAAGTGGCGGCGCCGTTCCAATAGGCGGAGACGAGACTTGAACCGTAAAAGGCGATCTTCATTCGGCAGCCTCCCTGGATTGCAGGTTTGCGGTGACCCTATGCGTGCCGCAGCGCGCCAGGATGGCGAAAAGCTCGTCGACGCGGTGGCGGCAGGTGTGACGGGCCTTGATCGTTTCAAGGCCGGCAGCGGCAATGCTCGTAGCCAAATCGGCGTCGGAGAGGATATCGCGCAGGCGTTTCTTCATCTCTTCACCATTGCTAACGACAAGATAGTCGCTGCCGGACTCGAACAGATGTTCGACGTCGTTCCAGGGCGCCGAGAGCAGGGGTATTCCGCATGCGAGCGCCTCGAAGACACGGATGGTCGGAATACCCGGCAGATGTTCGACATAGGGTCGGCGCGGAATGTGTACGGTGACCCTATGGCGGGCGAAGGCCGCGGGAACGTCGGCATTGGCTATCCAGCCGCCATAGGCGATGCCGGCCTTGCGCAGCTCGTCCAATGCATGGCCGGGATAGCGCACGCCGCGAACGACCGTGTTCAAGCCGAGATCTCTCGCGGGACGGATCAGGAATTCGCCGATTTCGGCCGACCGTTCGTCGTCGCCCCAGTTGCCGATCCAGACGAGGTCTCCGGTTTTCTCGATCTCCGGCAGCGGCCGAAACAGGGCGTCGTCGGCCGCCTCGTGCCAGGTAAAGACCGACTTTCCCCAGCCGGCTCTGAGATAACGGTCGCGCAGCGTCTGCCCGAAGGCCAGCACACCATCATAGTCGTCAAGCGCCAGCCCCGCGATATCGCCTTCGGCGGAGACAGCGCGATGATGCGTATCGTGGAAAAGCAGCGTGAAGGTTGCGCCATCGCGCCGGATGCGGCCGAGCCTCTCGACCAATTGCGGTTCCGTCCACTCGTGAACGATGACGACGTCGGCGTCGGCAAGCACTGCTTCGTGGTCGAACTCGACACCATAAGTCCGCGAACGGTGCTGCGGAAATGCCTGGTGAAATGCCTCGACCGCAGCCGCCCCCTGGTCTCGCACCAGATTGGCCCGGCTCCAGGCATCCTGCGGCTCCAGCGCCAGCGTCTCGTGACCGCGCCGCTGGAGATCGCGCATGACGCCACGAAGAAAATGAGCATTGCCGTGATTCCAGTCGGAGACCAGCGAATGAGTGTAGAAAACGAACTTCATGATTACTCCGCTGCTGTTGAAAAGCCACGCGCGCGCATGCGGGAATAGATCGCGCACATCGCCTCTGCCTGAGCCTCGACGCTGAAGGCGGCGGACCTGGCACGCGCTTTTCGTCCGAACGCTGCCCGCAGCTGCGGATCGTCGGCAAGCCTACTGAAAGCATCGGCGAAGGCATCGGAGCGATGCGGCTCGGCAAAAAGAGCAGCCCCGTCCCATATCTCGCGATAGGTTGGGATATCAGAAAGCACCAACGCCGCGCCCGCCCGCGCCGCCTCGAGAGCGGCTAGACCGAAAGGCTCGTAGAGGGACGGCGAGGCGACGATGGCCGCCCGCCGCGTCAAGGCGCTCATCCGCTCATGCGAAAGCTCGCCGCGATGATCGGCATGGCGAAATCGCATGGTCTGGCCATTGGGACCGGTGGTCGCGCCGGCCGCCGCCACCGTCCATCGCGTCATAGCTGCAGCCTTATCCAGCACCGCGCCGTTTTTGCCGTCGTCCCACCAGCGCCCGGCGGCAAGAACAAACTCCTGCTTGGGCTCGTCGGAGGCCTCAAGGGCGCTGGCGTTGTGAACGACCTGGAGATTTCCGATCGTTCCATAGGCCGCTTCCATCGCTCTAGCATGGCTGCTGCTTGGTGCGATCACCGCGTCCGCACATGCAAAGCCCTTCTGGTTCAGACGATGCTGCCATTGCCAGTCCTTTGGCACTTCACGTCCGCGGACGGCGGCAAACCATGTGACGACACAGGAATGGCAAACCACGGCAATCGGCAGGTTTGTTTCCATGCCCGCCGCCTGCGACGGCAGATTGAGATGCAGAAGATCGGCCTGTTCCCGGCGCGCGAGATCGGCGATCAGCCCCGGAACTTCGGCAACTGCCTCTTCATTCTCGACCGTCCAGTCGAGCGGCGCATCCAGCCAGACGAGCTTGCCGGCCCGGCCGGCCTCCGCAACCTTGTCGTCTGTCGGGAAAGGCCCCAGCCCCGCAAAGACAACCTCGATGTTGTTCGATTTCAGAGCTGCGGCCAAATCCATCGCGTAACGCCAGACGCCGCCGATGGCATCAACCGTCATCAGCACGCGGCGGTGCCCCTTGCTTCGTTCATGTTCGCTCATGCCGATGCCTTCCGCTTCTCCCTGCGGATCTGCCGGCCTCCGAAACGATGGGCGGTCAGCCATTCGGCGAGGTGCCGCAAACCATGACGCCATCCGATTCCGGCTTGCCAGCCGGTTTCCTGTTCAAGTCTCGTCGTGTCGGCCACGAAATAGAGTTGATCGCCGGCGCGCCATGGGCCAAAGCTGGTTTCGACAGGATGGCCGGCAAGCACTTCGATCTCGCGCAGCACCGCGAGCACGCTGACGGCGTTACGCGGCCCTCCGCCGAGGTTGAAGGCTTTGCCGCTGACCCGCTCGATATTGGAAAACAGCGCCCGATAGGCAGCGACGGCATCATCGACATGCAGAATGTCCCGAACCTGCTTGCCGTCGCCGTAGATGGAAATGGGCTCGCCGCCGAGCGCGCGGATCAGGAAATGCGCCACCCAGCCCTGGTCCTCGGTGCCGAACTGGCGCGGTCCGTAGATGCAGCTCATCCGCAGGACGGCGGCAGGAATGCCGTAGGACTTCGCGTAGTCGAGGATATACTGATCGGCCACGCCCTTCGAACATCCATACGGCGTGCAGAAATCGAGCGGCCGATCCTCGCCGATCCCTTGCGTCCTGATGGTCTCGTCTTCGGGAAGATAACGATCGTCGAGTTCGATCATGCCGAGTTCGTCGAGAGCACCATAGACCTTGTTGGTGCTGGCGAAGATGACGGGAGCCCGTTTGCCTGCTCTGCGCACCGATTCCAGCACATTGAGCGTGCCGCGCGCGTTCGTTTCGAAATCCTCCAGCGGGTCGACGAGGCTGGTGGTCACCGCCGTCTGGGCAGCATAATGGAAGACGGCCTTGGCATCCCTGAAGGCTGCTTCGATGCCCAGCAGATCACGAACGTCAGCGAGCACCGGATGCACCCGCCCGCCATGCCGCTCTTTCAGCCAGGAGAGATTCTGATCGACTCCCGATCGTGCCAGATTGTCGAGGATGATGACGTCCTCGCCATCGCTCAGCAGGCGGTCGGCGAGATTGCAGCCGACAAACCCGCTGCCGCCGGTGACGATGATCGGCGCGGCGCCAGAGGCGATGTTGGGAGCGGCAAGGGCCGCGACCTCCTCCAGCCTCTTGACGCCTCCTTCCATAAGAAGGCGGGCAAGCAGCTTCGGTTTATTGTCGTGGCTGACAGCGCCCAGATGATAATGCCTGGGATCGAACCACAGGCCTTCCTGAACTGGAACATCCGGCGGCACGTCGCGCCATGAATACCAGTACATGCGATCGGCCGGCACGTTCAGTGCCTTGATGAAGCGCCGCGCCTGTTCGACCTCGTCATTGCGCCAGGTGGAGTAGCCGGTTTCGGTGATCCATATTTCTGCATCGGCATTATAACGATCGATAATCCCACGCATCTCTCCGAGATGCATGTCCCAGCCGCCCCAGCTTGCCTCCTCGCTGTCCCAGGTTCCAGGGAAACCGTGGAAGCCGACGGCATCGACGACGCCAAGCACGCCGCGCGTGCCCATCAGATTGAGCCAATGGGGATCGAAGGGGCACGGGCCGCCAAGCACCGGCTTATAGCCCCTCTGCTTCGCCCAGTAGGCGGCGCCTCCGACCATTTCGCAGAAAAGCAGAAAGTCGCTGTCGTGGCGCCAATCCCAGTCAAGCAGGTTGTTCGGCTCGTTCCAGAGCTCGATATGACTGAGATAGCGGCCATAGCGCGTCAGGATATGATCGACGAAGTCGGCATAGGATTTGAGATCGACAGGCGCGCCCGAAGACTTGCCAGTCCGGGACAGAGACGGCGGCGTATAGTGTATACACGGCAGAAGATCGATTTCGCTGCCGATACGCGGGATCAGCCAATCGAACCATTGCCGGCCGCCGGGGGCCAGATATTCGGCCCAGGAAAGATGCGTACGGAGATAACTGGCGCCGCTTCCCAGAATATCCGGCAGCGCGACCTCAGCCCGCTCATATTCACCAGGCCGGAACCATTCGACGAAACCGAATTGCCTCGTCTCCTGATGATCGGATGCTCGAGCACCGGCCTTGTTCATGAAACCAGCCCCCGCTCTTCCAGTTGCCGCTTCATTTCGGCGCCGCGGTCGACCGCCCCGGTTTGCCGCACCCATTCGGCGAAGGGGGCAAGCGCATTTTCGAGACGATATTTCGGTTCGAAGCCGAGCAGTTCGCGCGCCTTGGAAATGTCGGCGAAGCAATTGCGGATGTCTCCCGAACGCGCCTTGTTCATGATGTCAGGGCCGATCTCGGGCACGCCCATGGCATCGGCAAGAAGCGTCGCGACATCGGCGATCGAATAGGCCTGGCCGCTGCCGATGTTGATCACGTGACCGGCTGCCGCGGGTTTTTCCAGAGCCAGGCGGAAGGCTGTCGCCACGTCGCGAACATGGACGAAATCGCGCCGCTGCCTGCCATCCTCGAAGATCATCGGCGGCTGGCCGTTGGCGAGGCGCGAACCGAAATTGGCGAGTACGCCGGTATAAGGATTGGAAAGCGCCTGGCCCGCTCCGAAAACGTTGAAGAGACGCAGCGCGACGGCATCCAGCCCGTAGGCTTCGCCGAAAATCAGAACCTGCCTCTCCTGGGCATATTTCGTCAAAGCGTAGATGGACGCCAGATCGACCGGTTTCTCCTCATCGGTGGCGACCGGTGTCAGCGGCTGGTTATCCTGATCAAGCGGATCCCACCGGCCCTGCTTGACATGCTGCATGCGCCGCTTGACATAGCCGAGCCGCTTTCCATCCACCGTCCGATAGAGCCCCTCTCCATAGACACTCATCGACGAGGCGACGACGATTGTCTTGACGGGAAGCCCGATCATGGCTTCGAGGAGCACCGCGGTGCCGAGGTCGTTGCAGCCTACATAGCGGGCAATTTCGTACATCGACTGCCCAACGCCGACTTCGGCGGCGAGATGAATGACGCCGTCCACACCGGCAAGCGCCGCGCGCACAGCGTCCTTGTCCCGGACATCGCCTTGGATGATCTCTGCTCCATCAGGCAAGCTGATTTCGGCATCGCCATGCACCTGATCGATCAGCGCATCGAGAATGCGCACATCATAGCCATTGTTCAGAAGTTCTTCAGCAACGTGGCGACCAATGAAGCCGCATCCTCCAGTTATCAAAATCGTCATTATGAGATCCGTCCGGTTGAATAATTTGCTTCGGAGATAGGCGCCGAACCGAAGGCGGATGGAAAAGTTCCTTCTTCAATGACATCTTTATTGACTTCATCATCAATGACTTCTTTGAGCTCTACCGGAACTCTTCAGGAGGCCTGTTGTTCTAGGGGTGCCACATGGAGGACATCTCATGGACATTGCGGCGATACAGAAGGCCGGGCTCATGCGGGCTGCCATCGTCACCGGCCCCGGACATATTTCGGTGGAGACCCGCCCCCTGCCCGAACCCGGTTCGGGCCAGGTCAGGGTGAAACTGGAAGGATGCGGCGTCTGCGCCTCGAACCTCACGCCCTGGGCCGGACCGGACTGGATGACGTTCCCCACCGAGGCAGGTGGGCTAGGCCACGAGGGCTGGGGTATTGTCGACGCCATTGGCCCCGATGTCACGGGGATTCGGATCGGAGAGCGGGTTGCCGTTCTTTCCTACCATGCCTACGCCACGCACGACATTGCCGATGCCTCGATGGTCGCATCATTGCCGAAGGAGTTGGATGGCAAGCCCTTTCCGGGCGAACCGCTCGGATGCGCCATGAACATCTTCGGCCGCAGCAATATCGAGAGCGGCCAGACCGTCGCCATCATCGGCATCGGATTCCTGGGCGCCCTCCTCACCCGGCTTGCCGCGGCAGCCGGCGCAAGGGTGATCGCCATCTCGCGCCGGCCCTATTCACTCGAGGTGGCGAGAGAGATGGGAGCGGCCGAGACCATTCCGATGGACGATCATTGGCAAATCATCGAGAGCGTCAAAACACTCACGGGCGGAAAATTCTGCGATTGCGTCATCGAAGCCGTCGGCAAACAATGGCCGCTCGACCTGGCGGGCGAGCTTACGAAGGAACGGGGGCGACTGATCATCGCCGGTTATCACCAGGACGGGCCCCGTCAAATCAACATGCAGCTTTGGAACTGGCGCGGGCTCGACGTCATCAACGCCCACGAGCGCGAGCCGGCCGTCTATATCAAAGGTATTCGCGACGCCATAGAAGCCGTGCGCCAGGGCCGGATCGATCCGCAGCCGCTCTACACGCATGCCTATCCGCTGGAGAGGCTGGACGACGCCCTCAACACGACGCGCGACCGGCCGGACGGGTTTCTCAAGGCTCTGGTGCAATATTCATGAATGAATTGATTTCCGAAGAAAATGCGGCGAACGCCAAACGGCTGAAGCTCGGCTTTCTCGGCGTAGGCTGGATCGGCCGGCATCGGATGAAAGCGATCCTCGGGAGCGGCGTGGCCGAGGCTGTCGCCATCGCCGACCCCTCAACAAATATGGCCCGAGAGGCCCTGGCGCTTGCCCCGGATGCCAGGATCGTCGCCGATCTGGACGGGTTGTTGGAGCAGGAGCTCGACGGCGTCGTGATCGCAACGCCAAGCGCCACACATGCCGAACAGTCCATCCGCGCCCTCGGGGCAGGGTTTGCCGTCTTCTGCCAGAAGCCGCTTGGCCGAACCGCATCCGAGGTCAGGGCCGTTGTCGATGCTTCCAGAACCGCCGACAGGCTGCTAGGCGTCGATCTTTCCTATCGACACACGCAAGGCATGCAGCAGATCCGGCAGCTCATCCGCTCGCATGCCCTTGGAAAGATCTTTGCGGCCGATCTGACCTTCCACAACGCCTATGGCCCGGATAAACCCTGGTTTTACGACAAGAGCCAGTCCGGCGGCGGCTGCGTCATTGATCTCGGCGTTCACCTCGTCGACCTGGCCTTATGGTGCCTCGATTTTCCCTCCGTCACCAATGTCACGAGCGCTTTGAGAGCCGGTGGGAAAAGGCTCGAAAACAACGGTCAGGTCGAGGATTTTGCAGCCGCGACGCTGACGCTTGCCGGCGGCGAAATCATCCGACTGACATGCTCCTGGCGTCTCAATGCCGGCTGTGACGCCGAGATCGGAGCCGATTTCTTCGGAACCGAGGGAGGGGCCTCCTTCAGGAATGTCGATGGCTCATTCTACGATTTTACGGCCGTCAGGATGTCCGGCACTTCGAGCGAAACTCTGGCCCTCCCCCCGGACGATTGGGGCGGAAGGGCTGCCGTGGATTGGGCAAGAAAGCTCGCCGGAGGCCAGCGCTACGACCCCGCGTGTGAGAATTTTATCGCAGTGGCGGAGGCGATCGACGGTATCTACGGCGCCGGCATGTAATCGATCAGGAGCCCTTGATAAGGCCGTAGAGCACTATCGTCGCATAAAGGGTGAATGCAACGACGGCGACCGTGCCGACCAGGATCAGTGCTATCCTGCCGGCATTGAGCCTCGTGCGCCTGCCCACGGAAGATGACGACGGCCGCTGAACTGGATCCTTATCCCCATCGCTCATCGTGTCTGCTCCGTCGCCGCGGCAGGTGATTTCTCGTCCGGTTCTCCGTGATGCGTCATCCATGTGAATGCGAGTGCGACAAGGCAGGCGATCAGGAAGATGGTGACGACGAATATCATCATGCGCCGCGGCGGCTGGGAGTTATCGTGGCTCATTCCTGAAGGGAAAGAGCCGCCTTTCCTCACCTCGCTCATGGCGCGCCCCTTTGCGGAAGCTCCGTCTCTTCATCGAGCTTCTCCTTGAGTTCGTCGAGCCGATCGCGCAGCAGCGACGCCTTCATGCGCCTTGCTTCCGCATCCGGCACCTCAACCGTCCGGCCGCTATCATCGGGAATGCCGGGGCCGCTTTCAGCAATCGTCTCGTTTCTGGGCCTGTCATTCGTGCCGGTCGATATTTTTGCTTTTCTGTCCATGACAGCCTCCGTTCAATTCTGGGGACGGTTACGCGCCCTTTGGCCAAACGACGCGGCGCTGGCGAAGTTCCGGAATGACCCGGGGGTGTCATGGCATGTCCTCTCCGAGCTCATCGTCAGGATGGAGCGCGGCGGAACATAGAAGCCATCCAAGTGTTGCTTTGCGTATCAATCACTGGGATCGACAATGACCGCTCGAAGTGCCGAAAGAGACAAAAACAACAACACGCTCATGAAAGTGAAGGCGGTTCCGGAACTCATCGATCCCGACGCCGAGCCGTTCGTGACCCAGGCCGTCCGAGAGCTCGTCGGATCGCAGATCCCGTTTCTGGTCGCCGGCACCTATGCCGTCTGCGCCTATACGGGCATTTCGCGCCAGACGAAGGACTTCGACATATTTTGCAAAGCGGGCGACTACGCGCGCATCCTTGGCCATTTCAAATCCAAGGGCTACACGGTTGAAGTCGAAGACGAGCGCTGGCTCGGAAAGGTCTTCAAGGGCAACCATTTCTTTGACGTCATCTTTGCCTCCTCCAACGGAACGATGCCGGTCGGCGACGACTGGTTCGACGATGCGCGCAGAGTCAAGATGTGCGGCCACACGGTCAGGATCGTCAGCCCGACCGAATTGGTCTGGTCGAAGTGCTTTGTCCAACTGCGCCACCGCTATGATGGCGCCGATATCGCGCACGTCATCTTGAAGGCACATGACTCCATCGATTGGCGCAAGCTGCTGGCTTATCTGGAAGTCCACTGGGAAGTCCTCCTCATCCATCTTCTCAATTTCAGGTGGATCTACCCGACCGAGCGAGACAAGATTCCGCAATGGCTGCTGGACGAACTGCTGGATCGGCTCAAGGCGCAGCAGGAGCTGCCATTGCCGCAAATGAAAATATGCCGCGGCCGGATGTATTCCCGCGTGGATTTCGAAATCGACGTGAAGGAATGGGGTTTTGCCGATGTCGGCGGCGAAGGTGAATTGCGAGGAGATTAGGAGAACCGTAATGGATGAACAGCGAAAGAGCGTGAGAATTGCGGCGGTGGCCGATCTTCATGTGACCGAAGACGGCGCCAAGTCCTATAAGGATCTGTTCGCGGAGATTTCCTCCGTGGCCGACGTTCTCGTCATCGCCGGCGACCTCACCGATCTCGGCAAGCCCAAGGAAGCCGAACTGCTTGCGAGCGATCTGCGCCATTGCACCGTGCCGACAGTCGCCGTCCTTGGCAACCATGATCACGAGAGCGGCCAGGTCGATGACGTCTGCCGGGTGCTGACGGATGCCGGCGTGAAACTGCTCAACGGCCAGGCGGCCGAAGTCGCCGGCGTCGGTTTCGTCGGCGTCAAGGGCTTTGCCGGCGGCTTCGGGCGACACATGCTCGGCTCGTTCGGTGAGGCGGCGATCAAGGCGATGGTTGCCGAAAGCGTCGAGGAGTCAATGCGCTTGGAAAACGCGATGCGCCAGGTCCGCTCCGATCGTTCCCTCGTCATCTTGCACTACGCGCCGATTGCCGAAACAGTGGCGGGCGAACCCCTGGAAATCTATCCGTTTCTCGGCTCTTCACGGCTGGCCGAAACGATCGACCGATTCCGCGTCAATGCGGTCGTACACGGTCATGCCCACCGGGGATCCTATGAGGGCCGCACACCGGGCGGCGCCCCCGTCTACAATGTCGCGGCCCATATCGAGAAACCCACCGGCAAGACTTACGCGTTGCTTGATCTCTGACTGGCCCGACTGTCACGATTATTTGTTGGTGCGTCCACGATGGCGTGGATTCACACCGCCCTGAGGCGTCGTGTCGTTGGCCGTATCGCCTTCCACGGTGTTTTCGGCCTGCATCGCTTCGTCGTCCGGCGGCGAGACGATGCCACGCGAACGGCTGATGCCCGGATCGTCTGTAAGGTCGATATCGCTTGGCTTCGTGGTCTTGGCATGTTTGGGGGAGGTCATGATTTTCTCCTTGAAACGTTGCGACCCTTCCGCAGTGAACTCACTGGATGGTCCCCGGTTCCCCTGAGGCGGCCCAGAACCCGTGACCATGAAAGCCCTGCATCGTCGGGAACATTTCTCCGAAGCTGAGGTTGAAGCGCCATTAGAGCGCTGCGCGTCCTTTCGGACGCTCAAAAGCGCTCTAACACCTTGGATCTGCGCATTGGCCTTTCCGAAAATCGATTCCAAATTTCGGACCGATGCGCTGGCGACCGGCGAGGAGGAACCATCGTGAGAGCTCTGACGTGGCACGGCAAGCATGACATCCGCTGTGACAGCGTCCCCGATCCTCATATCCAGGATGGGCGCGATGCCATCATCAAGGTTACGGCTTGCGCGATCTGCGGATCGGATCTGCATCTCTACGACGGCGTCATGCCGGAGATGCACAGCGGCGACATCATGGGTCATGAGACGATGGGCGAAGTGGTGGAAGTCGGCAAGGACAATACCAAGCTCAAGGTCGGCGACCGCGTCGTCGTGCCCTTTACCATCTCCTGCGGCGAATGTTTCTTCTGCAAGCGCGGCTTCTATTCCGGTTGCGAGCGCTCAAATCCGGATCGAGCCAAGGTCGCGAAACTCTGGGGCAACTCGCCGGCGGGCCTGTTCGGCTACTCGCATCTGCTCGGCGGCTATGCCGGCGGACAGGCGGAATATCTGCGCGTGCCCTATGCCGATGTCGGGCCGATCAAGGTGCCGGCAGGGCTTTCCGACGAGCAGGTGCTCTTTCTTTCGGACATTTTCCCAACCGGTTATATGGCGGCCGATTTCTGCAACATCCAGCCCGGCGATACGATCGCGATCTGGGGCTGCGGCCCGGTCGGCCAGATGGCAATACGCTCGGCCTTCCTGCTCGGAGTCGAACGGGTGATCGCCATCGATGCAGTGCCCGAGCGGATGGCGCTCGCGCAAGCGGCCGGCGCCGTCACCCTCGATTTCATGGACAAGGACGTCTACGAGCAGATCATGGAATTGACCGACGGGCGAGGTGCGGACGCCTGCATCGATGCCGTCGGAACCGAAGCCGAAGCAGCCGCCAGCTGGGATTCGCGCCTCGACCGCATCAAGGTCGCCATGTTCATGGGCACGGACCGCCCGCATGTGCTGCGTCAGGCCATCCACTGCTGCCGCAACTTCGGCACGGTCTCGATCGTCGGCGTCTATGGCGGTTTTCTCGACAAGATCCCGATGGGTTCGGCAATCAACCGGGGCCTGACCTTCAAAATGGCCCAGACGCCGGTCCAGCATTATCTGCCGGTCCTAATGGAGCGTATTGAAAAGGGCGACATTGATCCGTCCTTCGTCATCACACATCGCGGCACCCTGGAAGACGGTCCGGCCCTCTACAAGACGTTCCGCGACAAGCAGGACGGCTGCATCAAGGTCGTCCTAAAACCTTAAGGAGAAACATGATGGCTGATCGTCAATCAGGCAAAGGCCTGGCGGTCGTCACCGGCGCCTCCACCGGCATCGGCTACGAACTGGCGAAGTGTGCGGCCCGGGACGGTTATGATCTCATCCTTGCCGCCGACGAGGAACGGATCAACCAGGCAGCCGCCGATCTCAAGGCGTTCGGCACCTCAGTCGAAGCTGTCGAGGCCGACCTTTCAACGCTTGAAGGTGTCGACCGGCTGACCGAGCGCATCACCGCGAGCGGCCGATCGGTCGATCTGTTGATGGCCAATGCCGGGCGCGGCATCGGCGAAGGTTTCCTCGACCAGAATTTCAATGAAGCGCGCAAGGTCATCGAAACCAACATCACCGGAACGATCTACCTGATCCATCAGATCGGCAACCAGATGCGCAGCCGCGGCGGGGGCCGCATCCTGCTGACAGGCTCGATCGCCGGATTTATGCCGGGCTCCTACCAGGCCGTTTATAACGCCACCAAGGCCTTCATCAACAGCTTCTCCTTCGCCTTGCGCGAGGAGTTGAAGGATTCCGGCGTCACCGTCAGCTGCCTCATGCCGGGGGCGACGGAAACCGAGTTCTTCAAACGCGCCGGTCTTCTGGATACGGCGATCGGTCAGTCGAAGAAGGACGACGCCGGCGAAGTCGCGCGCATCGGCTATGACGCGATGATGGACGGCGAAGGCGATGTTGTGAGCGGTTGGAAGAACAAGCTCCAAGCTGCCGTTGCCAATGTCACGCCGGCAAGCGTGCTCGCCCATCAGCATTCGAAGGTGGCAAAGCCCGGTTCGGGCACAAAATAGATGGCAGCTTGCCTAAACGACTGGTCGCCGCCATCATCACGGCAGCGACCAAAGCCAATGAGATCGAGCGCTCAGTCGCGCTCGACGAATTTGTTGAAGCGGCTCGTCTTTCCGTCCTTGGTTTTGTCCTGGTAAAGAAAGGCGAGCTTGTTTTCGTCGAAGATCTTGAAGAATTCATCCCAGTCGATCTCGTCGAATTCCTCTTCCTTTTCGCCGAAATCGATCCGGAGAACGCCGCCTTTGCCGCGAGTCCGGATAGCCGCCGGCCTGCCGTCCCTTTCCTCCGCCCATTTGCGGATTTTCTTGTGATCCGTCGTTGTCTCAGAACTGCTCATTGAAGCCTCCATTCCTCTTGGTTTTGAGCGATGGTGCTGCCATGGCTCACGCGGTTACAGCAGCGGTTGTCTTTGCTTCCAGTCACGATAGGGCGCGAGCACTTGGCCAGGATAACGCCGCTCGATCTCGTCCTCGGTCAAAGCTATCCGGAAGAGAACCTCTGCCGTCGCATCGTTCTTGGCGGCATTGCTCGCCTTTTCCAGTGCGCTCATGGTCAAGAACAGCTCGTCGTCCGTCATCGCCTCGAGGCGGGTGGCAAGCTCTTCGACCGGTTCTGTCATAAGTGGATTCGCGGACATCGGCGCCTCTTTGCTGATGCCTGTCCAACTTCCCTCCGCACACTAAGTTCCGCCACGGGGCGGCGCAAAGGCCCCTCACGCCGCCGCCTGCTCCTCCCGATATAGCCGCCAGGGAACCATCGCCACCGTCAGGCGGGGACCTCCAAGCTTGACCAGTTTTGCCCTTAGCCGTCCTGCCCTGTTCATGTGCAGCAGCTTCTGCCACCATTTGTCTTTCACCGTTTCAGGGATCAGAACCGCGACCCGCCTCTCCGGACTATCGGCATCGAGCTTTTCGATCAGCCGCAAAAGCGGCTCATGCAGTTGCCGATAAGGCGCTGGGATGAGCATGAGCCGCGGCGGCTTCAGCCCGTGGGCGGCGATCGGCTCTTCCACCTCGAGGCGCCATTCCTCGCGAAGCGCTTTTTCACCTTCCTCCCGATCGGGCCCACCGAGACGGATGAAATGGACGGCGACAACATCGGGCGAGATCGTCAGTGCGAACTTGATGGCGCGTTCGCTCAACCTGTTCCATGTTTCGGTTACGACGAGAACGGTTGGCGGCTCGATATCTTCGACGGTGATAGGACCAGGCGTCCTGAGTTCGCGTTGAAGCGAGCGGTAGTAGCTCTTGATCGATTTCAGAATGGCAATGGTCACCGGGACCGTGATGAGGGTGATCCACGCGCCCTCCGCAAACTTGGCGATCAGGATGATGATGAGCGCCGCACCTGTCGAAACCGCGCCGACCGCATTCATCGTCAGCTTTGCGGTGTACCTCTTGGGCTGACGGCGCCAGTGAACGGTCATCCCTGCCTGAGAAATCGTGAACGTCAAAAATGCGCCGATTGCAAAGAGCGGGATCAGATGATCGGTGATTCCTCCGAAGACGGTCAGAAGCAGCGCGGCGAAGCCGGAAAGAAAGAGGATGCCGACTGTAAATACCAGCCGGCGTCCCGGCTGGGCGAAGGCCTTGGGAAGATAACCGTCGGCGGCGACCATCTGACAAAGACGTGGGAAACCGACAAAGCTGGTATTGGCCGACAGGCAAAGGACACTGAGAAGGCTTGCCATCGCGATATAGTAGAAGGCGCCATGGCCAGCGACGGCAGCGATCAGCTGCGACAGCACGCTCTGGTAGCCCTCCTTCGTCTGATCCATTCCGCCGATTTCGAAGACGGTAGCGATGGCGGCGATACCGCCGAGCAGCAGACCGAGGATGACAACGATGACGGTGAGCGTGATATGGGCATTGCGCAGGACGGGCTGCCTGAACGATCCCATCCCGTTGGAAACGGCTTCCACTCCGGTCATCGCCGTGCAACCGCTGGCGAATGCATGCATAAGCAGCCACATGGTCGCGCCCTGTGCCACCGGCCCCAGCGGAGGCGGGGGGACAATGGGTGCAGGCTGCTCGCCCAGGACTATCCCGATCAGCCCATAGCCAATGATGCCCAGGAAGCAGATGATGAAGAGGTAGGTCGGCAATGCAAACAGCCAACCGGCCTCTCCCGTTCCCCGCAAATTGGCCAGCATGACGATGAGGACGACGACGAGGCAGAGGAGCAGGATATAGGGGTGAAGGCTCGGTATTGCCGAGACCAGCGCTCCAACTCCTGCCGAAACGCCCACCGCGACATTCAAGACGTAGTCGATCATCAATGCCGCAGCGGCAAGCAGGCTTGGATATTCCCCAAGATTTTCCTTCGCCACCACATAGGCGCCGCCATTCGTCGGGTAGGCTGCAAGCGTCTGCCGATAGGAGAAATACAGGATCGCCAGCAGAGCGACGATGCAGCCCATCACTGGCCCGATATAGGTCAGACCGAGCGCCCCCAGCGGCATGAGAATGGTGAGCGCTGCCTCAGGGCCGTAAGATGACGATCCCAAGCCATCGAGCCCCATTGCGGGCACTGCCTCTATCCAACCGATCTTCTTGTCTTCGTGCTCGCGATTGGCGAGACGGCGACCAAACAGGAAAGTCGCGAGGTTCATTTCTATTCCTATCCCGGGGCTGACGGCGATAACCAACAATCGGCGCTCGCTCGGGTTCCCGGCGCCGCGGCATAGGCTATTCCCGGCACGAGACAGTCCGCTGCCCCCGAACCGATCCGCCAGAAACTGCAGACCGCACGCGAATTGTGCGGAACAATTAGTTCCGCGTGCAGTTCGGACGCCAGCTCAACCCGCGAGCAGAGGAGAGGGACATGCGGAAATCTCATGCTGTTGGACTGCTTTACGCGGCCTCTTTTGCCGGTGTCGGCGTCCTTGCAGCCGGTGCCTTGTCAGACCCCTTGCCGCCCGACACTACCTATCGGCCTTTGCCGACCATGCCGTTTTCCGAGGCAAGGAAAATCGACGAGGCGCAGAAACCCGAGGTCGCTCAACGGCAGCGCACCCTTCTGGAGCGGCGTTACGATCTGGCGGACAAGCCGATGCCGGGTGTCATGATGTCGGGGGGCATGAAGCCGGTGCAAGATGGCATCCGCGTGAAGCTTCCGGCGGACACGAGCTGGGATCAGCTGGCGGACATGACACCGGCAGAGATCAAGGAGAAGAACCTGCTTCCGGAAGGCTTCCTGCCCCTGCCGCATGTGAAGCAGGCGACCGGCGGGCAAGTTTTTCCCAATCGCCAGATCGATGAGATAAATGCGAGGGAAATGCGGGATCTCCGCCGCTTCGACGTCGATTTCGACCTTCCCGACAACCTCACCCCGGAATTCCCGCCACCTGTCTTTCTGACCACCCATCCGGAGCTCGGCGACGTCTCCCGTGGCCAGTTGCTGACGATCAAGAACTTCTACGAAATCATGAACGGCATCATCACACCGGTTCAGATGGAAGGGCTGCGGCTGCTTCTGACGCCCTTTCCGCAGGAAGAGTTCAACCAGACCGAGGACAGGAAGGTCGCGGACCAGAGCATGGGCGTCGCCTGTCTCGACTGTCATGCCAATTTCCACACCAATGCCGCCTTTCACCTGACCCCGGATGTTCGCCCTCAGGCGGACCGTTTCCGCTTGGATACGACAAGCCTGCGCGGCCTTTTCAACCAGCAGATTCACGGATCGAAGCGCTCGCTGCGGTCGGTCGAAGACTTCACCGAATTCGAACAGCGAACGGCCTACTTCAACGGCGACCATGTCAGCGCGACACGCAAAGGCGTCAATCTTCCCGACCGCCCGAACCAGGTCGCGATGATGGCGCAGATGCAAAATATCATCGATTTCCCACCCGCTCCGAAGCTCGACCCGTTCGGTCGGCTGGATCCCGCGCTCGCCACCTCCCAGGAACTGGCCGGCGAAAAAATCTTCATGGGCAAGGGACGCTGCGCCGATTGCCACGTTCCCCAGACGGAGTTCATGGACAACAACATGCATGACCTGAAGCTCGAGCGCTTTTACAGGATCGGCCAGGCTTACAATGATCTCGTCACGCTGCCTGACGGCCCCATCAAAACCTTCACGCTGCGGGGCATCAAGGATTCGCCGCCATATCTGCATGACGGCCGGCTGATGACGCTCGCCGACACCGTCGAATTCTTCAATCTAGTCCTCGGGATCAAACTCAGCGGACAGGAGAAGACGGATCTTGTCGCCTACCTGTTGACGCTGTGAAGCATGAAGGAGAGGCCCATGTATCGCAACCCTATCGCCGTGCTCACGACGGTTATGCTGCTCAGCAGCACCGCTTTCGCTCAGATCGGCAATCCGGCCGGAATGGGCGCCGACACAAAGATGTCGAAGCCCGGCGTTCCCGCTCCGCACCAGACTAATAACCAGGACAGGCTGTTTGCTCAGCTCGCAGCCGCCGGCGGGCTGGCGGAGGTCGAACTGGGCAGGATGGCGTCCAGCAGAGCGAAAGCGGATGCCGCCAAACAGTTCGCGGAGATGATGGTCCGCGATCACACGGAGGCTAACGCCAAGCTGAAAGAGTTGGCTGAGGCTGCCAAAATTCCGCTTCCCGAGACGCTCGATCCGGATCATCAAGTGGTTCGCGACCAGTTGGACAAGCTGAGCGGCACGCCGTTCGATACTGCCTACATCAAGGCACAGATCGTCGACCATCAGAAGACGGCGCAACTGCTGGCTTGGGAAATCTCCCTCGGTGAAGACGCCGAAATGCAACGTCAGGCGGCGTCGATGCTGCCAATCGCGCTCGATCATCTTAGACGCGCGCAGGAAATCAATGCCGAGCTGACGGGCGCGGCAATCCGGTTGCCCGCGCAAGCCATGGCGGCAAGCGGGCCGAAGCCGCAATAGCGCCATTGCCCCGGAACAACCGCCTGCATTCAGCTGTTCTCCTTGAGAGTGGAGGTGATCCATGGATATGACCCGCAGCCGAGACCACATGGTCGAACATCATGTCGTGGGTCGCGGCATTCGCGATCGAAGCGTCACCAGGGCGATGCGGATGGTCCCGCGCGAAAAATTCGTCGATCCCGGCTTCGAGGAATTCGCCTATGAGGATGCCCCGTTATCGATCGGCGAGGGGCAGACAATTTCGCAGCCTTACATCGTCGCACTGATGATCGAAAAAGCCGATCTGGACGCCGGCGACAAGGTTCTGGAGGTCGGAACCGGTTCCGGCTACGCCTCGGCCCTCATCAGCCGGATCGCAAAACACGTCTATTCCATCGAACGGCATGAAAGATTGGCGGTTCAGGCCCGGGAGCGATTCGACAAGCTCGGATACCGCAACATCGACGTCCGGGTCGGCGACGGCAGCAAGGGCTGGGCCAAAGCCGCTCCCTTCGATGCCATCATCGTGTCGGCGGGCGCACCGGAGGTTCCGGCCTCCTTGAAGGAGCAGCTGGATCTCGGAGGGCGCCTCATCATCCCGGTCGGCCGAGGTGAAGAGCAGCGGCTGAAACGCATCACGCGCACCGGTGCAACCACCTTCGAGGAGGAGGATCTCGGCGGCGTCTTCTTCGTTCCCCTGATCGGCGAGGATGCCTGGACTGCCGCACATCCGATGTACACGGCGGCAGCCCCGTCATCGCGCATGGAGGAAGCGCCTGACAAACTCATCGCGGCCGTGGCGGAAGAATTTCCCTCGGTCGACGACCGGAGCTTTGCCGCCCTTTTCGATCGGTTTGCCGAAAGCCGTATCGTTCTGCTTGGTGAATCCACCCATGGCACGGCCGAATTCTATGAGGCGCGCGCGGCCATCAGCCGTCACCTGATCGAACATCACGGCTTTAACATGGTGGCGGTCGAAGCGGATTGGCCGGACGCCGTGGCGGTCGACCGCTGGATAAACGGTCAGCCGTCGAAAGGCGATCAGCCATTCAGCCGTTTTCCCAAGTGGATGTGGCGGAACCTGGAATTTTCGCGGTTCCTCGGCTGGCTGAAGACGGATAATGAGCGTCGCAAGGGTTTACACGCCGATCCGGTTCGGTTCTACGGCCTGGATCTCTACAACATGTCGGGATCGATCCGCTCCGTCCTCGACTATCTCGAAAATGTCAGCCCGGAAACCGCCCAAATTGCCAGGGAACGCTATGGCTGCCTCAGCCCCTGGCAGAGCGATCCGGCGACTTACGGCCGGGCCGTGCTTACCGATGCCTATAGATCATGCGAGGAGGCGGTGCTAAGGCAATGCACGGAGCTGCTGGCGCGCTCCCTGGACGACGCTGCCTCAGACGGTCGTGACTTTCTGAACGCCGCCCAGTCGGCGCGGTTGCTAGCCGCAGCCGAGCGGTATTACCGGATCATGTATTACGGCGGTTCTCAGGCCTGGAATCTCCGCGACACCTACATGGCCGATACCGTCGAGCATCTCCTCGACTTCCACGGTCCGACGGCAAAGATCATCATATGGGCGCACAACTCGCATATCGGCGATGCCCGCTATACCGATATGGCAGCCGCCCGCGACGAACTGAACCTTGGCCAGCTGTGCCGGCAGCGTTTCGACGGAATGACAAGCCTCATAGGACTGGGAACGCATTCCGGTGAGGTGATGGCGGCAAACGACTGGGATGGACAGGCCGAGAAGAAGCAAGTCAATCCGTCCCTGCCGCAAAGCTACGAGCGTCTCTGTCACGATTCCGGAAAGCCGCGATTTCTTCTCGACCTCGCGGCCGATGAAGAATTGCATGCAAGCCTCGTCGAACAGCGGCTTCAGCGCTTCATTGGCGTCATCTACCGGCCGGAAACGGAACGGCTGAGCCATTACATGTCGACATCGCTGTCGCGGCAATATGATGCATTTCTCTGGTTCGATGAAACTCGAGCGCTTTCACCGCTTGTGGCACCGGAGTCCGGTTCATCGGATCCGGAAACGTTTCCCTTTGGGCTCTAAGCCCCGGCCTCTGTCGGACGAACAGCGATCATCAACAACGCGATAAGGCGGGAACTCTGCGCCTGCCCGCAAGTTTGGCGATTACCAACCCAGGAGATCCTTATGAAACGCTTTGCTATCGCTTCGCTCGCCCTCTCGCTTGCTGTTCCGGCATTCGCGCAATCGGCTGCCGAAAAGAGCGGGGTCAATTCCCTGATCGGCGTGCCGCCGAAAACGGAAGATTTCGTCAAGGAAGCAGCCGCAAGCGACATGTTCGAAATCGCCTCCAGCAAGCTTGCGATCGAACGTGGCGACGATGCGACGAAGGCCTTCGCGCAGCAGATGCTCACCGACCATCAGAAGACCAGCGAAGAACTCAAGGCGTTGGTTTCCGGCGGCAAGGTCAAGGCAGCGCTTCCGAGCGCCATGACGTCGGATCAGAAAAGCATGCTCGACAAGCTGAACAGCCTGCAAGGAGCCGATTTCAACAAGCAATATCACTCCGACCAGGAATCTGCCCATGAGGACGCGGTCGATCTCTTCAAGCGCTATGGCGACGAAGGGGACAATCCAGAACTGAAGGCATGGGCTGCAAGCACGCGCCCCGCTCTGGAACATCATCTCCAGATGGCCGAGGAACTCAACAAGTAAGCGGCAAGATCGCATGGTCAAGGCGATCATGAGGCCCGCCGGGAGGCAAGGATGATCGATGAGGAGACAAGAAGGATCCGCGCCTACCGGATTTGGGAAAGCGAGGGACGCCCGGAAGGTCAGGACCTCGCACATTGGTATCGAGCGGGCGACGAAACGGTTGACCCGGCGCAAGATGGTCGGGATTACATCCGATATTCCTATGGCGCGGCGCCGGCAGGGTCGCTGATCATCAAACTCTATCGATCGAGCAACCAGATCCGGGGATATGTTCGCAAGGTCGCGGAAGGCGACCTGGATGACACGGTCTATCCCGGCGAGGAAATGGAGCCCGAGGCGGCATTCAAACTGGCAGAGTCCCATAGAGGCAACAGCAGCCAGCCCGTCTTCGTCGAACTTGTCGAGGACGTCGAATGGGATCCGTCTTGGGGCCGCCTCCGCGATTAAACCCACGGCTAAAACAGACCGGGTCGAATCGATTGGCCCGGCCCCGAAACTGCGGCTTGATCCGGAGCCGGGAGAACAGCATCCATGGCGAAAACTGTCGGCGATTTTCTTGTGGCACGGCTTGGCGAATGGGGTGTGCGACGTATGTTCGGCTATCCCGGCGACGGCATCAACGGCGTCTTCGGGGCGCTCCATCGCGCATCCGACAAGATGGAGTTCATCCAGGCACGGCACGAGGAAATGGCGGCTTTCATGGCAGCCGCCTATGCGAAGTTCTCAGGCGAACTCGGCGTCTGCATCGCAACCTCGGGACCCGGCGCCACCCATCTGATCACCGGTCTTTACGACGCTCGCATGGACCATCAGCCGGTTCTCGCCATTGTCGGCCAACAGGCGCGCCGCGCGCTCGGCGGACATTACCAGCAGGAGCTCGACCTTGCCGCCCTCTTCAAGGATGTCGCGAGCGATTTCGTGCAGCAGGCTTCCACCCCGGCGCAGGTGCGCCATCTGATCGACCGCGCGGTTCGCATCGCGCTCGCAAACCGGGCGGTGACAGCGATCATTCTGCCCAACGACCTGCAGGAAATGCCCTATGAGGAGCCAGCGCGAAAGCATGGAACCGTGCATTCGGGTCCGGGTTACCTTCCGCCGCGAGTCTTTCCGCACGGAGACGATCTTCAGGCCGCGGCCGATATTCTGAATGCGGGAATGAAAGTGGCGATCCTCGTCGGCGCCGGCGCGCTCAACGCCACGGACGAGGTCATTGCCGTTGCGGACCGCCTCCAGGCGGGCGCTGCCAAGGCCCTGCTCGGCAAGGCCGCTCTGCCGGATGACCTGCCATGGGTGACGGGCTCGATCGGCCTTCTCGGGACGGAACCTTCATGGAACCTGATGCGCGACTGCGACACCCTGCTGATGATCGGCTCCGGTTTTCCCTATTCCGAATTCCTTCCGGAGGAAGGCCGGGCGCGCGGCGTGCAGATCGACATCAATCCCGACATGCTGTCGCTGCGCTATCCGATGGAGCTCAACCTGACGGGTGATGCGGCCGAAACGCTCAGGGCGCTGCTGCCTCTGTTGCGGGAAAATCCTGATACCAGCTGGCGGCAAACGATCGAGAAAGACGTCGCCTCCTGGTGGAAGACGCTGGACGAGCGCGCCCACGTCGACGCCAATCCCGTCAATCCGCAGCGCGTCGTCAGCGAACTTTCGCCGCGGCTGCCGGCAAATGCCGTTGTCACCAGCGATTCCGGTTCCTGCGCGAACTGGTATGCACGGGACCTGAAGATGCGCCGCGGCATGAAGGCATCGCTTTCCGGCGGACTGGCCTCGATGGGAGCTGCCGTCCCCTACGCGATCGCCGCCAAATTCGCGCATTCCGATCGCCCCGTCATCGGCCTGGTCGGTGACGGCGCCATGCAGATGAACAATCTCGCCGAGATGATCACCGTTGCCAAATACTGGAAGGACTGGGCCGATCCGACTTTCGTCATCTGCGTCTTCAACAATCAGGATCTGAACCAGGTGACGTGGGAGCAGCGGGTGATGGAGGGCGATCCGAAATTCGCAGCGTCGCAGTCCATTCCTGACATAGCCTATCACAAGTTCGCCGACCTCATCGGATTGCGCGGCATTTTCGTCGACCAGCCGGCTCAGCTCGGCGCCGCGTGGGAAGAAGCTCTGAGCGCCAATTGCCCCGTCATCCTCGAAGTAAAGACCGATCCGGAAGTGCCGCCGCTGCCGCCGCACATCAGCTTCGAGCAAATGCGGAACATCACCTCTGCCTTGATGACGGGGGATCCGCATGAAGCAGGAGTCATTGCCGGCACCTTCCGCCAGCTCTTTGCCGGCATCCTGTCACGGCGGTAGCTCACCGCATCGTTTCGCGGCGAGCATTTGGACGCCGCCCCTTTACGCAGGTTGCAACCGGGGGTGCCTCAGAAGGACAGGTCGAGCACCCTGCCCTCGAAGAGACGGTCGCGAGAACCTTCGAGATGCGCCTTCATCAACCTTTGCGCATCCTCCGGCCTGCCATCGGCGATCGCCTTGTAAATGGCGTTATGCTCTTCATAGACCTGTTCTAACCCTTGGCGCGGGCCGAGCAGGGAAAGGCCATGGAGATGCATACCGACGGCGATATGGGCTTTCAGTGCATCGATCGAGGCCGTGTAATAATGATTGTTGGCAGCCTCCGTCACCGCGCGATGGAAAGTGAAATCGGCATCGGCCCGGTGAAGCTGATGGCTGGTCGCCTCGCGCAGATCCGCAAGGGCGCTGGCGATCTTCTGGATGGCCTGCTCATTGCGTCGCTTGGCGGCAAAATAGGCGGCGGCCGGCTCGATGGTCAGGCGGAATTCGTAGCAGCGCTGAATATCGGCAATGGTTTTAACAGGCGAATAGGCGAGTTGCGTCGTCGGCGACCCATGCGCGCTGACGAAGGTGCCCGCGCCTTGCCGGGCATAGACCATGCCCTGATCGCGCAGCCGTGCCAGCGCATCACGGACGATAGGCCGGGAAACACCCAGCATCGAGGCCAGTTCGTGTTCGCCTGGAAGGCGTGAATCCGGCGGATAGTTTCCGCCGCGGATCCGCTCGAGCAGCTGGTCGAAGACACGGTCGACCAGCTTGACGGCCTTGCCGCGTTCGGGCTTGCCCGGCGGGCCGGCTTCCGCGTTCAAAGATTCGCCATTCGCGTCAACCACGTGTCATATTCTCCCCGACGGTATCTTATGCCGCCTGATTCCGAAGAACCAGTTTTAGCAGACTATCCGGTTTGCCGAAGCCCCCCGACTTGACGGCGCACCGAAAACGCCGGCCATCGGCGGCCGTCACATCGAACCACGGAATGCCGGCTTCTATCTCGCCCTGGGGCGCCAATACCCGCACCCCCAATGTGCGGAAAACGGCAAGAGCCGTATCGCCGCCCCCGACCATCAGCATATCCGGCCTCGTATCATCGATGACAGCCTTGACGCCTGACGCAAAGTTGCGAACGACGAGCCCCGCATCGACCGCCATATCGCCTGTGCAACGCAACAGCACCGGCAGCGCCAGACCCTCGCCACATTCGATCTCGCCCATCGGCGCATCCAACACCACGCGTAGGGCGCCCGTGCCTTCAAGCCGGCTCATCTGAGCGACAGTGATCGGATCGCGCGAGCCGAAGGCAAACAGGGTCCGCGGGCTTGCCGCAAATTCCCTCCTAGTCGACTGACCTGCCTCGCCGAGGCGGCGGGCAAGTGCGGCGCCGAGACCCCGGGCGCCGACGGCAAGGGTCGTCTGCCAGTCATGTCCCGCGGCGATCTGGTCAAGATCGGCATCGTCCCCGGCATCGGCAACGACAACGCGGTCCGCACCCCTTTTGAACAGCTCAGCGATCGGCAGCGGACGGTTGATGCCCCGGCCGACGACACAGCCACGGTAGGTCAACCGCTCCTGATCGGGAATGGCGGGCGCAACGAGGATGGCCTTCAGGTCGAATGCCTTCGCGAGCGCCATGCTTTCCGCCGCGACATTGCCCTTCAACCGGGAATCGATCTTCTTCATGACGACCGCAGGCTTCTCGCCACGAAAGACATCCGCCGCCAATTGAACTCTTTCGGCAGCTTCGCGCTCATCCAGTGCGCGGGAGGCGGTGTTGATGACGACGACATCGCAGGCGGTAGCCACCGCCTCCCGCGCCGCCTCTATATCGATGGCGACGGCGACCGAAAGGCCAGCTTCGACAAAGGGCGTGCCGGTATCGAGAGCGCCGGTCAGATCGTCGGCAATGATCGCCACCTTCAGCGTCATGCGATTTGCTCCGTATTGACGGCGTGGCAGGCGACGAGGTGGCCAGGCCTAGCTTCTTTCCAGGCGGGGATGACCTTGCTGCAGACATCCATGGCGATCGGGCAGCGCGTATGGAAACGGCAGCCCGAAGGCGGGCTCAGCGGGCTCGGCACGTCGCCCTGCAGGATCTGGCGCTGACGGGTGCGCTCCAGTTCCGGATCGGTCTCCGGAACGGCCGACAGCAGCGCCTTGGTATAGGGGTGCAGCGGATTGTCGAAGAGGTCCTCGCGGGTGGCCAGTTCGGCCAGCCGCCCGAGATACATGACGCCGACGCGGGTGCTGATGTGGCGCACGACGGCAAGATCATGGGCGATGAAAAGATAGGTCAGCCCGTATTTCTCCTGCAGATCGAGCAGCAGGTTGATGATCTGCGCCTGGATCGACACGTCGAGCGCCGATATTGCCTCATCGCAGACAATGAATTTTGGCTGGCAGGCGAGCGCCCGGGCGATGACGACGCGCTGGCGCTGACCGCCGGAAAGCTCGTGCGGGTAACGCTGGGCAAAGCGTGTGGGCAGGCCGACATCGGTGAGCAGCGTCGCCACCCTCTCCTTCAGCTCGGCCTTGGCGCAGAGCTTATGAAAGAGGATCGGCTCGCCGATCGCTTCGCCCACCGTCATGCGCGGATTGAGCGTCGAATAGGGATCCTGGAAAACGATCTGCAGGTCGCGGCGGAAGGGCCGCATCTGCTTTTCGTCGAGCGTGGCAAGGTCCTGGCCCTTATAGACGACCTTGCCGCTGGTCGCCTTGTAGAGGTTGAGGATGGTGAAACCTGTCGTCGACTTGCCGCAGCCGGATTCGCCGACGAGGCTCAGCGTCTCGCCTTCCATGATGTCGAGATTGACATTGTCGAGCGCATAGACGGTTGCCGAGCGTTCGCCAAATGCGCCAAGCTTGACATGAAAATGCTTGACCAGGTTTTCGACCTTGAGCAGCGGTTGAGCAGCCATCACGCGGCCTCCTGCATTCTCTGGACGACGAAACAGGCGGCGCGATGATTGCTGCTGCCACTCAGCGGTTCGAGCTGCGGCACCTTCTCGTGACAGACCGTCTCGGCAAGCGGGCAGCGCGGCGCGAAGGGGCAGCCCTTCGGCCGGCGGCCGGGCTCCGGGGGCGTGCCGCCGATCGAACTCAGCCGACTTGCCGGCGGATCTGAAAGTTTCGGGATCGAGGACAGCAGGCCGCGCGTATAGGGATGGCTCGGCCGGGCGTAGAGCTCGTCGACCGGCGCGTCCTCCACGACCGTGCCGGCATAGAGAACGGCGACGCGGTCGACGAGACCGGCGATCAGCGCCAGATCATGGGTGATCCAGACGACGGACATGCCGAGCTTGGCTCTGAGATCCTTCACCAGATCGACGATCTGCGCCTGGATGGTGACGTCGAGCGCCGTCGTCGGTTCGTCGGCAATCAGGAGCTTGGGATTGCAGGCAAGGCCGATGGCGATCATCACGCGCTGGCGCATGCCGCCCGAAAGCTCGTGCGGAAAGGCCTGCAGCCGCTCTTCCGGGCCGGGAATGCCGACGAGGCGCAACAGTTCGACAGCGCGGGCGCGGGCTTCCGCCTTCTTCATGCCGCGGTGATAGATCAGCGGCTCGCAGATCTGGGCGCCGACGCGCATGACGGGATTGAGCGAGGTCATCGGATCCTGGAAGACGAAACCGATATCGCCGCCGCGCACCTTGCGCAATTCACGATTGGACATCGTCTGCAGGTCGCGGCCGTCGAAGGTGGCCGAGCCCTTGACGACCTTGATCTTGTTCGGCAGCAGCCGCATCAGGCTCAGCATGGTGAGGCTCTTGCCGCAGCCGGATTCACCGACGACGCCGAGGGTCTCGCCCTTGTCGACATGCAGATCAATGCCGTCGACGACGACGGCAGGGCCGTTGCGGCCGTCGATCTCGACGGTGAGACCCCTGACGTCGAGCAGGCGTTCTGTGCTTTTCGTGTTCATCATTTGCTGCCCCGCGGATTGAGCGCGTCGTTGAGGCCGTCGCCGAGGAAGCTGAAGGCAACCGAGGCAAGGCCGAGCACGGCCGCCGGAGCGGCGAGAAGATGCGGATAATGCTGCCAGACGCGAAGACCGTCCGAAATCATGTTGCCCCAGCTGGGCGTCGGCGGATTGACCCCGACACCCAGGAAGCTGAAGGCGCTTTCCAGCACCATCGCCGTGCCAAGGCCGGCGCTGACCGAGACGATCAGGGGGCCGAGCGCATTCGGCACGACATAACGCTTGATGATGATCCAGTTCGACAGGCCAAGCGCCTGAGCAGCCGTAATATAGGGCCGGCTGCGGATCGACAGCACCTGGGCGCGCACCAGACGGGCATAGGGCGGCCAGGAGATCAGCGCCATCGACCCGAAGACGAGAATGAAATCCACCCATATGGTCTGGCGGTAGAAGGGATTGAGGGTCTCAAGATAACGGGCCTCCATCCACTTGGTGATCGGCGATTTCAGCGAAGCGTTGACGACGACGACGAGCAGCAGGTTGGGAACCGACATCGTCACATCGGTCAGCCACATGATAGCGCGGTCGAAAGGGTTGCCGAAGAAACCGGCGACGGCGCCGAGCGTGAGGCCGATCAGCACCGCAAAAAAGGTGACGATCACGGCGACGAGGAAGGCTGTCCGCGTGCCGAAGACGACGCGGCTGAAGACGTCGCGGCCGAGATCGTCGGTTCCGAAGAGGTGGCTCATCGACGGCAGCGCGTTGCGGGCGTTGAGGTCCTGGCTCAGATAATCATAGGGCGTGAGATATGGCCCGAAGATCGCCGTGAAAGCGAGAATTAGAACAACCATGAGACCGAAGACGGCAAGCTTGTTGCGCCGCAGACGATGCCAGGCGTCGCGCCACAGGCTGACCGGCGGCTCATCCACGGTTTCGGTGGTGGAAAGAGGGATTGCAGACATGGTCAGCGGCTCCTTCTTGAATCATTGGCGCGCGGGTCGAGCAGCGGATAGAGCACGTCCACCAGCAGGTTCGACACCATGACCAGGAACGATCCGATCAGCGTAATTGCCAGGATGACGGGATAATCGGAATTGATCAGCGCCTGCACAGTCAACCGGCCGAGACCCGGCAGGCCGAAAACGAGTTCGACGAAGATCGCACCGTTGACGATGGTGATCATGATCAGGCCGAGCTGGGTGACGACAGGCGTCAGCACCGGCCGCAGGATATGGCGCAGCGCCACGACGATCTCCGGCACGCCCTTGGCGCGCGCAGTGCGGACGAAATCCTCCGACAGAACCTCGATGACGGCGGCCCGCGTCTGTCGCACGATTAGCGCGATCGGCTGGAAGGAAAGCACGAGCAGTGGTAGCAGGATGCGGACATCAAGGATGCCGCCCCAGCCGTAGGGTACGCTCGCACCTGGCAACAGCACGATGAGGCTGACCATCAGCAGCGGCCCGGCGACGTAGGCCGGGATCGCCCAGAGAAAGAGCGCGGAGCCCAGAATGGCATAGTCGATGCGCGAATTCTGATTCAAGGCAGCGATCATGCCGAGCGGTATCGCGACGACGGCCGTCAGGATGATGGAACAGAGGGCAAGCTGGAACGAGACAGGTGCGGCGGCCGAAACCATCGCCCAGACGGCGCGGCCCGATGTCAGCGAATTGCCGAACCGGCCGTGCAGCAGGTTCCAGATGTAAAGGCCGAACTGTTCGATGAAGGGCCGGTTGAGACCCGCACTTTCGCGAATGGCCTCGATGCGCTGCGGATTGTAGGCGACGTCGCCCGGCGCGCGCAGGAAGATGAGCTTGATCGGATCGCCGGCGCCGTAGAAAGCCAGCGCGTAGACGGCCAACATCACCACGAGAACGGACGGAATCCAGATGGCGAACCGAGTTAGCACGTAGCGCAGCAAGGGGCCACCTCCCACCTGTTGAACGATGCGCTCCCGCTCTTTGCTGAAGCCCGGCGGATCGCATCTCTTCTTGAAATTTGCGCGAAGACCCTGCGGCCTTCGCGCGCTTATTGACAGGACGATCGTTCCGGATCAGCCGATGGAAATGTTCCAGGGCTCGACGATCTGCCAGTCAAGGTTCTTTTCCAGGCCCTTGACTTCCTTGGTGGCCCAGCGCGACATCGCCTGAGAATACCATGGGATGAAGGCCCAATCCTCGCGGAACGCCTTCTGGGCTTCCTGGGCGAGAGCGATACGCTGCGGATCATCCGCAGCCTTGGTCGTCGCTTCGGCGAGAGCGCTGTCAACCTTCTCGTTCTTGTATCCGCCGAGCTTGTTCTGTGCGTTCGACGAGGTCGAGGCGATGGAGCCCGCAAGATAAGAGACGGCATCGGGAACGCGAGTGCCGACGTCATCGCGGAAGATCTGGACCGAATTCTGGTCCGGGCCGGCATAGGAATCCTGTTGCGGCTTCATATCGACGGCCGTGATGCCGAGGTTCTGGCGCCACTGCTCGGCGATGAACTGGGCGGCGGCCTGAATGGCCGGGCCGGAAATACCGACGAACAGGATCTTCGGCAGGCGCTCCGGGCCGCCATAGCTCGATTCGGCAAGCAGCTTCTTTGCAGCCGCCGGATCATAGGGATAGGGCTCGAAGCCGGAATTATCGGCGCCCGGAACCGAATTGAGGATCTGGTCGGCCTTCTTGTGCGGCCCGTCGGGATAGGACGCCTTGAACAGCCCATCGCGATCGACCGCCATGATCAGCGCCTGGCGGACCTTCGGGTCGTCCATCGGCGCACGGGAGATGTTGAACCAGAAGTGCTGGCTGGTCGGGATCAGCGGGCCGGCCGAGAATTCAGGACCGAGATCCTGGATGATAGTCGAGGTGATGAGCTCGGTATGGGCATTGAACTCTCCCGACTTGATCAGCGAAGTCGCGCTGACATTGTCCTCGATCGAGGTGATGTCGATGCGCGCCAGCTTCGGCTTCGGGCCGAAGAAGTTCTCGTTCGGCTCAAAGGAGAGCTTGCCGGCGTCGATATCAAGGCTCGTCAGCTTGAAGGGGCCGGAGAAGACCGGCTTATTATCAGGCTTGTACCAGTCGATGATTTCCTCGCCGTCGCTGCCGCGCGACTGCGACGCCTTGGTGATCGGTGCGATGTGGTTTGCCAGGCGCATGAAGAAGATCGGATCGGCAGCGGCGAGCGTCACCACGACCGTGCCCTCGTCGGGCGTCGTGACGCCGGTCAGTTCGTTGCCGGAGCCGGCGGCGATTTCAGCATAGCCCTTGACCTTGCTCAGCACCTGGTCGGCGCGCTGGCTCTTGGTGTTCGGCATCGAGGCGACTTCCCATGAACCCTTGACGTCGGCCGAAGTGATCTTGCTGCCGTCGGAGAAGACGGCCTTGGGATCGATCTTGAAAGTCCAGACGGTGTTGTCGGCCGATTCCCAGCTGGTGAAGACGTAAGGCTTGATATTGCCTTCGCTGTCGAAATACATCGGCGCGGCCCACCAGATGGAATTCCAGCGGAAGGTTCTGCCGCCGCCGCGCAGCGGCGACCAGTCCTGATCGAAGGCCGGATGCGCGACCTTCAGCACCTGGCCTTCATCGGCCAGCACGATGCGCGCATTCATACCGAACACGGTGAGGCCGACGCCGGCCGCAAGGCCGAGCTTCAGCGCGTTGCGACGTGAAATATTGGTTTTATCCGATTGATCAAAAGACATGGCATTCCCTCCCACGGTGAATTCGGCAGCGTTCTCCCTGCGCCTGCCGGGCGCAGCACAATCCGTCGCCTATCGTTCACTCGTTATTGTAAATATGTCAATGAAAAATCGCAGTTTTGACCCGTGGAAAATTTTAGGCTTAAAATAATTCAACAATTACAATCATGTAGATTTTCGCTCTCGTATTAATCAATTTTGTCTTCTTGACAAAAGCGTCACGATGGAAAAGTTCTTGGCACTCATCGCCACAGACGAACGACAATTTTTCTGCGCAGCCAGCCCGGCAAGCGCGCCTAAGGGAGGGCGGAATGAGCCATCACAGGATTACAGGCGTTTTCAGCGCGGCCGCTACGCCGCTGACCGCAGATAACGCGCCGGATCTCGCTCTTTTCACCGATCATTGCCGTCGGCTGCTGACCGAGGGCTGCCATGGCGTGGCCCTGCTCGGCACCACCGGCGAGGCCAATTCCTTCTCCGGAGCCGAACGCCGCGCCATTCTGGAAGCGGCGCTGGAAGCCGGCATTCCTGCCGGTAAGCTGCTGCCGGGTACGGGCGTCGTCGCCATTCCCGAAACCGTCGAACTGACCCGGCACGCGCTGTCGCTCGGCGTCACCAAGGTCGTGATGCTGCCGCCCTTCTACTACAAGGGCGTTTCCGACGACGGCCTCTTCGCCGCCTATTCGCAGGTGCTGAACAAGGTCGCCGACACGCGCCTGCAGGTCATCCTCTACCATATCCCGCAGGTCTCAGGCGTACCGCTCTCCATTCCGCTGATCGGCCGGCTGATCGCCGCCTTCCCGGAAACCGTCGTCGGCATCAAGGAATCTGCTGGCGATTTCAACAACATGCAGGCGATCATCTCCGCCTATCCCGGCTTCTCGGTGCTGGCGGGCGCCGATCCGCTGCTGCTGCCACTGTTGAAGGCCGGAGGTGCGGGCTGCATCACGGCAACCTCCAATCTCGTGGCGGATTCGCTGCGCACCGTCTACGACCACGTCCACGACGAGGGGCGTGCCAGCGACGTCGAGGCGGCGCAGGCGCGCATCAACGCCTATCGCACGCTTTCCAACTCCTACGTCCAGATCCCGACGATCAAGGCAATGGTCGGGCTGAAGACAGGCAATCCCGCCTGGAAGCGCACGCGCGCACCGCTGATGCCGCTCAGCGAAGCGGATTATGCCGCACTCGCCGAAAGCTACGCCAAGCTGCCCTGAGGAGACCCGCCATGAGCTTTACCGGCCTGCGCCCCGAAGCCGTTCCCGCCCTGATGACCGGGATCATCGCTCCTCATCCCTCCTTCAAAGGCCGCGCGGATGCCTATCTGCCCTCGCCCTGCATTCAGAACCACGCGGCAAACCTTGCTTTTCTGCCCGACGGTACGCTGACCTGCGTCTGGTTCGGCGGCACGATGGAGGGCATGGGCGATATCTCGATTTACATGTCGCGGCTGGCGCCGGGCTCCGATCGCTGGTCCGAGCCGGAGAAGATGAGCGACGATCCGGAGAAGTCCGAGCAGAACCCATTGATTTTCAACGCTCCTGACGGAAAGACATGGCTGCTCTATACCTCGCAGACCTCGGGCAACCAGGACGGTTCCGTTGTCAAATGCCGGATATCCGAGGATGGCGGCCGGACGTTCGGCCCGGTCCGGCTCCTCTGCGACAGCCCCGGCACATTCGTTCGCCAACAGATCGTCGTGAACGACAGGGGCGAATGGCTGCTTCCGGTCTTCCGCTGCGTCGGCCTTGACGGACGGCGCTGGAGCGGCGACGCCGATACGGCAGCGGTTCTGATCTCGCGCGACGGCGGTGCGAGCTGGCAGATGCACGACATTCCGAACAGTATCGGCGCCGTGCACATGAACATCCTGCCGCTCGGCGGCGACGAGATGGTCGCCTTCTACCGCAACCGTTTCGCCGAAAACATTCTTTCCAGCCGATCGAGTGACGGCGGCAGGACGTGGAGCGCGCCCGAGCCCACGGAACTGCCGAACAACAATTCCTCGATCCAGGCGACACTCCTGAATGATGGAGGAATCGCAATGGTTTATAACCATTCGAATGCAGTCATGTCGGACGCGCGGCGCCAGTCTCTCTATGACGAAATCGAGGGCGACGAGGCTGGAGAAACGGCCGCCGTCCTCGCCGATATCGGCCGCAAGGCGGTCTGGGGTGTTCCTCGTGCGCCCCTGAGCCTTGCGATATCAAGGGATGGCGGCAAGAGTTTTCCGCATCGCATGGATCTCGATACGGGTGACGGGTTCTGCCTCAGCAACAATTCCAAGGACTCGCTGAACCGCGAATTCTCGTATCCCTCGGTCATCCAAGGCGGCGACGGTACACTTCATGTCGCCTACACCTACTATCGGCGGGCGATCAAATATGTGCGCCTCGCCCCGCCACTCCTGCCGTAGCGAGGCGGCTGCCGGCTTGTTGTAAATTTGCGTCCCATCTAGCGCGAAAAGGTCGCTGGCGTGATCGGTTCGACCGACTGAACGTGGAGAAATTGACAACAGAGTTGGCAGCCTCGTCGCCAGCGCAGTGAAGGCCGGCTCGCACCGTCTACTATCGGCGACTGTCAGCTATATATCTGATTATACTTATCAAACATCAATGCAGATGGCTGCTGAAACCTGAATCCAGCGCATATCAGACGATAAAATTTCGCGCTCTCAGAAATGCCCGCTTGACTTCGATATTACAACTTTACATTAAAGAGGGCGACACTATTGCCGCAAGATCCTGCAGGGAGGACTGGTCATGGCCAGCTTGGGTTCGCCAATCACGATAATTCGGCCGCATCAGATCGAATTCGGCATCGGCACGGCAGGAAAGCTCGGCAAATGGGCTGCCGAGAATGGTTATCGGCGCACGCTTGTCATCTCGGACGCTTTCAACGCTTCGCGCGTCGACGTGCTGGAACTGAAGGGCGAGGTTGCGGTTTTCTCCGAAGTAACGCCTGAGCCTGATACGGGCAATCTCGACAAAGTGCTGACTGCGGCCAACGCCGCCGATGCCGAGCTGGTCGTCGGCTTCGGCGGCGGCAGCGCCATGGATCTGGCAAAGCTCGCCGCCGTTCTCGCCGGTTCCGGGCAGACGCTGCATGAGGTCGTCGGCCCGAACAGGGTGCGCGGGCCGCGCAAGGTGGGACTCGCCCAGGTACCGACAACATCGGGCACCGGCAGCGAGGCCGGCATCCGCGCGCTCGTCACCGACCCTGCGACGATGGCGAAGCTTGCTGTGGAGAGCCTGCATATGCTGGCCGACATCGCCGTCGTCGATCCAGCCCTGACCTTCAGCGTGCCGGCGCGCACCACCGCCGCAACCGGCGTCGACGCCATGGCCCATTGCGTCGAGGCCTTCACCAACCGCAAAGCCCATCCGATGGTCGACATCTATGCGATCGAGGGAACGCGGCTCGTCGGCAGATATCTCGCCCGCGCCGTCAAGGATGGCAACGACGCAGAGGCGCGCGCCGGCCTATCGCTCGCCTCGCTTTACGGCGGCTTCTGCCTCGGCCCGGTCAATACCGCCGGCGGCCATGCTCTCGCCTACCCTCTCGGCACGCGCTGGCACGTGGCGCATGGAGCGGCGAATGCCCTGATCTTCCCGCATGTTCTCGCCTTCAACACGCCGGCGGCCGCGGAGAAGACGAAAGCGGTGATGGCAGCACTCGGCTATGAGGCCTCGGAAAATACGGCATCGGTCTTCGATGCGGCTTATGCTTTTTGCGCCGAACTCGGCATTGAGATGAAGCTCTCCGGCCTTGGCGTGCCGGAAAGCGATCTCGACGCCATGGCTGACGACGCCTTTGCCATTCGCCGTCTGCTTGATAACAATCCGCGTGATCTCAGCCGAGCCGACATCCGCTCGATTTACGCGGCCGCCTTTTAATACTGTTTCAGAAGGGACTTTGGTGATGGATAGGAATGCGAAAGTCGCCGTGACGTTGGGCGATCCGGCTGGAGTCGGCCCCGAGGTGATCGTCAAGGCCTTGGCGGCGCTTCCAAGCGAAGAGCGCCGCGATTTCGTCATCGTCGGCAACGTGGAAGCGCTGGAGCGGGCTGACCGCGTTAGCGGCACCGGGTTGAAGTTCGTGCCTGCCGATAGATCCGATGACGACAGGATTGCCATCGATGAAGTCCCGCTCGGCGCACCGCTGCCGGAGATCGGCAAGGTCAGCCCGGTCGCGGGCGATGCGTCCGTGCGCTATATCACCCGCGCCGTCGATCTCGCCATGTCCGCCAAAGCCGATGTCATCGTCACCGCGCCGATCAACAAGGAGGCGATGAACCTTGCCGGTCATCACCATGACGGCCATACCGGGCTTCTCGCGCATCTCACGGGCTCGAAAAGTTCCTTCATGCTGCTGGCCTCCGAGCGGCTGAACACCATCCACGTCTCGACCCATATCTCGCTGAAGGGCGCGATCGAGCGCGCCAAGACCGAGCGGGTGCTGGCAACCATCGAAGCCGGCCACAGGCATTTCCTGCGCCTCGGCAAGACCGCGCGCATTGCTGTTGCCGGCCTCAACCCCCATTGCGGCGAAAACGGCCTGTTCGGCACCGAGGACATGGAGTTTCTGGCGCCGGCCGTCGAGCAGGCACAGGCTCGGGGTATCGATGTCGTCGGCCCGATCTCCGCCGATACGGTGTTTGCCCGTGCCTATAACGGCGCCTTCGATCTCGTCATCGCCCAGTATCACGACCAGGGCCATATTCCGATCAAGCTCGTCGCCTTCGAAACCGCGGTCAACGTCTCGCTCGGCCTGCCGATCGACCGCGTCTCGGTCGACCACGGCACCGCCTTCGACATTGCCGGCACCGGCAGGGCCAACCACGTCAACATGCTGTCCGCCATCGCCTATGCCCGGCTGATGGCCCGCTCGCCGCGGCGGCAGGTGTGATTGCGGCAAGATGTCGAACAGTGCCAACATCATAATCTGCTGACCAAGTCTCATCCGTCCGGCGTTTTGGTCTACTCTGCGGAAAGGTTGATTGAACCCCAACCCCGTCACATGCCCGGCGGTCCCAGAACACGGGGGCGGTGATCGGGGGGAATTCCGGGTGGGCCGGGTTGATCAAGATGTTACGGTCGACGCGGGCGACGACGCTTGTCACCGCAACATGGCGCAGCGTTCTTCTTGCGGCATTTTTCGCCGAAAGACTTGCTACGGCGGCCGGCATGCTGTCCCAACCGGGCAGCGCGGGGCGGCGTTCGCTCGTGCCGGGGCTCAGCTTTGCCCCTGATGCAGCCGACGGAAAATCCGCTCGATCTGGGCAACAACGGCAAAAAAGACGATGCCGGAGAGAGAAGCGAGCACGACGGCGGCAAAGAGCCTTTCCGCCTGATAGTTGAACGTCGACTGAATGATGAGAGCGCCCAGTCCCTGGTTCGAGCCGATCCACTCCCCGACGATCGCGCCGATCACACAGGTGGTTGCCGAAATGCGCAGCGACGCAAACAGCAAGGGGGCGGACCGTGGCGCGCGCAGGCGCCAGAACGTTTCCCACCCACTCGCCGAAAGCACATGCATCAGCTCAAGCTCGCTTACAGTAGCCAGATTGAGGCCCCGGGCGGTATTCACCAGGGTTGGGAAGAAGCAGATGAGAGCGGCGATGATGACCTTCGGGAGCATGCCGAGGCCGAAGATGAGAATGATGATCGGCGCGAGCGCCAGCACCGGAATCGTGTTGAAGAGCAGGACAACGGGAAAATAGGCGGCCTGGAACCGCGGATTATAGACAAAGGCAACCGCCAGTATCACGGCGAGACCATTTCCCAGGAGGAAGCCGAGGCCGGCCTCGCCCCATGTCGGGACGGCGTTCGACAGCAGGAGGCGCCATTCGATGCCAAGCGTACGCATGATCGCCAGCGGCGTGGGAACGATATAACTGGGAACACCGAGCGCCGGCACCAGCCATTGCCAGGCAAGGAGCAGCGAAAGGGCGCCGATAAAGGGAAGGCCGATCGCCTCTGTGAGGGACAACGGACGGTGCCTCATGCAGCCGCACTCCCCTCCTGCAGCAATGCTCGTAAATGGGCGGCGGTCTCCTGGACATCGAGGCTCTCGCGCCGACAGAGGCCGCGCTCGTCTTTCAGCGGTTTCAGGTCGATCAGCGCCTGGACGCGGCCTGGATTGGCGGCCAGGACCAGCACGCGTTCGCCGAGATAGATCGCCTCGACGACGCTGTGGGTGACGAACAGGATGGTCGTGCCGGTCCGGCGCCAGACGTCCAGAAGCTCATCGTTCAGTCGTTCGCGGGTGATTTCGTCGAGCGCACCGAAGGGTTCGTCCATGAGCAGGATATCCGGCTCGCATTGAAGCGCGCGCGCTATGGCGACGCGCTGGCGTTGTCCGCCGGACAATTGATGCGGATAGCGGTCGGCCAGATGCGACAGGCCGACCAGCTCGATCCAATGGTCGGGCCGCGGATCGACCGATCGCGAGGTGCTCTTCTTGCCCACCTGCAGCGGCAGCGCGACATTCTCCCTCACGGTCCGCCAGGGTAACAGCGTTGCATCCTGAAAGACGAAGGCGACCTCGCGCCGCCGGCGCGCCTCAGAGGCAGTCCTGCCGAGCACCGACAACCGCCCGTCAAGGGTCGGAAGAAGATCTGCCACCGCACGCAAGAAGGTCGACTTGCCGCAACCGGAAGGCCCGAGAATGGTCAGAAATTCGCCCCTGCCGACGCTGAGGTCGACGCCGGACAGAATGCGGGTCGTCTCGACAGCGCCAGCATAGCCGATAGCCAGATTCTTGGTTTCGATGGCCACTGCTTCAGGCAAATCCGCTCTCACACAATCTTTGGGCGGTCACCCGCCGTCATAGCCAATATCTCAGTCGTATAGCAATCCTCCAGCTTCGGCGCGCCGCTCTTGAACTGGCCGATCTTGTCGTAGACGGAAATCTGCTCGGCGAGAGCGGCTGGATCGAAGCTGCCCCAGCCTTCCCTGCCGGTCTCTGCGTCGAAGCTCAGCGACAATATGCGCGGCACCGTCTTCAGTTCCACGGCAAGATCGAGCTGCGGATAGGCCTCCACCGTCAATTTCACCGCCTCTTCGGGATGTTCATGCGTCCAGGCCCAACCCTTGGCGACGGCACGCAGCACCTTTGCCAGCGTCTCGGCATGGCCGGTCACGGCATCGTCGGTGGCGAAATAGACATTGGCATAGGATGGCAGGCCCGTGTCCTTCATCATCAGATCGATGCGGTCGGGGCCGATGACGGAAAGGGCCTGCGTGTTGGTGATCCATCCGGTGACCGCATCGACCTGGCCGGTCATCAGCGGCGTCATGTCGAAACCGATATTGGTAATGGCCAGGCTCGAAGGATCGATATTGTTCTTCAGCAGGATGGCATCGAGCACGTAACGGGCCGTCGGCTGGATGCCGATACGCTTGCCGACCATATCCTTGACGGTGCGGATCGGCGCCTTGGGCAGCGAATAGAAGGCGAAAGGCGCCATGCGAAAACCGCAGGCGAAGATCTTGATCGGCACGCCGGATGACCGGGCAAGAAGAAGCTGTGCCGAATCCGAGAACTGACCGAGTTGCGCATCACCCGTGATCACAGGCGGCACCGTTGCCGAATTCGGACCCCCAGGGGAGAACTCGACGTCGAGACCCTCGGCCTCAAACAGGCCTTGCTTGGCGGCAACGATATCGCCGATCTGTCCATTGCTCATCAACCAATCGTATTTGATGACGACTTTGGATGCGGCGGCGCTCGAATGACGCGGTACGAACACGCTGATCCCCGCCGTCGCCGCGGCAAGAGCAAAGGCTCCACTCTTCAGGACGCTACGTCTGCCGACCATGATTTGTTTGTCATACCCGTTCATTTGCTTGCCTTCCCCTAGTTGGTTTGCCGGACGGCTGGCTGGGCCGCTTATGCTCGTTATCGCGGTTCGATGTCGCCGATCGGGCCGCCTTCAGACCACGCATAGATCTCCCAGAGATTGTCGTCGGGGTCGGCGAAATAGCAGCATCGCGCATTCCAGGCGTAATTCTGCGGCGGCGCGTGGAAGAGCACGCCGGCAGCCTCCAGCTCCGCATAGGCAGCATCGACCTGCTCTGGCGAGGCAAGCTCGATGGCCGCGCAGGCCTTGTGTACGCCCGGAGGAGCCCGGCGGCTTGAGACACCGGTATTCTCGGCGATATGCGCGATCTCCCAGAGCGCCAGCGTCACGCCCGCGCCTTTGAAATCGGCAAAGCCGGGAGCGCGGCGGCGCGGCCTGAAGCCAAGCCGCTCGATATAGAAGGCAGACGCTCTTTCGATGTCCTCGACCAAAAAACAGATGTCGGTGATCGGATTGGTTTGGGCAAAAGCGGTCATACAGGCCTCCTGATGGGAAAAGCCTCGCAGACCACAGCCTCAAGAGATTTCAAATTCGTGCGGTTATCTTTCGCAAAATTGCTGATTCGCCACCGACGGGCGCCGGCTCAAAGACGGACCGAACGCTGGTATTCCTTCGGTGTCGCCCCCATCAGGCGGCGAAAGACGCTGGAGAAATGCGCCTGGCTGGAAAAGCCTGTGGCGTAAGCGATGCTTGCAAGCGTCTCCTTGCCATCGGCAAGATAAAGTCGCGCCCGCTCGATCCTGCGTTCGAGGACGAAGCGATGCGGCGCCACGCCCACCGCCCGTTTGAATTCCCGGCTGAAGTGAAAGGGGCTCATATGGGCCACGCCAGCAAGCTCCTCCACGCTCAGATCGGATTTGCCAAGCAGGTTCTCGATGTAATCGATCACGCGCCGGAGATTTTCCGATGACAGCGGACGATTGCCGGCCTCAGGTCTGGCGCCCAGCAGTTTTACAACGCAACAGGCGAGCGCCATTCCCAGATGCTGCATCAAAAGCAGGTCGTCGCGCCCGGTCTTCTCGACGGCAAATGCAAGAGAAAGCGCAACCTGCAGCGTTGTCGGATCAGTCGTCGCGCTCAGGGCATCACTATCCCAATGCTCCGGATCGAAGCGAGAGCCCCCGAGGCTGCTGTAGAGCGCAGGTGACTGGAAGATCGAGATATAATCCGCCGCATCGCCCTCGACTTCAAGGACCGTGGCAGCCGGTTGAAATCCCAGGGTGAAGGGCGGCCTTTCAACTTTGCGGAACGCCCCGCTTCCAAGCCGATAGGCATATTTGCCGTGCGCCGTACGGTTAATCGAAATTCTATGAAGCGAGCCCTTCGAAACCATCTGTCCCGCAGCGCTGCGATAGGTCTCAACGATCATGTCGCGTTGGACGAAGGCCTTGTAGCCTCCAAGGGATGGCCGGCTTATTGAGAAAATCTGCGGGTCGATATCGGGCATTGTTTCATTCTCCCTGGCAGGGAAGAGGCAAGTTGCGCGCCAAATGGAAGCCAAGCTTCGCGCTGGATATCGACGTCGTGGGATAAATCCCGACCGCGCCCATTTAAATCGTGGTTTTATGACCCCCTGTCATGCCACACGGCACCACGGCCTAGCAGGCGTTCATCCTCGGCAAATTTGGTCGCATGCGCAAGAATTATGCAATGCATGTTTCTTCCTGATCGGTGGCTCCAGACCGTCGGATCGCTCTCAACAGCGCGCCGCATTCGAAAGCATTCCCGGCCACGGCAAATCGCAGCCAGGAATACGCTTTTGCTCCGTCCACTCTTTTCCCCTGAGATGATCTTTTTGGAAATTCGTTTCTCCTCATTCGTATTAGTACACTTAATTTAGAGAAATAGATCAATTTGGAGAGTGGCAATGACCATCGAAAAATCCGGAAGCGGTCTCGCAAGACGAGACCTGTTGAAACTGTCCGCCGCGGCCGGGGCTGCCGTCGCCGGTGCTTCGCTCATCGGGCAGACGCCGGTTTTTGCGGCCGAAGAGCCGTCTCTGAAAGGCAAGCGCATTGCCATCAGTGCGACCGGCACCGATCATTTCTTCGACCTGCAGGCTTACAATGCCCAGATCGAAGAGGTGAAGCGTCTCGGCGGCGAGCCGATCGCCGTCGATGCGGGACGCAATGACGGCAAGCTCGTTTCGCAGCTTCAGACGCTGATCGCCCAGAAGCCGGATGCGATCGTTCAGATCCTCGGCACACTGAGCGTCATCGATCCCTGGCTTAAGAAGGCGCGTGACGCCGGCATCCCGGTTCTGACCGTCGACGTCGGCTCGACCAACTCGATCAACAACACCACGTCCGACAATTGGGGCATCGGCAAGGATCTGGCACTGCAGCTCGTCTCCGATATCGGCGGCGAAGGCAATATCGTCGTCTTCAACGGCTTCTATGGCGTGACCCCCTGCGCGATCCGCTACGACCAGCTGGTCAATGTCCTCAAATATTTCCCGAAGGTGAAGATCCTCCAGCCGGAACTGCGCGACGTCATCCCGAACACCGTACAGGATGCCTTCACGCAGATTACGGCGATCCTCAACAAGTACCCGGAAAAGGGCTCGATCAAGGCGATCTGGTCGGCCTGGGACATTCCCCAGCTCGGCGCGACCCAGGCGCTGACGGCAGCGGGGCGGACCGAAATCCGCACCTATGGCGTCGATGGCAGCCCCGAGGTACTGCAGCTCATCGCCGATCCGAACTCGCCTGCGGGCGCCGATGTCGCGCAGCAGCCGGCAGAAATTGGCCGCACCGCCATCCGCAACGTCGCAAAGCTGCTCGCCGGCCAGACGCTGCCGCGCGAGACCTATGTTCCCGCACTTCTGGCCAACAAGCTCAATGTCGGCGAAGTCACCAAGAAACTCGGCATTGGCTGACGCAACCTGATGGACGGTCCGGCCATGCCGGACCGCTCAAGATTGGCCACCACGTCGGGATGGATTGCATGACTGCCATTTCCTTCAAGCAGCCGGTGACGGCGCGAGGCGATATCATACGCTTCGAAGGCATCGTCAAACGTTTCGGCGGCGCGCAGGCGTTGGCAGGCGCGTCGCTGATCGTAAAACGCGGAACAATCCACGGTCTTGTCGGGCAGAATGGTGCCGGCAAGTCGACGCTGATCAAGCTGCTTGCCGGCCTCCATCAGCCGGATGACGGACGGATAGAGATCGAAGGACAGACGTTCGACAGGCTGACGCCGCATCTTGCCGAAGAGCTCGGCATTCACTTCATTCACCAGGACCGGCTGCTGGTGCCGACCTTCACCGTCGGTGAAGCGCTGTTCCTCGGCCGGGAACCGCGCATATCGGGCACGCCCTTCCTCGACCGGCGGCTGATGCAGCGCCGCGCTTCCGAAATCCTCAACGAATATTTCGGCGTCCGATTGCCAAACACTGCCCTGATCAGCGAATTGTCGACCGCCGAAAAGCAGATCGTGCAGATCACCCGTGCGCTCCTCAACCAGCCGAAGGTGCTCGTCTTCGACGAGCCGACGGCGGCACTGGTGCGCCGTGAGGCCGATATCCTCTTCCGGCTGATCCGCCGCCTGCGCGATGAAGGGGTGACCATCATCTACATCTCGCACTATCTGAACGAAATCGAGGAACTTTGCGATCACGTCACCGTGCTGCGCAACGGACTTGATGTCGCTTCCGTGCCGATCGGCGAGACTTCGGCCGCGGCGATCGCCCGGCTGATGGTCGAGCGGGATATCAAGGAGATGTTTCCGAAGCCTGAGGTTACGCCCGGTGAAGAGATCCTCAAGATCGAGCAGCTGTCGGCGCCGGGAAAATACAGCGACATCAGCTTCTCGCTTCGCCGCGGCGAGGTGCTCGGCCTCACCGGCCTGCTCGGCTCCGGCGCAAAGGAACTGGTTCGTGCCCTCTTCGGTCTGGAGTCACCCTCTTCCGGCCGCATCGAAATCAACGGCAAACCGGCCCGTCTTGCCAATCCAACGAAGGCGGCCGGCCACGAGATCGCGCTGGTGCCGGAAGATCGGCGCCGCCATGGCGTTGCGCTCGATCTCAGTGTCGCGGAAAATACCAGCCTTTCCAGCCTCGCCCGCTTCACACGCTTCGGCTTTCTCGATCGCAAGCGCGAGCAGCGCGAGATCGATGCCCTGATCACTCGGTTGCAGGTGAAAGCCAGCGGGCGCAATGCGCTTTTGCGCACGCTCTCGGGCGGCAACCAGCAAAAGGTGGCGATCGCCAAGTGGCTGAGCCGACACTCCGAAGTCTATCTCCTCGACGAGCCGACGGTCGGCGTCGACATCGGCTCCAAGGTCGAGATCTATACGCTGATCGGCGAACTTGCGGCGCGGGGCGCCGGCGTCATCGTGCTGTCTTCGGATCTGCCCGAACTCATCGGCATCACCGATCGTATCCTCGTGCTCTTCCGCGGTCGTGTGGTGCGAGAATTCATCTCGTCGGAGACCACGGCGGATGCCGTACTGGCGGAATCGACCGGATCGTCGGAGGGACAGCGCCATGTCGGCTGAAGTGGAATTCGCGCCTGCCGGCTTTTCGGCAATAGAACCGCCGCCCCGGCCGGCCGGCAACATCGCGGCTGCGGCGCTGCGTTTCGGATCACTCATCGCTTTTGGAGCCATTCTGATCGTCTTTTCGCTCACCGCACCTTACTTCCTCAGCGTCGGCAATATCGGCAACGTGCTCGGCCAATCCGCCATATCAGGCGTACTCGCCATCGGGCTGACGGTTGTTCTGATTGCCGGTGGCTCCAACGTCGTCACCGGCGGCATTGATCTCTCGCTCGCGGCCAATATGGGCCTCAGCGCCGCCGTCTACGCCACCTTGACCCCACTCGGCTACGGCGACGCGGCGGCGATCCCGGCGGCGATCGGGACCGGGGCGCTGATCGGCACGGTCAACGCCATTGCCGTCGTCTATGCCGGCATCGTTCCGTTGCTGGCCACGCTTGCGGTGATGAACGTCGTCGCCGGCCTGGAACTGGTGCTGACCCAGAATACCGTGCTGCCGGCCTCCACGCCTTTCCTCTCGGCGCTTTCGGCATCTGATCCCCTAGGCCTGCCGGTTCTTGCCTATGTGCTTCTCGGCTTCACGGCACTTGCAACGGCCATCGTCCAATATACGCCGCTTGGCCTGCGCCTTTATGCCGTCGGCGAGTTCCCGGATGCGGCGCGCGCCGCCGGCCTGCCGCTTCGCCGGCTACTATCAGGCGCATTTGTCGCCAGCGGTATATCCGGCGGCATCGCCGGCATCCTGTCCGTCTCCTATCTCAGCGGCAGCACGACCGGCTCCGGCGAGATGCTGTTGCCCGTCGTCGTCACCGCCCTCCTCGGCTCGGTGTTTTCGCGCCGACTGGTTCCCACGATCACCGGCACATTCCTCTCGGCCCTGCTGGTCGGCTTTCTCACAAACGGCTTTCAGCTGCTCAACATTTCGAGCACGCTGGTCAGCGGCGTCCAGGGCGTGCTCATTCTCATCGTGGTCTCCGCGACCACCCTGTTGCGCCGTCAGGAGGCCTGATCATGTCGCTCCAGACTTCAGCATCAGCCGTCACCGATCTGCCGCGCCTTATCGCTGCCGGCGTGGTGCGCTACGGGCTGATCTTCGCGCTCGTCGCGGTGTTCGCCATCTTCTCCGCGGCAACGCCGACGTTCCTGACGCTTGCCAACCTCCAGAGCGTCCTGGTCAACAATTTCACGCTGCTTGCCATCGTCTCGATCGCCATGACCTTCGCGGTCTCCTCGGGCGGCATCGATCTCTCTGTGGGAACGGCGATGGATTTTGCGAGCTTCGCCTTCGTCTCGCTCGTCCTGGCGGGTCAGCCGGTGGCGATTGCCGCCCTTGCCGGACTGGCGGCAGGAGCACTCGTCGGCGCCTTCAACGCGCTGCTGATCTCAGGGATCGGCGTCTCCCCCTTCCTTGCAACGCTCGGCACGCTGTTCATCGGCCGCAGCGTCCAGCAATTGCTGACCAATGGCGGCAACCCGGTCTACCTGCCGCCGAGCGGTGTGACGGAAGCCTTCCGCGTTCTCGGCCACGGCACGATCGGCGGCTTTCCGGTGCCGCTCGCGGTCGCGATCCTCATCATAGCTGCTGCCGCGGTTGTCTTTGCCCGAACGCGTTTCGGCCGCGTCATCCTGTCGATCGGCATCCAGCCGGCCGTCGTTCGCTATTCCGGCATCGCGGCATCGGCCCATATTGCCGCGACCTTCATCATCGTCGGCTTGATCGCGGCTGTTGCCGGCTTGATCCTGACGGCGACCGTTGCCGTCTATATCCCCTCCTCCGGCAATGCCTTCCTGCTGAATGCCATCGGCGCTACCTTCATCGGCACGACGCTCAGCCCGCTTGGGCGGCCGAACGTCGGCGGCACCGTCCTCGGCGTGCTGCTGCTCAGCATCGTTGCCAACGGGCTGCTGTTGACCGATCTGAATTTCTACTGGCAGCAGGTCGGCACGGGCACGCTGATCTTTGCCGTGCTTGCGCTGAGCTTCATCAACAGGAAAGCCGCCAGCCGCGCGTGAGAGCTGCCGTATTCGCCGAATATGTCAGCCCGCCGAGGTTTCCGAGATCATCCGCGATACGGCGTTTTTCCAGCCGATGATCTTGCCCTGCCGCTCGGTCTCTTCCATTGAAGGACTGAAGCGGCGGTCGCAGGCCCAGGCCTCGGCAAACTCGCGCTTGCCGGGCCAGATACCGGCTTTCGAGCCAGCGAGCCAGGCGGCTCCAAGCGCCGTCGTCTCCCGGATGGCCGAGCGGTCGACGGGATTTCCCGTAATGTCGGCAAGGCACTGCATCGTCCAATCCGAAGCCGCCATACCGCCATCGACGCGCAATACGGTTTCCAGCTGGTTGGCGCCCCAGTCCTTCTTCATCGCCACCAGCAGGTCGAGCGTCTGATAGGCGACGGATTCAAGCACCGCGCGGGCAAATTCCGCCGGGCCGCTGTTCCGCGTCAGGCCGAAGATCGCGCCACGCGCGGCCGGATCCCAATAGGGCGCGCCGAGGCCGGTGAAAGCCGGAACGATATAGACCTGCTGTCCGGGATCTGCTTTGGTGGCCAGAACCCCAGCCTCGGATGCCTGGCTGATGATGCCGAGGCCGTCGCGCAACCATTGCACGGCCGCACCCGCAATGAAAATCGAGCCTTCGAGTGCATAGGTCGTCTCACCGTCGAGCCGGCAGGCAATGGTCGTCAGCATCCGGTTGGAGGAGGAAACACGGTCCCGGCCGGTGTTGAGCAGAGCGAAGCAGCCGGTGCCATAGGTGGATTTCATCATGCCGGGGTCAAAGCAGGCGTTGCCCACGGCCGCCGCCTGCTGGTCGCCGGCGACGCCGAGGATCGGCAGCGCGACCCCGAACAGAGCTTCGTCGACCCGGCCGAAATCATCGGCGCATTCCTTGACCTCGGGAAGCATGGCTGAGGGAATGCCGAGAATGCCGAGAAGCTCCTCGTCCCAGGCGCCGTCATCGATATTATAGAGCAGCGTTCGCGAGGCATTGGTCGCATCGGTGGCATGCACACGGCCGCCGGTCAGCTTGTAGATCAGCCAGCTGTCGATCGTGCCGAAGCAGACCTCGCCTGCCTCCGCCTTCTCCCGCAGGCCATCGACATTGTCGAGCAGCCAGCGCAGCTTCGTTCCGGAGAAATAGGGGTCGAGCAGCAGGCCGGTCTTGGCGCTGAACAGCTTCTCATATCCGTCAGCCTTCAGGCTCTCGCACATTTCGGCCGTGCGCCTGTCCTGCCAGACGATCGCGCGGTGAAGCGGCGTGCCGGACCTGCGATCCCAGACGACCGCCGTCTCGCGCTGATTGGTAATGCCGATTGCCGCGATCACGGCGGCGTCAATACCAGCATCGGCGATCGCCTTGCGCACCGTGTCGATGACGGACTGCCAGATTTCGGCGGCGTCATGCTCCACCCATCCGGGCTGCGGATAATATTGGGTGATCTCCGCCTGCGCCGAGCCGGCCATTTTCATGTCGCCATCGAAGATGATGGCGCGTGAAGACGTCGTGCCCTGGTCGATCGAAAGAATATAGCCGCTCATATCCGTCTCCGGCTCGCACGAAACAGCTCAGCCCGCTGCGGAGCAGCAGGATGCGGAGGTTTCATAAGAGAAAGATTGTAGGGCCACCGGCTTGCTGCCGGTGGCAGGAAGTGGTGGCCGGAGACCTTGTCGCCTCCGGCCACGGTCCGCCTTACTTCTTCTGCCAGCTCTTGACGAGCTCGTCGTAGTTGACGGTCTGCGGCTTTTCCTTCTCGTTTTCGATCTTCAGCTGCGGTGCAAGGTTGCCCTTCTTCACCGCATCCGCGTTCCAATAAGCGAGATCATGCTCTTCGGCGAGTTTCGGGCCGATATCGCCCTGAACCTTGGCGCGTTCCAGGCGCTGCAGCACCTTTTCCTGTTCGGAGCAAAGCGAGTCCATCGCTTCCTGCGCCGTCTTGGCGCCGGAGGAGGCGTCACCGATCGCCTGCCACCACAGCTGCGCGAGCTTCGGATAGTCAGGAACGTTCGTACCGGTCGGCGACCACTGCAGGCGGGCCGGCGAACGGTAGAATTCGATCAGGCCGCCGAGCTTCGGCGCGCGATCGGTGAAGGACTTATGATCCAGCGTCGACTGGCGGATGAAGGTGAGGCCCATGTGGCTCTTCTTCACGTCGACAGTCTTGGAAGTGACGAACTGGGCATAGAGCCAGGCCGCCTTGGCGCGATCGACAGGCGTGGACTTCATCAGCGTCCAGGAGCCGGCATCCTGATAGCCGAGCTTCATGCCGTCCTTCCAGTAGACGCCATGCGGGCTCGGGGCAAAACGCCATTTCGGTGTGCCGTCGGCATTGACGACCGGCAGGCCTTCCTTGACGAAGTCGGCCGTGAAGGCCGTGTAGGTGAACATCTGCTGGGCAATTTCACCTTGCGACGGGACCGGTCCGGATTCGGAGAAGGTCATGCCCTGAGCGGCAGCCGGTGCATAAGCCTTCATCCAGTCCAGATACTTCTGGATCGAATAGACCGCTGCCGGGCCGTTGGTATCGCCGCCGCGCGCAACGCACGAACCGACCGGACGGGAGTTCTCGTCGACCTTGATACCCCATTCGTCGACCGGCTTGCCGTTCGGAATGCCCTTGTCGCCGTTGCCGGCCATCGACAGCCAGGCATCGGTGAAGCGCCAGCCTAGCGATGGGTCCTTCTTGCCGTAGTCCATGTGGCCGTAGACCTTCTTGCCGTCGATCTCGCGGCCGGTGAAGAACTCGGCGATATCCTCATAGGCAGACCAGTTGACCGGCACGCCGAGATCGTAGCCGTACTTCGCCTTGAAGTCCGCCTTGTTCTTCTCGTCGTTGAACCAGTCGTAACGGAACCAATAGAGGTTCGCGAACTGCTGGTCCGGCAGCTGGTAGAGCTTGCCATCAGGCGCTGTCGTGAACGACTTGCCGATGAAGTCGTCGACGTCGAGGCCGGGATTGGTGACATCCTTGCCTTCATTGGCCATCCAGTCGGTCAGCGAGCGGGCCTGCTGGTAGCGCCAATGGGTGCCGATCAGGTCCGAGTCGTTGATATAGGCGTCATAGATGTTTTCGCCCGACTGCATCTGCGTCTGCAGCTTTTCGACAACATCGCCTTCGCCGATCAGATCGTGGGTGACCTTGATGCCGGTGATCGCGGTAAAGGCCGGAGCCAGCACCTTCGATTCATAATCATGCGTGGTGATCGTTTCGGAAACGACTTTGATGTCCATGCCGGCGAAGGGCTTCGCGGCATCGACGAACCACTGCATTTCCTTTTCCTGGTCGGCGCGGGAAAGCGTCGAGAGGTCGCCGACTTCCTTGTCGAGGAACGTCTTGGCCTCGTCCATACCGGCATAGGCCGATGCTGTCATCGCCAGCAGCAAGCCTGCTGTCGTCGTCAATAAGTGCCGTCGCATAATATCCTCCCAGGGTTTGCGATTGCAGTTACGTCTCAGGCGGCCAGTACCCCCGGCCATCTGTCTTCTCCTTGCCGTTACACGTAGCGGAACACGCCGATGGCATAGACTACGGAAATGGCAAGAGCCCACCACAGGTTGGGCCCAGCGAGCCCAAGCCATGCAAGATGAATGAACGCTGCGCCAAGCAGCGAAATGAAGAGCCGGTCGCCGCGCGTCGTCTCGAAACGCAGCACGCCCGTGCGCGGCGTGCCGCCCGGCGAAAAATATTCCCAGACGCTCATGGCGATGAGCAGCGTAAGGATCGTCAGGAAGAAGAGCGCCGTCGGCAGCGTCCAGGCCATCCAGGTAAAATTCATGGCCGTCTCCTCCTCAGACGCGGCCCAGGGCAAAGCCCTTGGCGATATAGTTGCGAACGAAATAGATGACGAGCGCGCCGGGGATGATGGTGAGCACGCCGGCTGCCGCCAGTACGCCCCAGTCCATGCCGGCCGCCGAAACCGTGCGCGTCATGATCGCCGAGATTGGCTTTGCCGCGGTCGTCGTCAGCGTGCGGGCCAGCAGCAGTTCGACCCACGAGAACATGAAGCAGAAGAAAGCGGCGACACCGATCCCGCTTGCAATGAGCGGCATGAAGATCTTCACGAAGAAGCGCGGGAAGGAGTAGCCGTCAATATAGGCGGTTTCGTCGATCTCCTTCGGCACGCCAGACATGAAGCCTTCGAGGATCCAGACCGCCAGCGGCACGTTGAACAGGCAGTGGGCAAGCGCCACGGCGATATGGGTATCGATTAGGCCGAAGGCGGAATAGAGTTGGAAGAAGGGCAGCGCAAAAACCGCCGGTGGCGCCATCCGGTTGGTGAGCAGCCAGAAGAACAGGTGCTTGTCGCCGAGGAAGCGGTAGCGCGAAAAAGCGTAGGCCGCCGGCAGCGCCGCAAGCACCGATATAACAGTGTTCATCACCACGTAAATGATCGAGTTGATGTAACCGTTATACCAGGACGGATCGGTGAAGATGACGGCGTAGTTCCGGAGCGTCGGGTTTTGCGGCCACAGCGAGAAGGCGCCGGTGATCTCGGCATTCTCCTTGAAGCTCATGTTGATCAGCCAGTAGATCGGCAGGAGCAGAAAGAGGATGTAGAGCGTCGTAACCACCCAGGAGAGATTTCCGGCGGGCTTGTATTTCCTTGTCGAACCCATGGATCTCTCCTTTCTCAGGCGTTGGCGTCGCTGCTGGTCATGACAGTGTAGAAGATCCATGACAGCAACAGGATGATCAGGAAGTAGATGATCGACATCGCCGCGGCGGGGCCGAGATCGAATTGCCCGACGGCCATCTTCACGAGATCGATCGACAGGAAGGTCGTCGAGTTGCCGGGACCGCCGCCGGTGACGACGAAGGGCTCGGTATAGATCATGAAGCTGTCCATGAAACGCAGGAGAACGGCGATCAGCAGCACCCGCTTCATCTTCGGAAGCTGGATGTAACGGAATACGGACCAGCGCGAGGCGCCGTCGATCTTGGCGGCCTGATAATAGGCGTCCGGGATCGAGACGAGGCCGGCATAGCAGAGCAGCACGACGAGGCTCGTCCAGTGCCAGACATCCATGACGATGACCGTGACCCAGGCGTCGACCGGATCGCGGACGTAGTTGTAATCGAGGCCGAGCCCCTCGAGCGTATGGCCGAGCAGGCCGATATCGACGCGTCCGAAGACCTGCCAGATAGTGCCGACGACATTCCACGGGATAAGCAGTGGCAGCGCCATCAGAACGAGGCAGACCGGAACGCCGATGCCCTTCTTCGGCATGTTGAGAGCAATGAAGATGCCGAGCGGAATCTCCAGCGCCAGGATGATGAAGGAGAAGAGCAGGTTGCGCTCGAGCGCTTCCCAGAAGCGGTCGGAATGCAGCGTCTGAACGAACCAGTCGGTGCCTGCCCAGAAGAACTCGTTATTCCCGAACGTATCCTGAACCGAATAGTTGACAACAGTCATCAGCGGGATGACGGCCGAAAAGGCGACGAGCAGCAGCACCGGCAGGACCAGAAACCAAGCTTTGTTGTTCCACGTCTTCTGCATGGCTCAGGCCTCCCTGCCGACGCGCCAGCTGTCGGCGTAAATGCTGATGGCGGACGGATCGAAGGTGACGCGGGCATCTGCGGGGATGTCGGCATCCTCATGCACGACGATCGCAATTGGCTGGCCGGCGAAGCGGGCGCGGACGATCTTCTGCCGGCCGATATCCTCGACCTTGGTGATGTTGACCGGCATGCCTTCCCGCCCGAGGCGGATGAATTCGGGGCGGATGCCGAGCTCGGTCTTGGAACTGCCAGCGGTCTTCGGCGCGTAGTCCAGCGTCAAAACCTCGTCTCCGACCTTGACGGCGCTGCCTTCGACCTTGGCGGGCATGACGTTCATACCGGGCGAACCGATGAAATAGCCGACGAAGGTGTGGCTCGGCCGCTCGAAAAGCTCGGCCGGCGTGCCGATCTGAACGATCTGGCCGTCATACATGACGACGACCTTCTCGGCGAAAGTCAGCGCCTCGGTCTGGTCGTGGGTGACGTAGACCATGGTGAAGCCGAACTGCTTGTGAAGCCGCTTCAGTTGCGAGCGCAGCACCCATTTCATATGCGGGTCGATGACGGTCAGCGGCTCGTCGAACAGGATGGCGTTGACGTCGTTGCGCACCAGGCCGCGGCCGAGAGAGATCTTCTGCTTCTGGTCGGCCGTCAGCCCTTGCGCCTTGCGCTTGGCCCAGCCGGCAAGGTCGATCATCTCGAGAATGTCGCGGACGCGGCGGTCGACATCGGCCTCCGCCACGCCGCGGTTGCGCAGCGGAAAGGCGAGATTATCGTAAACGGTCATGGTGTCGTAGATGACCGGAAACTGGAAGACCTGGGCGATGTTGCGGCTCTGCGTCGACAGGTTCGTCACATCCTTGCCGTCGAAGAGGATGCGACCGTGCGAGGGCTGCAGCAGACCCGAGATGATGTTCAGCAGCGTGGTCTTGCCGCAACCGGAGGGGCCGAGCAGCGCATAGGCGCCGCCGTCGTTCCACTCGTGGTCGACTTCCTTCAGCGAATAATCCTTCTCCGTCTGCGGATTAGCTCCGTAGGCGTGGCGGATATGGTCGAGCGTAATGCGTGCCATTGTGCTCTCCTATACCTTTCCGGCTTCAGCGGTAGCGCGGCCAATCGTGGCAATGGCGCCGCCATCGGCGCCGAAGGCCAAGAGGTGGCGCGTGTCGAGAAAGGCCTCTATCTCCATGTCCGGGTCGATGTCGTGAATGCCATGGGCGAGCATCACCCAGCGCACGCCGTCATAGTCCAGGTGAACAAAGCTCTCCGAGCCGGTGATCTCCGAAACCAGCGTGCGCGCCTGCAGGCGGGCAGCCTCACCGGTCTGCGGTTTGAAGCCGAGGTGATGCGGGTGAAATGCGACAGTCACCGGCCCGTCCGGCACGGCAGCCAGATGCGGGGGAACCGGAAGTGCCGCTCCGCCCGGACGCGTAAAGACGTTGTCCGATTTGGTCACGTCGAGGATATTCAGCGGCGGATCGGCAAAGATGCCGGCTGTGGTGAGATCGGCGGGGCGGCGGTAAACATCGATCGTTGGCCCGAACTGGGTTACCCGGCCTTCGTTCAGTGTAGCGGTGTTGCCGCCGAGCAGGAGCGCCTCTGACGGTTCGGTCGTCGCATAGACGAAGATCGCGCCGGATTGGGCAAAGATCTTCGGCAGTTCCTCACGCAGTTCCTCGCGCAGCTTGTAATCGAGGTTGGCAAGCGGCTCGTCCATCAGAACGAGGCTGGCATTCTTGACGAGCGCACGTGCAAGCGCGGTGCGCTGCTGCTGGCCGCCGGACAGATTGAGCGGCGTGCGATCGAGATAGGGCGTCAGCTTCAAAAGTTCGGCCGCTTTGCGCACTTCGCGGTCGATGGTAGCGGCATCCTTGCCCGAGATGCGCATCGGCGAAGCAATGTTCTCGTATACCGTCAGTGCGGGATAATTGATGAACTGCTGGTAGACCATGGCGACATTGCGCTTCTGCACCGGCATGCCGGTGACATCGGCGCCGTCGAAATGGACGGAGCCGGCGGTCGGACGATCAAGCCCGGCCATCAGCCGCATCAGCGACGTCTTGCCCGACAGCGTCGGCCCGAGCAGGACATTCAACGTGCCCCGCTCAAGGACCAGATCGGTCGGATAGATATGATAGTCCGCGCCCACCATCTTGGCGGCGTTTCGCAGTTCCAGCATTCCGATTCCCCTGCCTCCACGCAGCGGGGACCACATGCCGCCTATCCGGCCATCGCCGGTATGGCAGCCATGTACTCCTCCAGTGACTGGGCCTGCTCCTTCGATAGGCGCAGACCATCCTTTGTTCTCCTCCACAGCACGTCTTCGGCGTGCCGGGCCCATTCATGCTCGACGAGATATTTGACCTCAGCCTCGTAGAGATCGCCGCCGAACAGCCGTCCGAGGTCGTCACGGCCGCGGGCAGCGCCGAGCAATGTCACAGCCCGGGTGCCGTAGCGGCGCACCAGCCGGCGGGCGTGTGCATCGGCAAGGAACGGATAGCGCCGCTTCAGACCGGCGACCTCCGCTTCGTAGCCACGGACCGGGAAGTCGCCGCCGGGCAGATGGCTTTTGGCTGTCCAAGGAGCACCCTTGACACCGATCGCGGCGCCGATCTTCTCCAGCGCATGTTCGGAAAGCCGGCGATAGGTGGTGAGCTTGCCGCCGAAGACGTTGAGCAGCGGCGCGGCCCCGGCTTCGTCCTCCAGCTTCAGCACATAATCGCGCGTCGCTTCCTGCGCCTTTGAGGCGCCGTCGTCAAAAAGCGGCCTGACTGCCGAGTAGGTCCAGACGATGTCCTCCGGCCTGACCGGTTCCTTGAAATATTCCGACGCTGCATTGCAGAGATAGACCGTCTCCTCCTCGGAGATCCGGACGTCTTTGGGATCGGCGGTGTAGTCGCGGTCGGTGGTGCCGATCAGGGTGAAATCGCCCTCATAGGGGATGGCGAAGATGATGCGGTTGTCGGGATTCTGGAAGAAATAGGCACGAGGGTCGTCGAACTTCTTCCTGACGACGATATGGCTACCCTGAACGAGACGAACGTGGTGGGCCTCGTTCTGGCCGAAGGCGGAACGAATCACATGATCGACCCAGGGACCGGCGGCATTGATCAGCATGCGGGCCTGATGGCTGTCATTGCGGTCAGTGACCGTATCGGTCGTTTCAATGTGCCAGAGTCCATTCTCGCGTCGCGCCGACACTACTTTGGTGCGCGGCATGATCGTCGCCCCTTTGTCGGCAGCGTCGCGGGCGTTCAACACGACCATGCGGGCATCATCGACCCAGCCGTCGGAATATTCGAACGCCCTGGTGAACAGCGCCTTCAGCGGCTTGCCGGCCGGGTCCTTGCGCATGTCGAGCACTGAAGTCGCAGGTAGCAGCTTGCGGCCGCCGAGATGGTCGTAGAGGAAAAGGCCGAGCCGGATCAGCCAGGCCGGGCGGATGCCGCCCTTGTGATACGGCAGTACGAAGCGCAGCGGCCAGATGATGTGCGGCGCCATCGCCCAGAGGATCTCGCGCTCCATCAGCGATTCACGCACCAGGCGGAATTCATAATGCTCGAGATAACGCAGGCCGCCATGAATCAGCTTGGTGGCGCCGGACGAGGTGCCGGAGGCGAAATCGTTCATCTCCGCCAGCGCGACGGAATAGCCGCGCCCGACGGCGTCGCGCGCAATGCCGCAGCCGTTGATGCCGCCGCCGATGACGAATATGTCGTGTATCTCCCGGCCCAATTGCCCCCTCCGAGCCCGCTGCCAATTTCGCATCGCACAAATTCTGCGCGATTGCGAAAGTGAGAACAGTTAAAACGAAAGGAATGCGAATGTCAAACGAATGTTTGCTCCATTCGCATGACTAACGCGATCTGGTGCTCGTTTCGATCAGCTTCACATTGTTTTCGAGGCAGAGATTACGAATCGACGGTACCGGACAGTGGTCGGTGATGAAGGTATGGACCTGGGAAAGCTGGCCGATCCGGACCGGCGCGGTGCGTTCGAACTTCGTCGAATCGGCAACGAGGATGACATGCCGGGCATTGGCAATAATCGCCTGGGCGACCTTCACTTCGCGAAAATCATAATCGAGAAGCGCCCCGTCGATATCGATCGCTGATGCGCCGATGACGGCATAATCGACCTTGAACTGGCGGATGAAATCGACCGCCGCTTCGCCGACGATGCCGCCGTCCGAGCCGCGTACGACGCCGCCGGCGATCACCACCTCGATTGCCGGAAAGAGACGCAACCTGTTGGCAACGTTGATGTTATTGGTGATCACCATCAGCTCGTGATGATTGGCGAGCGCCTCGCCCACCGCTTCCGTCGTCGTTCCGATGTTGATGAAGAGCGAGGCTCCGCTCGGGATCAGCTCGACTGCCGCCATACCGATTGCCTGCTTCTCGGAAGCGGCAATCTGCCGCCGCGCCTCGTATTTGACGTTCTCCGTTCCGCTTGGAAACGTGGCGCCGCCATGGATGCGTGTCAGCACCTGGGCATCGCAGAGATCGTTCAGATCCTTGCGGATCGTTTGCGGCGTCACCGAAAAGCGGGAGGCAAGCTCCTCGACCAGAACCCTGCCGCTCGATTTCGCAATCGCCACGATTTCAGTTTGTCGGTCGGTCAAGAACATCGGTGCCCCTTTCGCTCTGCTTTCGTTTTTAAATAAAGCGAACGGCGGCGCAATGCCTATTTGTCAGCGAGACTTCGTCACCTTGATGTGGCGGCGGTCCGATGCACCTATCTTTTCCGCATCACATTGACCACGAGCACACCAAGGATCGCCATCACGCCGCCGGCAGCACCCAGCGCCGTCGGCGTCTCGCCCAGCCAGACGAACCCGATCAGCGTTGCGACCGGCGGGACGCCGTAGAGAAAATTCGAGGCGCGAGCGGCCGTCAGCCGCTTCAATGCGATGGCCCAAGTGAGATAGCCGATCGCAGTCGGGAAGATGACGAGATAGGCAACGCCCCAATTGACCTCTGCCGGCGCCGCGGCCAGCGCGCGGATCGTTGACGGGACGGCCGGAAACAGCGGCACGGAGCCGATCAACAGGATCCAGGCGGTGACGGCAAGCGCCGGCAGGCGGGCGAGCAGCGGCTTCTGCAGCACGCTGGCGATCGCCGAGCAGAGCGCTGCGCCGAGGATCAGCACGGCGTTCGGATCGAGCTTGAAGCCGCCGTCGGAGGAAAGCGCAATCAGCGCCACGCCGCCGAAGGAAACCGCGGTGCCAACCCACCCCCAGCGGCCGAAGCGCTCGCTGAGCACGAATGTGGCAATCAGGGCTGTGAAGACGGGCATGGTATTGATGATGAAGCTCGCCGGCCCCGCCGCCACAGTCTGCTCGCCGGTGTTCAGGAGAACCGCATAGGCAGCGATGAAGAGGACGGCAGCCACCGAGAGGCGGAGGAAGTCACGCTTTTCCGGCATCGGCCGGTAGGTGGCGAGATAGAAAAGGGCGAGGACGCCTGCCGCCACATAACGCGCCGTTGCCAGTTCGATCGGCGTCAGCGGCCCGAGACAGATACGGATCACCACGAAGGAAGAGGCCCAGAAGAGAATGGTGACGACAATCGCAGCAAAGGCGATCAGATCGAAGCCGCTTTGCTGTTTTGCCGAAACTGGTGCGCTTGCCGCCATGCTCATGTTCACCTCCATATGTGCTTGCGACAATGAATAAGGCTTTCGATGCATGCTTGAAAAGCACCGCAATCGATGATCAAATGTGAGCATGGTTCACAGCTCGCCAGTGCTCCCCCCGCTCGATACGCTCGAGACCTTTGCCCGCGCCGCTCGGCTCGGATCGTTTTCGGCCGCGGCCGAGGAAAGCGGAATCACCCATGGCGCTGTATCGCGGCAGGTCTCGCGGCTCGAGCGCTGGATGGGTGTGCGGCTCTTCGCGCGTGAAGCTCGCGGTGTGCGCCTCACCCCGGAGGGAATGCGCTTCTTCGTCCGTGCCGAGGAAGCCCTTTCCCTGCTCGGTAACACCGGCGAGCGCTGGCTGCCACGGCCGAACAAGGCGGTAGTGCGCCTTTCAGTTACTCCGTCCGTCGCCTCTCTATGGTTGTTTCCGCGCCTGGCAAAGCTCGAAGGAAATGAGCTGCACGTCGAATTGACGCTCGAACACCGCCTTGCGGACTTCGGCGAAGGCACGGACCTTGCCATCCGCTGCGGCAAGGGACCATGGGCCGGCGTGCGCGCCCTGCCGCTCTGGCAGGAGAAATCTTTTCCGATCGCCTCACCGGCAATGGCAGCACGACTCGCGCAACGCTCGGATGCTCTTTCGCTGCTCGATCTGCCGATCCTTCACGACTCCAATATCGAAGGCTGGCGCCGCTGGCTAGCGCGTGAGGGCGTCGACTATACGCCGCGCGGCCAGGACCGACGCTTCGAGGATTACAATCTGGTGGTCGACGCCTGCGCGCAAGGGCTCGGCATTGCGCTTGCACGGCCGCCGCTGTCGGATGCCGCGCTAGCCGCCGGGCGCGTCGTCGCAGTGTCACAGCGTACCCTCGATTCCCATGTCGCTTTTCACCTGATCCGGCCGGACGATGCATTGAGAAGTCCTGCCATCGAATTCGCGAGCCGCTTCCTACGCGAAGCCGGCCATGACGAGGCGGCGATTAACGCCTTTATCGCACCCGGCAAGCCGAAAGCGTAAACAGAAAACGCGCCGCCGTGCACATTCCTCAGCCGCCTGTAGGTGCTTCGGCTACGCGGCTCACTCCATAGGAAACTTCAGCCGCATTTCCTTCGCCAGTTCGAAGCCAGCATTCCGATAGACCGGCTCCCCCACATCCGAGGCATGAATGACGGCAGTCGTGCAGCCGATGGATTTCAGATAATCGACGGCCTTATTCGTCAGCGCCAAAGCGATGCCGCGCCGACGGAAGGCTTCGGCGACATAGACGGACCAGATGTAACCGTGCAACCGCTGTTCCGGCCGAATGACTTCCGGAAACGGCGATTGGTGCAGCTGGCAAGATACGGAACCAGCGATTTCGTCGTCCACAATGGCCAGGAACGAGGCAAGGCGCCGCTCCTCGCGACCGCTTCTCAAGAACGACAATATCCGCGCCACCGCATCCGGCCTGTAATGTTCGGGCGGCGTGCCATAGCTGTCCCAGATTTTCAGATAGTGCCCGACCAGGATCCCATCCTCGTCGGGCGTAGCAACTCGGATATCCATCGTTTCGTCGCCAGCAAGCCCAATCCAATAATCGCGTGACGCCCCCGCTGCGTCGCGGCAGGGGCGACAAAACCGTCAATCCGACGGGGTCAGTGTCATCGACGCGCTGCCGGCCGCAACATTCAGGCCCAACTGGCCGGTCAGGCTAACCGTCTGCAGATGGATTGAACCGGAGGTGCCACCGACCAGGAGGTTGGCGCCGACGCCGGCACCAACCGTCGCCTCAGCGCTGGCACCGACATAAAGTCCGGCGAGCGACCCGCGATGATAACCAGCCGTTGGCGCAAACACCGCCCAGATCAGACGACTGCGCGTGGTGAAGCCGAGATCGATGCCAAGCTTTCGAATTTCGCCGGTGTAGTGATCGAAAAGCTCATTGCCGACAATTGACTGAAAGACACAGTCGGCTTCCTTGGACGAACCGAGCACATATCCCGTGCCACCGCCGATATCGCAAGTGAGATAACCGATCTTCACGCCATTGCGCAGGTCCGGCTCTTCATAGGTTCTGGTGACGGGGTCGGCTGCATTGGCCGCCCCCGCTCCGACAAACGTCAACGATACCGCGGCAAACGCCGTCGCAAGAGTTTTTTTCATAAGTCTCTCCTTCTCAAATCGTGACGGGAACACCCGGCTGGCGGCACCGGATATCGCAGGGGACCGCAGAGCAATCCCGGACCGCGCCGTTTTCGCATCGCGTGTCAAAGCGCGTGGAGGGCGCAAGCGACAGCCCCACGGTTCAGCCCCATTGGGACATTTCGAAGGCATATGCGACTTGCATGCGGCCTTTCACGATCTTGTTAGGGATGGTTGCACAAAAAGCACATTCGCTCGAAGCGAGTTTCCGCCGGCCGGTGAGGGCCGGCAACAAAAGCAAAACCCGGTGATAATTATCACCGGGCTTTATACTTGATCAATCTTCACTATACTCTGCGCATGAAACGCATGACAAGCGAGACGACGAACAACACCAGGAAAATGAAGAACAGAACCTGGGCAATGGAAGCTGAAGCCCCTGCGATGCCGCCAAATCCGAGGACACCGGCAATCAAGGCCACAACGAGAAACACCAGAGCGTAGTAAAGCATCGCAATCTCCTTTTACGTTGCTGCGGAGATAACGGCGACCGCCCGGTTTGGTTCCCTCACCCTCATGGCTGGCAGATGGAACGTCGCATCGGCGTCGTTCAGCCGAAATGAAAGACGCCGCTGTACATCCGGTCGCCTTCAGTCGGTTCGGGAGGTTCGGCCGCATCGAGATACGTCTTGAGCGGCCCGGTCAGCACGAACCAGACACTTGCCCCCAGCATGAAACAGGCGCCCACCGGATCATCGATGCGGGCGATGAAGGGAAGGCAGGCGGATGAAAACAGCACGATGATCCGCACCGACCATTCCGCCTCCCGTTTGGCGACGGCCCGCGCCCTCGAGGACTTGTATTCCCGGGCGCCATAGGCGCTTCCGCCTGCCTTGACCGCCGAAAGCAATTTTTTGGCTGAAGGCAGGGCCAGCATGATCAGCGCGGCGATGCTGAGCGCGAAAGGCTTGCCTGTCATAACCTGTCCGCTGGCAATCAGGAGAAAGAATAGCACGACAAGATTCCAGGTCGGCTCCAGCAGCTCCGGCGACTGCCGCGTACGGATGTGCCACTGCCGCAGCAAGCCTGCCGCGCCGTTCAATAACGGCTGATCGATATGACGATTGATCCAGTCCATGCTGATGTGCCCGCCCCGATTGTTTTAAGAAGGCCCGAACACCACGGAAATTGGTCATCATCGTGGCAGAGAGCCGGCAATATCGGCCGGCGCTATTCTTCGCTCACATGAACGGCCCTCACAGCCGGCGGAAAAATAGCCGTTCAGCTCCGAAGTCCGGGCGCCTCGTGGCCGGTACGCGCTACATATTCCGTATAGCCGCCGCCATATTGGTGGATGCCCTCCGGCGTCAGCTCCAGCACCCGGTTAGAGAGCGCTGCCAGGAAATGCCGGTCGTGGGATACGAACAGCATGGTGCCCTCATATTGCGACAGCGCCTTGATCAGCATTTCCTTGGTGTCGAGGTCGAGATGGTTGGTCGGTTCGTCGAGCACGAGCAGGTTCGGCGGGTCGAACAGCATCATCGCCATGACCAATCGGGCCTTCTCGCCGCCAGACAGCACCCGGCACCTTTTCTCGACATCGTCGCCGGAAAAGCCGAAACATCCGGCGAGCGCCCGCAAAGGCCCCTGCCCGGCCTGGGGAAACCGATCTTCCAGCGATTGGAAGATCGTGCGTTCGCCATCGAGAATATCCATCGCATGCTGGGCGAAATAACCCAACTTGACGCTGGCGCCGAGAGCGACGCTGCCTTCGTCGGGCGTTGTGGTGCCCGTCACCAGCTTCAGCAATGTCGATTTGCCGGCGCCGTTGATGCCCATGATGCACCAGCGTTCCCGCCGCCGCACCATGAAATCCAGCCCCTCATAGATGCTTCGGCTGCCATATTTCTTATGGACGTTCTTCAAGCTGATCACGTCCTCGCCGGAGCGCGGCGCTGGCTGGAATTCGAACGCGACCGACTGGCGGCGCTTGGGCGGCTCCACCCGGTCGATCTTCTCCAGCTTCTTCACCCGACTCTGCACCTGCGAAGCATGCGAAGCGCGCGCCTTGAACCGCTCGATGAACTTGATCTCCTTGGCGAGCATCGCCTGCTGGCGCTCGAACTGGGCCTGCTGCTGCTTTTCGTTCTGCGCCCGCTGCTGCTCGTAAAATTCATAGTCGCCGGAATAAGAGGTCAGCGAGCCGGCATCGATCTCGAGGATCTTGTTGACGATGCGGTTCATGAACTCGCGGTCGTGCGAAGTCATCAGCAGCGCACCCTCATAGCCCTTCAGGAACTCTTCGAGCCATATCAGGCTTTCGAGATCGAGATGGTTGCTCGGTTCGTCGAGCAGCATGACATCAGGGCGCATCAGCAGGATGCGGGCAAGCGCCACACGCATCTTCCAGCCGCCCGACAGCGCACCGACATCGCCGTCCATCATCTCCTGGCTGAAGCTCAGGCCCGCAAGCACTTCGCGGGCTCGGCCGTCGAGCGCATAACCGTCCAACTCCTCGTAACGCGCCTGCACCTCGCCGTAGCGCTCGATGATCTCCTCCATGTCGCCGGCTCTCTCGGGGTCGACCATGGCCGCCTCCAACTCCCGCAGTTCGGCGGCAACGACGCTGACCGGCCCGGCGCCGTTCATCACCTCGGCGACGGCACTGTGGCCCGCCATTTCGCCGACGTCCTGGTTGAAATAGCCGATCGTGACGCCCTTCTCGCAGGAGACCTGGCCCTCGTCGGGCTGCTCTTCGCCGTTGATCATCCGGAAGATCGTCGTCTTGCCGGCGCCGTTCGGGCCGACGAGGCCGATCTTCTCGCCTTTGTTGAGAGCGGCCGACGCCTCGATAAAGAGGATCCGGTGGCTGAGCTGCTTGCTGATATTCTCGATACGAATCATGGTCTGCTATGGGCCTGAAAGAAAGTTACGGCGCCTTACCACGCGCGGAATTGGCGGGAAAGGTCCATTCCCCTGCCCTCTCGATCTCGAAGACCGGATTGGATAAGGTTGTCGCCTGCGCTGATAAGGAATCCGTGCCCATGAGCGTTCGGCCGCCGCAATCTTTCAGACAATCCCAGGAGGATAGGAACGGCCTCAACGTCCTCGAATACGAGCTGATGTCGGAGCGCGCCGATTCACTCGGGCGTCACGGGCTGAAGGTGGAGGCGGCCCTCGCCGCCCTGAAAGCCTGGACCGGCGAACGCCAAAGCGCGCAGGAACGCGAGAAGCTTCTCAATGACGCCTCCGATGCGGTCTGGGCATTCTTCATCCAGCGTGAAATCTGCGGAATGAGAAACAACCGCGACGCCATTCAGCGCTATGGAATTCCGAACGAAGTGATCGCAAGGTTGGGCGCGATACGGAAGTAACGAATGAGCAGCAGCTGGCGTGTGATTACCAACCTCACCGATTGAGTAGAAACTCACGGTGCGGAAATGAGATGACTTGGTACCAACCTACGAAAGGGAATTGCGATGCCAGCCTCAATCCGGATCGGCAATCAGGACCTCACCGTCGATGTCTCCTCCCTCGGCGCCGAGATGCAGGCGCTTAAATCAAGCGACGGACGCTCCTGGCTATGGACGGGCGACGCCGCCTTCTGGGCCGGGCGTTCGCCGATCCTGTTTCCGATCGTCGGCAAGGCTCCGGACGACAAGATCGCAATCGACGGCACGATCTATCCGATGGCCCAGCATGGTTTTGCCCGCCGCAGCGAGTTTACCCTCGCGGCATCCGCGGCAACGATGTGCCGGTACGAGCTTGCCGCCTCGGAGAGTACCCGGGCGGTCTATCCGTTCGAATTCCTGTTGGCCGTGGAGCATGCGGTAGAAGGCCGGGCGCTGACCGTCAGCGCCGAGGTGACCAACCGCGACCGGAAGACGATGCCCTTCGGGCTTGGATTCCACTCCGCCTTCGCCTGGCCGCTGCCCGGCGCTACCGGACGCGCCCACATCATCACGCTCGACAATCAGGGCGAGCCTAAACTCGTGCGGCTGGCGGGCGGCCTTATAAATCCAACGCCATTGCCCTCACCCTTCGACAAAGGCCGGCTGGTGCTGGATCATGCGATGTTCGAGCAGGATGCGATGATCTTCCCTGTAGGGGCGGGAGAAGGGCTGCGCTACGGTGCCGAGGACGGGCCGAGCCTGCGCTTCGGTTTCGAAAACCTGCCCAACCTCGCTCTCTGGACCAAGCCGGGCGCGCCCTTCCTCTGCGTCGAGCCATGGCACGGGACGGCTGCGCAGGCCGGAGCTTCGAGCGAACTCTCGGAACGGCCCTCGACGACGCTGCTTGCACCGGGCGCTGTTGCGCGTTTCGCCTTCACGGTCGAAATCGGCCATTAGCGTTCACGTGTGAAGCCCCCTTCGCATGACGGCAAGGAGGGCTTTCCCTACGGAGGATCTTCCTGCGGTGTCCGGGTTTCAATGGGCGCCCGCACCGCCGCCGGCCTGAGGCTTTTTGGTGAGGAGCAGGGCAAATGCCGCCACTGCAAGCACCACGCCGATGACAGCGAAAGTATCGCTGAAGCCCAAGATCAATGCCTGGCGCTTGACGATCTGGCCAATCGCAACGACCGCCTTTTGCGATGCGACAGCCGGATCGGTGACGCCATGCTGGATGAAGTAGCCGGAAAGCTTGCCCAGGCGATCGCGAACTTCGTCACGGCTCAGCGTAATCGACTGACCGATGATATTGGAATGGAACTGTTCGCGCTTCGTCAGGATGGTGCCGAGAGAGGCGGTGCCGACCGCGCCGCCAAGATTGCGCAGCATGTTGGTCAGGCCAGAGGCGGCGGCGGCATCTGATGGAGCAATGCCGGCCGTCGTAATTGCTGTGATCGGGGTCAGCACCAGGGCCTGGCCAACGGCACGGACAATATTCGGGATCCAGAACTGGTCGCCGGCATTGTCGGCCGAAAGCATGATGTTCATGAAGCAGCTGATCGCGAAGATCGAGATACCGAGGAAGCCGATATAGCGGGCGTCGAAACGCTTCATGAGAACTGGCACCAGCGGAATAAGCAACAGCTGCGGCAGGCCGGTCCAGGCGAGCACGTTGCCGATCTGCTCGGCATTATAACGCTGCACCTGACCGAGATATTGCGGCAGGATATAGACTGTGCCAAAGAGCGCGACGCCGACCAGGACGTTGACCAGCACGCCGATGCCGAAATTGCGCTGAGTGAGCAGCCGCAGCTTGACCAGCGGCTTCTTGACCGTCAGCTCGATCCAGATAAAGGCGGCGAGAAAGACGAAGGCGACAAGGCTGAGCTTGACGATGAAGGGCGAGGAGAACCAGTCTTCCTTGTTGCCTTCCTCCAGCACGGTCTGCAGCGCCGAGAGGCCGACCGCCATGGTAAAGATGCCGGCCCAGTCGCCTTCCCTCAGAAGGTGGAGCTGCATCGGCTGCTTTTCTAGCGTCAGGGCGAGAGCGGCCGCCATAATGAGGCTCGGGATCGTGTTGATGAAGAAGATCGTCTGCCAGCCATAATTCTCCGTCAGGTAGCCGCCGATCGTCGGGCCGATGGCCGGGGCGAAAGTGACCGACAGCGCGAAGATCGCGAGCCCCAGCGGCTGCTGGGTCTTCGGCAGTTTGGTTAGCACCATGGTGAAGGCCATGGGGATCAGTACGCCACCGGCAAAGCCCTGCAGGCCGCGCAGCAGGATCATCGTGCCGAGATCATGCGCGAAGGCACAAGCCATCGAAAATAGCGGAAAGAGAATGGAATTGACGAGGATATAGCGGCGGAACGAGAAGACATTGCTGAAATAAGCCGTCAGCGGAATGACGACGATCTCCCCGATCAGGTAGGAGGTCGATATCCAGGCGCCGTTGTCGACGCCCGTTCCGATGCCACCCTCGATATCGAGGAGGGAGGCATTGGTGATCTGGATGTTGAGGATCGCCATGAAGGCGCCGATCATGCCGGCGAGAACGGCGATCCATTCCTTGGTGCCGGCGCCCGGCTGCGATATGGGGGCGGCTGTTGCTGCGATGGTGGACATGACACGATCTCCCAATCCCCGCGCCTAACTGCGGTCGGCATCGGCCTTGGTGTCGATGCTCGGCTGAACGGACATGCCGGGTCGCAGGTCGCCATTGGCGGCTTCGCCGTCCAGCACGATCTTGACCGGAATGCGCTGAACGACCTTGGTGAAGTTGCCGGTCGCGTTGTCGGGAGGAAGAAGCGCGAATTCCTGGCCGCTTGCCGGAGCAAGGCTATCGACATGGCCCCGATAGATGCGGCCTGGGAAAGTATCGACCTCGATATCCACCGGCTGGCCGGCGCGAACATCGGTCAGCTGCGTTTCCTTGTAGTTGGCGATCACGTAGACCGCGCTCGTGGGTACAACCGACATCAGCTGGGTGCCCGCCTGCACATACTGGCCGACCCGCAGCGTCCTGTTGCCGACGGTGCCGTCGACAGGGGCGGTAATCGTTGCATAGGAGAGGTTCAGTTCAGCCTGATGCTGGACGGCCCGGTCATGGGCGAGCGTCGCCTTCGCCTGGCCGAGTTCGGCATTGAGAAGGTCGACCTGCTTGACGGCGGCATCCAGCGCAGCATTATCGCGTACAATGGTCGCCTGGGCGGCGGCGATGGCGGAAGCGGCCTGCTGCGCCGTCTGAACCGGCGCATAACCGCTGGTGGCGAGATTGGCGTAACGCTTGTTGTTCTGTTCCGCGAAGGTTTCGTTCGCCTTGTCGACCTCGACCGTGGCGCGGGCCGCGGCAATCGTCGACTGCTGAATATCGAGCGAGGCCTGCTTGGCATTGAGCGTCGCTTCGGCAGCGGCGACATCGGCCTTGGCCTGATCGAGAGCGGCACGGAAATCGCGATCATCGATGCGTGCGAGCGGCTGACCCGCCCTGACCACCTGGTTGTCGCCGACGAGCACTTCCTCAATGTAGCCCGAAATCTTTGGCGCGACGGTCGTATTGTCGGCCTTCACATAGGCGTCGTCGGTGGAGATCTCGAAGCGGCCGACGGTCCAGTAACTATGGCCGTAATAGCTGGCGGCGGCGATCAGGGCGATGGCTGTCGCGCCCAGCAACAGTCCGCGGCCACGGCGCTTGCGGGCGGGAGGCTGCGAAACGGGGGCAGCTTCGACGATGCGTGGCGTGTTGCCGGCATCAAGGGTTGCCGGCGCGGCCTCCGCCGTGGTTTCGGTGACAGGCGCGTTGTTGTTCAGGGCCTGCAGCGTACTAATGGACATTGCCTTTCTCCTATTACTGGTCGCTGTCGCTACCGGCTGCGGCCTCTAAATTCACGTCAGTTCCACTTTTGGAAACTTGTTGTTTTCCAAAATATGCTCTATAAAATCGGTGTCAACAAGAATTTGGAAAATAGTCATGGTCCAAAATCACGAAATCGAGAAGAGACCGCGAGGACGACCGCAAGTCCGCTGCGACGACGATACAAGAAGCGTGATCATCGAGGCGGCTAACCGGCAGTTCCACGAGAATGGTTATGCCGCGGCAAGCATCGCCGCGATCGCGCAAGGGGCTGGTGTCTCGACCAAGACGCTCTACCGGCTGTTTCCGACCAAGGCGGATCTGTTTTCCGAGATGATCATCGAGCGGACGGGGCGCTTCCTCATGTCGCTCGATCCCGGAACTCTCGCGGTATTGGACCTCAGGCAAGGATTAGAGCGCATGCTGACGGCCTATGGCATGCTGACGCTCTCGCTGGACACGATCACCGTGACTCGTCTCGTCATCAGCGAGTCCGACCGCTTTCCCGAGATCGCCACGACCTTCTATGAGAAAGCGATCGTCAGGACCAACGCGCTGATGGAAGACTGGCTGCGCAGACAGATCGATCGCGGACTGATCGCACTCGACGATCCACATGCCGCCTGCGGGATGCTCCGTGGGATGATGATCATGGAGCCGCAGCGCGCCGCGATGCTGCGCCAGCAACAGCCGCCGGGGATCGAAGAGATCGCCGCGAGGGCGAAGATGTGCACGGATCTGTTCCTGAAGGGTTGCGCGCTCTGAAGTGTCGCTCGGGCTCCAGAGCGCAATGATTTTCTGTGCCAGGCGACGCCAATCCCCTCAGGTCGGCGGGGCGTCCAGCGCATGCAGGATGCCGCGAAGCTCGGCAAGGCCGCGCATGCGGCCAATAGCGGGGTAGCCGGGCGTGACCGTTTTGTCGAGATCGTCAAGCATGCGGTGGCCATGGTCCGAGCGGAAGACGATGGTGTCTTCGGGAGCGCGGCGGCGGTCTTCTGCAACCAGTTCGCGGAGAACCGCGACCATGTCGACATCACCTTCCAGATGCGCGCTTTCGTGGAACGTCCGACCGTCGCCTTCACGCGTCGTTGCACGCAGATGCGCGAAGTGGATGCGCGAAGCGAACCGCCGGGCGATCGCCGGCAGGTCGTTGTCGGCGCGCACGCCAAGGCTGCCGGTGCAATAACACATACCGTTCGCCGCCGACGGCACTGCATCGAAGAGAGCGGCATAATCATCGGCCGTCGAGGCGATGCGCGGCAGGCCGAAGAGCGAGCGCGGCGGATCGTCGGGATGCAGCGTCAGCTTGACGCCGCGTGCTTCGGCCGCCGGCGTCACGGCTTCGAGGAATTCGATCAGGTGCCGGCGCAGTCTTGCGGCATCGATGCCGCTATAGGCGACAAGCTTTTCCCGGAAGGCCGGAATGGTAAGGGGCTCGGTCGTCGAGCCGGGAAGAGCCGAGGCGATAATGCGGGTGAGGTCGGCGACCTCCTCCTCCGACATGGCCTCATAGACGACACGCGCCCGTTCGCGATCCTCATCGGAATATTGCTGGGCCGCACCCGGCCGTTCCAGAATAAAGAGGTCGAAGGCTGCAAAACGCTCATGATCGAACCGCATGGCGGTGGCCCCTGTCGGCGTCACGAAATCGAGGTCGGTGCGAGTCCAGTCCACGACAGGCATAAAATTATAGCAGACGATCGGAATGCCGCAGGCGGCGACCGCTTCGAGGCTGGCGATCCACGCCTCGATTTCAGCCTTCGCCTCCCCGCCTCTGCGCTTGACTGCGTCGGGGATCGGAATGCTTTCGACGACCGACCAGACGAGCGACGAGCGGTCCGCCGGCGTCGTCTCGATCAGAGACTGGCGTTCGCGCACTTCCCTTTCCGTCCAGGCCCTGCCGATCGGCACTTGATGGAGCGACGAGACGATATTGGTCGCGCCAGTCTGACGGACATCATCCAGCGTCACCGGCGCTTCCGGTCCGAACCATCTCCAACCCTGTCGCATCCTTCTTCCTTCCCTCGCCTCTTCGTTTTCGTGGTGATCCTGCCGTCAGCAGAAATAATCGGGGTAACGCGAGCGCAGCTCATCGACATCGGGAATGACGGCGCTCAAGTGATGGATCATCGCGCCGCGCGCAGCCGCAGCATCATGGGCGGCGAGCGCGTCGCGAATGACGATGTGTTCGCAGACCACATTGTCCATGCGCCCAAGCGCTGGCAGCGCCAGCCGCCGCGCCCGGTCGAGCTGCACCTTGACCGTCTTCAGAATTGCCCAGATGCCGGGATAACCTGCTATCTCAGCGATCGCCTCATGAAAGGCCTCGTCCTCCTCATGGAAGTTCGAGTCGTTGCCGGCCGCGGCATGCGACCGCTGCCGGGAGATGATCGCATCCAGATGGGCAATATCGGCAGCGCTGGCGGTTTCGGCCGCAGTCTCGACGGTCGTACCTTCGAGCGCTTTGCGCACGACCACCGCCTCGGGGATCGACGCTACCGGCACACGCGACACGACTGTACCTGACTGCGGATAGATGTCGACCAGCCCGCCTTCGGAGAGCCTGAGCAGTGCCTCGCGCACCGGCGTGCGGCTCACCCCGAAATCCTCGGCGATCCGCTTTTCCTGCAGCAACAGGCCAGGCGGCATCCTGAGCGAGACGATGTCGGCATAGAGACGTTCGTAGATGGCACCGGCCGTGGTGACGCGGCGCAACTTCGGGCCGACTTCCTGGGAAATCGAAACCGCAAGCGCTTGGGCTTCCGAGGACTGCCGCATAATCGAGACCAGTGATCGTGTTCTGGCATACTAGTATATCAGCTGCGGCACCCTGCCAAGGCCTGCGAAGGAATGGATTACATTTGGAGGTTGAGGGTCGTTTGACCATGCGTGCTGGTCGAGACTGTTGGTTGGAACTTAGATCAGCCGAATTGGTTGAGAACCAATCAAGGAGGCGCCGATGAAGAACCCGGTACGACGCACAAAAAATGAAGACACGACCGACGACACGCGGCTGAAGAAATCTTCCCTTGCCAGTGCGCGGAAAGGGAAGATGGCGCGGCAAGCCACACACGAAACCGGCCCGGCGGTGCTTCGCGAGGAGGAGATCCGGAAAAGAGCACATGCGCTGTGGGAGAAGGAAGGCAGGCCGGAGGGCAGGCATCGGGATCACTGGATTCGCGCCGAGCATGAGCTCGATGCGCAATATGGCGATTCCGACAATCCTCCCAAGCTCGAAGCGCTGCGAGAGGCCGCACGCGAACATAGCGATGCCTTCCTGGTCAAGACGGATCTCGAAGACGCGGACCAACGCGAAGCCTCACCCGGCACACGCGAGCAGGATTAAATTGCTGTCTTCAATGCAGGAAAGGTCTCCCGATATGGTCGATAAAAAAGACTTGGACGCCGGATTTACCGGCACACCCGTCGAGCCGCCGGAAGGACTGGCCAAGGTTGCCCAATCGGCGGCCAGCGGGGTGAAACGTGAGGTCTATGCAGTCACGGCCGGGGCTAGAAACCACCCGCACACCGCAAGCGCGTTGCTCACCATTGGTATTCTCGCATTCGGATTCGGCTATCTCCTCGGCCGGTCATCGGTGGAAAGCGCGCCGCGTCCATATTGGCGATAGCTCCAGGTACCAAAAGTGGCTGCGCGACTGGCGCGTCGCTGTCCTATAACGGCCGGACAATTCGGTTGGAATGGCGAGAGATCAGATCCTGGACTTGAAGGCTGTCGATCAGCTTGATTAAGCGGAATCGACGTCCTTATAGTGACGCAGTTCTTACCTGCAAGGATCAGTCGAATCGTTCGGATTGACCGGAATGCGCCAGAAGCGGTCATGACATCATTCGTGTGAGTGCGGCCGTCACTTCGCTCTCGACAATCGTTCGAAAATTTTGCTCGACCTCTTTCAGCGCTCGGAGGCTGGGGGCTTTCAAGGAACGCGGATAATCCGCAGTCGGGCCTACACTGCCCAATGTGGGCTCGATCGCCACGGTGTTGATGTTTGGGTCAGATATTGGGAACGCGATGGTAATCTGGGCGAAATTCAGGCTATGGCATCCTTAGGAAGTCTCTTCACCAAGAAGTCGGTGAACCTCCTGACCTTGGACGCGATGTTCTTGTTGGCAGGATAAACGGCATGGATCGGAACCGAGCCGATCGTCCAGTCGTCGAGGACACGTACTAGGCGGCCCTCGCGAATCTCCTGCGCGATTTCAAACATCGGCAGAAGCGTGACGCCAGCTCCCGCTACCGCAACGTCCCTGAGACTGAGACCATCATTGGCGAGATAGCGCGGAACGATCGGCACGCGCGCGCTCTGCTCCCCCTTGCTGAACATCCAGACATTGCCCCAGCGAAGCCCTGAGAAATGCAGGCACGAATGGTTCGCCAGGTCCATCGGCTCCGATGGCCTCGAATATCTCTCCAGATAATCCGGTGAAGCGCATATTATCATCGGCGAATCCCCGATGTGTCTTGTGATGAGATTGGCCTCAACAACAATCGTGCCCCGGATCGCCAGATCGTATCCCTCCTCGATCAGATTGACGGCGCGATGCGAAAACGTGATGTCGATCGAAACGGCGGGATTCTGCTTCAGGAATTCAGCGATGATCGGGGCCATATGCAATTGTGCGAATTCCGGCGGCACAGTGACTTTCAGGCGACCGACGACTTCGTGCTGATAGCTGAGCGCGGCGCGCTCCGCCTCTTTGATCTGCGGGAGAATGCCCGTAAGCGACTGATAGTACGCGACGCCGGGCTCCGTCAGCACCACGCTGCGTGTTGAACGATGCAGCAGCCTCACCCCGAGCTTTGCCTCCAATGCCTGCACTTGGGTACCTACCGTCGCCCGCGACATGCGGAGCTCTTCTGCCGCCTTCGTGAAGCTGAGGTGTTTTCCGACAGTCAGGAAGGCTGCGATGCCCTCCAACGGATCTAGGGACTTCATGCTGAATTTTCCAAATAATGCTGCGCGATTATCAGTCTTATCATTTGCGCGAATTTCGGTAAATCCGCCCTCAACGTAATCAGAGCATGGGGCGACAAATGACGAAATTTATGCATGCCGCGATCTCACCGCCCGCGCGAGGCACAGTCGAGGTGATCGCCGGGTTAAACCGGATGAGGATACCCTCGGCTGACACAAACGGCGCTCTGGCCGTGATGGAGATGATCGTTCCCCGCGATGAAGGGCAGCCGAGACACATCCACGCGCTGGAAGACGAGTTTCTTCACGTGCTCAAAGGCAAATTCGGCTTCTGGTGCGCCGACGAATATGTCGAACTGGATCAAGGCGGCTGCATCGCGCCACCTCGCAATGTTCCCCACCAAATCCGCAACGTCGGAAACTCGACGGGCAGGCTGTTGGTCGTCGTCACACCTGGCGGCTTTGAAAATTTCTATCCCGCCCTGGCGAAAACCCCTTCATCGAAAACTGCTGACGTATCGGCGATCGCCGCTGAATTCGGCGTCTCCTTCCGACCTGCCGTGCAATCGGCAATCAACTGAAACACTCTCGCAAGCAAGCAATTCATCAAAAGGAAAATACGATGACCGCGAATACTGATAGCCTCTGGTTCATGACCGCCCATCTCCTCGTGCGCTTGAGGCAGGCGGACAATGCGGAAGGCCTGTCCATAATCGAGCATCGCATGGCAAAGGACTTTGCTCCTCCGTTGCATATCCACCACCAGGAAAGCGAGACCTTCGTCATCCTCGAGGGGCAGTTCCGCTTTCAGCGTGACGGTGAGGTCATCGAGGCCGACGTCGGCGACACGATCCATCTTCCGAGAAACAGCGTGCATGGCTTCCGCGTGCTGTCGGATTACGGCCGTTGCCTGACGATTACGAACGGCCCCTTCGAAAACATGGTCCGCGCGGCGTCCCGCCTTGCGCAGGAAGAAGCACTGCCGGAGCAGCTGCCTCCGACAATTGAGCAGCAGCAAGCCCTAGCAGGAATCTGCAGCGCCCACGCGATTGACCTAGTCGGTGCACCCATTGTTTGATGATAAGCAGTCCACGCCGCTTGCATTCACTGTGAGCGGCGTGGACATTCTTCGTTGTTTGAAACGGCGTCGAAGGCTCGTGATGAGAGGAGACGAGACGTCAGACAACGACCGACGGTTCATGAACGCATTTGCCCGCCTCGCCTGTCGAGTGCCGAAAGCGTTGCGTCTGTTTTTATGATCGAACATCCGCTCAGGGAGGTTTCAATGTCCTCTTCATAGGCATGACTAAGACGAGGCGCTCTACATCATTGACGGGCTGTTCAAGTTTCAGGTTAACGGCGGGGTCACAGTTGTCGCTAAGCGCTGGCTGATTGTCCGCGCCTGCCCACCGTCATGCATCTCGACAATGCTCGGGAATTTCGAGGCAAAGCGCTCGCACGGGGCGCGGCAAAGTCGGTCTCGGGGTGGGCGCCAGATCACTCGGCCCGCGACCAACAGAGACGTTCGCGGATAGCGGGAATGCGCCGCCAGATGACAAAGCTTCTCAATAGACTCGCACCTCAAACGTGTTTTCTGTTCGGAACAGCTTTGCTGTTGCAGCCTGTTGCGACCGTCGTCGAGCAGGAGCAACGAGCATCCGAATCTGCTGTTGCCGGAATGCGACAGTGAAAAAAGCGCAGGTTCGTCCTGCCTTCGCGGCTTGACAGCGGTGACAACGGTCCTTAGCGAGGCTGGAAAGCGACACGTCAGGGCTATCAAAGTGAATTATTTCAGGCAACTCGTGATTGCGGTGCTTCATCCCGGGAACGGGTCTGGAAGCGCGCTTGATCGAACCAATGGCATCGCGGTCTTTCTCTTTGCAATCTTGCCCGGGCTTTCACCTAACTTCAACTCCTTCATCCTACTCGGGTCGATGCTATCGGGTCTCTATTGCCTGGCAAGAGCCCGCTTTCCTTTGAACCTGTCGAAGTCCGACCGAGTGGTTGCCATTTGCATGACGATTTACCCGGTGGTGATGGTCATCAGCATATTCGTCAATCCGCCTTTCTCGGAAGAACTGGATTGGATTTTCCGGCTCCTGCCGTTCTTTTCGATCTGGCTGATCTTGCCGCGCATGCGTCAATCTCCCGATGGCCGCCTTGTGCCCCTCTTTATCCTCGGCGCGGGTCTCGGCATGATCGTTACTTTTCTCTTCAGTCTGCTTCAGGTCCTATTCCTGATGCCCAGGGCGGAGGCGGGAACCTCGAACGCGGCGCTGCTGGGCGTTATCGGCGTGCTTTTCGGCGGCGTCGCGCTACTCAATCTTCAATCTCCCAAAAGCATGGAGCAAAAGATCGCGATATTGGGATATGCCGCGGGTCTGGGCTGCGCGTTGCTTTCCGGAACGCGCTCGGCCTGGCTGGTCATCCCCGTCCAGCTGGTCATCTTCCTCTGGTATTTTCCCAAGAACCGATTTCATGTCAGTCTGCGCAGCCTCGCCATCACCGGCTCGGTACTGTTGCTGGGACTTCTCGCCTTGGGCAGCGACCAGGTTGTCTATCGCGTCCGTGAGCTCCAGGACAATCTGTCATCGCTCGAAAGCACCAATGGCGATATCACCTCGCTGAGCGCGCGGGTTGCTCTCTACAAGGGCGCCCTATCGGCAATCACCAAGGATCCGTTCACCGGCTATGGCCCGCAAAACCGGATGGCTGCTGTCCTGGCAGAAGTCCCTGAGGGCCTAAGGCCGCAACTGCCCTATTCACATGTCCATAACGGCTTTCTCACAGCGGGAATCGACGCCGGCCTTGTCGGCATCGCAGCGCTTTCATTGCTGCTCCTGACACCCGTGATCGGTGCGTGGAAAAAGGAACCTGGCCCTGGCCGGGATCTAGCCATAGCGCTCGCTCTCCTGCTGACCAGCAGCTACATTATAACCGGCAGCTTCGGTATCATGTTCAACCAAAAAGCGCTGGATCCGATCTTCGCCTATATGGTCGCTCTTATTTGCGCGGACCGGGGCAGCACGCGTTATGCACCTGTCGTTCGAAGCTGATTTCCTGCGCCCGAGGCTAGCGCGTTGACATCTTCATGCGCCGGATTGGTTTCGCCGCCGGTGAACGCAAGATCGGAAACTTCACCCGTC